>JBCCCZ010000092.1:0-11276 GCA_039033255.1 Pseudomonadota bacterium
GATCCCTACACGCTGCCGATCATTGCCGAAAAGGCGGGTACGGCTCGGTTTGTGGACCTCGTGAACGGCGTGGCCGTGCGGGAGGTCACGGATGACGCCACCGGCATGACCCAGAAGATCGTGACCGATTGGCGTGCCGCACCCAAAGGCAATGAGCTGAAGCCCGAGATCCTCGTGGCCGACAGCAACGGCGAACCGGTCCGCAATGAAGCGGGCAACCCGGTGACCTATCCGATGTCCGTGGATGCGATCCTGTCGATTGAAGACGGGCAAGAGATCGCAGCCGGTGACGTGGTCGCGCGTATCCCGCGTGAGGGTGCCAAGACCAAGGACATCACCGGTGGTCTGCCCCGTGTGGCCGAACTCTTTGAGGCGCGTCGCCCCAAGGATCACGCCATCATCGCCGAAATCGACGGCTATGTCCGCTACGGTCGCGACTACAAGAACAAGCGCCGTATCAGCATCGAACCCGCCGATGAAAGCATGGAGCCCGTCGAATACATGGTGCCCAAGGGCAAGCACATTCCGGTTCAGGAAGGTGATTTCGTCCAGAAGGGCGACTACATCATGGATGGCAACCCGGCACCCCACGACATCCTGTCCATCATGGGTGTTGAGGCGCTGGCCGATTACATGATCGACGAGGTGCAGGACGTCTATCGTCTGCAGGGCGTAAAGATCAACGACAAGCATATCGAAGTGATCGTGCGCCAAATGCTGCAGAAATGGGAAATCCTGGACAGCGGGGAAACCACGCTGCTCAAGGGCGAACATGTCGACAAGGCGGAGTTTGACGCGGCCAATGAGAAGGCGCTGGCCAAAGGCAAGCGGCCTGCTCAGGGTGAGCCGATCCTTCTCGGGATAACCAAGGCGTCCTTGCAAACCCGCTCGTTCATCTCGGCGGCGTCGTTCCAGGAGACCACCCGCGTGCTGACGGAAGCGTCGGTGCAGGGCAAGCGCGACAAGCTGGTGGGCCTGAAGGAGAACGTCATCGTGGGCCGTCTGATCCCGGCCGGGACGGGGGGTGCGACGCTGAAGGTGCGCCAGATCGCCCAGTCCCGCGACAACGTGGTCATCGAGGCCCGCCGCGAGGAGGCCGAAGCCGCCGCCGCACTGGCCGCCCCGATGGACGATGTGGTTGGTGGTGATCCGTTCGACAATTTCGTCGAAACACCGGAGAGCCGGGAGGAATAATCCTAACGGAATAACAAAACCAAAAGCCCCGCCTCAGTGCGGGGCTTTTTTTTGACCATAGACCCCTTTTCTGTGCGGAGCGCACTGGTGTCCGGTTCGAGCCCATTCTTCCCGAATGCTGTGCGATGTACCAAAGTCGGTTTCGTAAGCAATCCGACCCTCATGACCCCGAAAATTTTCGAAATCCCTCGGCCAGCGCATCGGCCAAAGCTTTGGTCCTAGCAGGTTGCGCGCGTGAAGGGGGAAAGAGCATTTGCAAGTCCGTTCCGGGGCCCGCGAAGTCCTCAAGCAAGGGCACCAGCCGACCTGCTTCGATGTCGTCCGCAACGTCATAACGGGATTTCAAAGCGATCCCGAAGCCATCAAGACACCATTGCCGAACCAAGTGCCCGTCATTCGAAATAAGCATTCCGTCCACCATAACGGAAGTCGCGCTGTCACCCTCCCCAAAGTGCCACTGACGATCAAGCATTTGGCCAAATCGCATCAGCAAACACTGATGATCTTGTAGGTCTTCCGGGATCGAAGGCGTCCCTTGTCGTGCGATGTAAGCTGGGGCGGCACACACAATCCGCGCCGCTGTTCCCAGTTTTCGGGTGCGTAAGGTGCCGTCCGGCAAGGCCCCAAATCGCAGCGCAATATCGATACCGTCTCCCACGATGTCGACATAGCCATCAGACAGCAGCAGTTCGACTGATACGGCCGGGTTATTCGCTACAAAAGTATTGACGATGGCGCTGACGCGGGTGCGTCCCAGATCACTCGGCGCGCTGACCCGGATTGTTCCTGCCAAAGCATCCGATCCTAGCTTTATCTGCGCCGCGAGGTTGTCTGCCTCTTCCAACAAGGGTTCCAGCCCCTCAAGCAGTGTCTGCCCCGCCTCGGTCAGTCTCAGGGACCGGGTTGTTCTGTTCAAGAGGACGGTGCCCATATCGCGTTCAAGGGCCGCCAGCCGTTCTGATACCGTTGTGCTCGACAGGCCAAGATCGCGCGCCGCTGAGGCCAGGCTGCCAAACTGAACAATACTCTTGAATAGTCGCAGATGTTCCAGATTCATTATCCGTGTATTCCGAATACTGATTTCTACTTTGGCCGGTTTATCCGACTTCTCATACGCCGTAAATCTTACGCATCGCAACAAAGGAGATTGATATGTCTAAGCTGACCATCACTGGCAACGTCATTGCCAAGGAAGACCAAATCGACTTCGTAAAGGCCGAATTGGAAAAGCTGATTGCGCCGACACGCGCCGAAGAGGGTTGCTTGCAGTACGACCTGCATCAGGACAACGAAGACCCGAAATACTTCATGTTCTATGAGAATTGGCAGAACCGCGACCTTTGGCAGACGCATATGAACAACGCGCATCTGAAAGCGTTTCAGGACGCGACAGACGGTAAGCTCGAAAAGTTCTGGGTGCATGAACTGACGCATATCGGCTGACCTTGAGCGCTTTACAAATCCTCGGCTGCGGCAGGATATGCCGCGGTCCTGTTTCCGAGCATTGACGAAAGGACGACCCGATGACCGCCCCTTCTGACTGGCCGATCGAAGCCGAACTCTTTGCTGAACTTGAGCAATCGGTCGGCAATATCACCTTTACGCCCAAGTCGGACGTGATCTTCAGCTATCACCCGTTTTTCGACCCTGACATCCGCGTGGCAAAGCTGAACGCGGACCGGCAAAGCGCGTCGCCCTTCCCGAACACAGACTGGAACACACCGAAGACAGACATGGACCTGTTTCTCGATTCCGTCCTCGGCTTGCGGTGCGACGGCAACGGGGTGGTCTGGATGATGGATATGGGGCTGCGCAACGATCTGACGCCCAAACTCGTAGGTTGGAACACCAACACCGACAGTCTGGAACGTATCTATTACGTGCCGATGCCTGCAACATCGCCAAGCTCTCAGCACAACGATTTTACCATCGATGAAAAGCGCCGCCAGATCATCATTGCCGATGAAGGCGTTGGGCGCGATGGCGACGGGACCGAAGCAGCACTGGTCGTCATTGACATGGAGACCGGCGCGACCCGTCGTATTCTTCAAGGCCATGAAAGCTGTCTTCCTGCAGAGGTGAGCGTCGTCGTTGATGGGCGCGAACTGACAGTCGATGGCCAGAACGGCAAAGAGCCGCTGCGCATCGGTGCAGACGGGATCGTGGCGGACCTGGACTTTGAATGGCTCTATTTCGGGCCTCTATCCGGTGGATGGATTTACCGCGTCCGGCTGGACGACATCGCAAACACCTCCCTCACAAATTCGGAGCTTGGCGAGCGCGTGGAGAAATATGCCGAAAAGCCCAACAACGGTGGCCTTGGCATGGACAGGGACGGAAACCTTTATCTCACCGCGGTTGAGACGAACGCCGTTGGCATCATCCCGGCAGAAACACGGAAATATACCGCCTACGCAGCGCATGACGACATTGTCTGGCCGGATGGCGTGAGCTTTGCGCCGGATGGGTACATGTATGTGTCGGCCGCACAGGTGTCAGAGGCTGCGATCTTCAACGACGGGGATGCCCGCAACCAGGCGCCCTATCGCATCTTCCGCTTCCATCCCCTTGCACCCGGCCGTCTGGGCTACTGAAGACATCGAAAGGAACATGTTATGAAAGCCGTTGGGATCACCCATTATCGCAGCATCAACGAAGATGACGTTTTTGTCGATGCAGACCTGCCAAAACCTGAGGCCAAAGGCCGGGACATACTGGTCGCGGTGAAGGCCGTTTCCGTCAATCCGGTTGACACGAAAGTCCGAAAGGGCGGCGGCGATAAGGTCGAAAACCCACCTCGTATCCTAGGGTGGGATGCCAGTGGTATCGTTGAAGCCGTCGGGCCAGAGGTGACACTCTTCAAACCGGGCGATGAGGTCTATTATGCCGGGGATATCACACGGTCCGGCTCCAACGCCGAATATCAGTTGGTCGATGAACGCATCGTTGGTGTCAAACCGAATTCCCTCAACTTTGCAGAGGCTGCAGCACTGCCACTGACCACTATCACCGCGTATGAAGCGTTCTTTGACCGGCTTGGGATTGACCGGGACCGCGGTGATGCAGGCCAATCCATCCTGATCATTGGCGCGGGCGGCGGCGTGGGGTCAATCGGCGTCCAGCTTGCCAAAGCCGCAGGGTTGACGGTGATCGGGACCGCATCCCGTCCCGAGACAGTCGCATGGGTCAAAGAACTCGGCGCCGATCACACAATCAACCATCGTGAGGATATGCCAGCACAGATGCACGATCTGGGATTTGATCACTTCGATCACATCGCGATCTTCAACGACATGCGCCATTGGCAGGCCTGCGTCGAGATGATCCGCCCGCAAGGTGGTATCGTCAGTATCGATGACACACACCACCCAATGCCCATGGCGGGGATGAAAGCGAAAGCCGCAACTCTGCACTGGGAGTTTATGTTTGCACGCGCCATGCACCAGACGCCCGACATGATCGAACAGCACAAGCTGCTGACATACGTCGCTGGCGAGATCGACGCTGGGCGTATCCGGACCACGCTTGAAACCGTGGTCGGCACCATCACCGCTGCCAACATGCAAAGGGCGCACAGCTTGATTGAGACCGGTACAGCAAAAGGGAAGGTTGTTTTGGAAGGATTTGAGTAACACTCACAGGACTTAGGTCTGCGCAGCAGAGCATAGTAAGCGGTCATTCAAAAAGAACGTTTAATGTCGCCTTTGTCCGCCATGCGGACGTTCACCCCCAAGTCGGATGAAACAGCCCAACTTCGGACAGCGTGAAAATCTCGCACCCGTCCGCCGTCACCCCGATGGAATGCTCGAACTGGGCGGAAAGCGACTTGTCCCGCGTCACGGCGGTCCAGTCGTCGGCCAGCACTTTGGTCTCCGGGCGGCCGAGGTTGACCATGGGCTCGATGGTGAAGAACATGCCTTCTTCCAGCGCGGGCCCGAGCCCCGGGCGGCCGTAATGCAGCACGTTGGGGGGTGAGTGGAAGACGCGGCCTAACCCGTGGCCGCAGAAATCGCGGACGACGGACATGCGTTCGCCCTCGACGTAAGTTTGGATGGCGTGGCCGATATCGCCGAAGGTGTTGCCGGGTTTTACCGCCTCGATCCCGCGCATCAGGCTGTCATGGGTGACCTGGACGAGGCGTTCGGCCTTGCGGGAAAGCTTGCCCGCAACGAACATGCGAGAGGTGTCACCATACCAGCCGTCAACGATGACGGTGACGTCGATGTTGAGGATGTCACCATCCTTGAGGCGCTTGTCACCGGGGATGCCGTGACACACCACATGGTTCACGGAAATGCAGCTGGCGTGCTTGTAGCCTTTGTAGCCGATCGTCGCGGATTTGGCGCCGGCGGCCTCGACCTTTGCCTCGATGAGGCGGTCAATTTCGCCGGTCGTCTGGCCCACGAAAACATGCTCCGCCACCTCATCGAGGATGCGCGACGCCAGCGCGCCCGCAGCGTGCATGCCTGCGAAATCGGCCCGCTCATGAATGCGGATGCCGTCGCGGGTCATGCGTCCTGTGTGTTCGTTTTGCACGTGTGTCGCCTTGATGGTTGATCATGACATGTAGGTCAGTTGCGCGGGTTATACCAGTGGTCAGAGGTCAAAGCTGAGTTGATCGCCTGTGATAATTTCCTCAGGGGTGATGTGGCAGGACAGCGCGATGACCTCCATACCCTGCGCGCGGGCGTCGCGAAAAGCGGCAACATAGGCGGGATCGTAGTCTTCGGCCAGCGTCACGCGGGTGCAATCAGTGCGTTGCACGAGGTAGAGCATGACGGCGCGGTGGCCAAGCCGGGCCATCTTGCCCAGGTCTTCGAGGTGTTTGCGGCCGCGGGTGGTGACGGTGTCGGGAAACTCGGCGAGGTCGGGTGTGCGGTGGAGGGTGACGGATTTGACCTCGACATAGGTGTCGGGTCCGGTGCCGCGAAGGAGGAAGTCGATGCGGCTGTTGGATCCGTATTTTTGTTCGGGCAGTACCTCTTCATAACCGGTGAGGCCGTCGATGCCCGGGCCGGTCAGCGCCTCTTTCACGATGCGGTTGGGCAGCGACGTGTCGACGCCCACGAACGCCTCGCCGTCCTGCAAGAGCCGCCAGCCGAATTTCAGTTTTTTCTTGGGGTCGTCATTGGGCTCCAACCACACGCGCGATCCGGGGTCACTGATCGATGTCATTGGCCCTGTGTTTGGGCAATGGGCAGTAACCTCGCGCCCGTCCTCCAACCGGACATCCGCGAAGAAGCGTTTGTAGCGTTTGAGAAGCGTGCCGGGCACCAGAGGGGTTTGAAAGCGCATGTTTCAGCGCCTATACGAAGGAGCGTTCAACATGCAAGGGGGTGGCCCATGTCCAATCCAATGTCCAATCCAACGGCGGCGATGCTGGTCATCGGTGATGAAATCCTGTCAGGGCGGACGAGGGATGCCAATATGCATCATTTGGCCGGTATCCTGACGGAGCGCGGGATTGACCTGCGTGAAGTGCGTGTGGTGGCCGATGAGCCCGATGACATTGTGGCGGCGGTGCGGGCGCTGTCGGGAGCGTACACCCATGTGTTTACCTCGGGCGGGATCGGACCCACCCATGATGATATCACGGCGGATAACGTGGCGCGGGCGTTTGATCGCCCCATTTCAGTGCGCGATGATGCCCGCGCGCTGCTGGAGGCGCATTATGCCAAGTCGGGGCAGGAATTGAACGAGGCGCGGCTGCGCATGGCGCGGATCCCGGATGGGGCGAGCCTGATTGACAATCCGGTCAGCACGGCGCCGGGGTTTACGATTGAAAACGTGCATGTGATGGCCGGGGTGCCGAAGATTTTTGAAGTGATGCTGCAGAGCCTTTTGCCGAAGCTCACGGGTGGCGCGCCGGTGATCTCTCAGTCAGTGGAGATTTTCCGGCCAGAGGGAGATATTGCCGGGCCGTTGGGCGAGTTGGCAGGGTCTTACCCGCAGATTTCCATGGGGTCTTATCCGTTCATTCGCGAGGGCCGGTTCGGGGCCAATGTCGTGATGCGGGGAACGAATGAGGCGGAGCTCAGCGAGGCGATGGGCAAGCTTCAGGCGGCATTCGCGGGATGACCCACGACCTGCCCACGCTTTATGCCGCAATTGATGCCACATGGCCTGCCGCAAGCATGCGTGAGATGGGGCCGTGGCTGCTGCGCGACGGGCAAGGTGGCGGCAAGCGGGTGTCGGCGGCGACGGCCGCACGCGACGTGGATGAGGCGGATGTGGTTGCGGCTGAGGAAGCGATGGGGCAGGCACCGCTGTTCATGATCCTTGCGGGGCAGGAGGGGCTGGATACGCTCTTGGCCGCGCGGGGGTATGAGGTGGTGGATCCGGTGAACCTCTACTACGGATCGCTGGAAGGTATGGCGGAGGCGCCACCGCCGCGGGCGCGGGTCTTTACCATCTGGCCGCCGCTGGAAATACAAAAGGATATCTGGACTAAGGGCGGGATTGGCCCCGCTCGGGTGGCGGTGATGCACCGGGCGGAAGGTGAGAAGACTGCCATTTTTGGACGGTATGAGAACAGCCCGGCGGGGACAGCCTTTGTTGCGATCCATGAGGGCATCGCCATGATCCACGCGGTGGAGGTCCTGACAGATCACCGCAAGCTGGGTGTGGGGCGGATGATGACGGAACATGCGGTCCGCTGGGCGCGCGGGGCAGAGGCCACGCATGTGGCGGTGCTCTGCACCAAGGCCAATGCCGGGGCCAATGCGCTCTATGCTTCCATGGGCCTCGAGGTTGTGGGAGAGTATCATTATCGCCACCTCGAAGGGACATGAGAGATGAGTGAAGGGCCCACCGCGCTGGACCTGCCGATGGTCGATCCGTTGCCGGCAGAGACGCAGAAATATTTTGATGTGTGTCGTGACAAGCTGGGGATGGTGCCCAATGTGCTGGCCGCTTACGCGTTTGACGTGGACAAGCTGAACGCCTTCACGGCCATGTATAACGACCTGATGCTGGCCGAGAGCGGGCTTTCCAAGCTGGAGCGCGAGATGATCGCGGTGGTCGTGTCGTCGATCAATCGTTGCTGGTATTGTCAAGTGGCCCATGGGGCGGCGGTGCGCGCGCTGTCGGGCAAGCCGGAGCTGGGTGAGGCGTTGGTGATGAACTGGCGCGTGGCGGATCTCGATGCGCGGGCCCGGGCGATGCTGGGTTTTGCCGAGAAGGTGACCAAGGCCAGCGCCGAAGTGGAGGACGCCGATCGCGATGCCCTGCGCGCGGTGGGGTTCACCGATCGTGACATCTGGGACATCGCGAGCGTGGTGGGATTTTTCAACATGTCGAACCGCATGGCCAGTGCGGTGGGGATGCAACCCAACCCCGAGTATCACGGGCAAGCGCGGTGAGGCTTGTCGCTCTTCTCTGTCTGGCCTTAGCGGGCCCGGCGGCGGCGCTGGATTTGACCTTGCCCGGGCAGGCGCAGTTGGTGCGAGAGGTGGACCGCGCCGCCGACACCTATTTCCTGCCCACAGCACCGATCAGTGAGGGCCGTGTGCCCAGTGAGGAATTGGAAGGCCGCATTGTCCGGCAGGCCTGGCAGATCGCGGGCGAGGAGCTTTCGACGCTTGGGTTGCTGACTGCGATCCGGGATCAGGTGCAGGCACAGGGCTATGAGGTGCTGCTCGATTGTACGGGTGAGGAATGCGGCGGGTTCGATTTTCGCTTCGGGATTGATGTGCTGCCTGCGCCTGACATGTTTGTCGATCTGTTCGATTTCCGGTTTTTGTCAGCGCGCAATGAGGCCGTACCGGGGGCGCAATATGTAAGCGCGCTGGTGAGCCGTGCCGGGGATGTGGGCTATATCCAATTGGTCCTTGCGGCCAATGACGGCGCACAGGTGACGCCTGAGGTGGAGACACCGGTGGTGCTGCCGGAGCCCTCCCCAGAGCCAGAGCGAGCGTCCGAACCTGTGCCGTCCAGTGATACGCTGGCGGCGGAATTGGTGGCGCAGGGCCACGTGATCCTGCCCGATTTGGTCTTCGCAACCGGGTCATCGACGCTGGAGGAAGGCAGTTATGCCTCGCTGTCAAATCTGGCGGATTTCCTGAAGGCGGACCCCGCGCGGCGGGTGATTTTGGTGGGTCATACAGATGCGGTGGGCGCGCTTGATGGCAATGTGCGTTTGTCTCGGGCACGGGCGGCCTCGGTTCTGGCGCGTCTGACGGAGGATTATGAGGTGCCTGCGGGGCAGCTGGCGTCGGACGGGATGGGCTACCTTGCGCCGGTGGCCAGCAATGCAACTGACGAAGGTCGCCGTGCCAACCGCCGGGTTGAGACGGTCCTCCTGACGAGCGAGTGATGGCGGAGCTGTCCTTTTCGACGCCCGTGGGTGATGTGACGGTTCAAAGCGAGGCGGGCGCGATCACCGGTGTGGCCTGGCGACGGGCGCGGGAACCGGAGAAGCGACCGGAGCTTTTGGAGGCGCAAGCGCAGCTCACGGCCTATTTTGACGGCAAGCTGGAGGCGTTTGACCTGCCTCTGGATGTGCGTGGGTCGAAAGCGCAACGGGAGGTCTGCGCCGAAATGGCCGCAATCCCGTTTGGGGAGACGCTGACCTATGGTGATATCGCAGCCCGCGTTGGCCTGCCCGCGCAGGCGGTGGGGGCGGCTTGTGGGGGCAATCCGATCCCGGTGATCATTCCGTGTCACCGGGTGCTGGGGGCGCAAAACCTGGGTGGGTTTTCTGGCGGAGTGGGCATTGAGACGAAAGTTTGGCTGTTGCGCCATGAAGGGGCGGCCGGGCTTTTAATTTGAGGGGCCGCTCATCGCTCCCTTGCGGGCGCGCCTCGCCGGGATGCGTGTCCCCTGTTTCATCTTTCTAGAAATACTCCGGGGGTTTGGGGGCTGGCCCCCAAGGATCGTGTGTTTGGGGGCTGGCCCCCAAGACTCTAGCGCTCAGGAATGATCTGTTGTGCCACGCCTGCAAGCATCAAGTAAGTGGTGGTGCTCACGAGCCCCCAATGGGCCCAGCTTTCGGGATGGAAATCGACCCAGGCCGCCCATCCGGCAAAGAAAGTCCAGGCCAGTGCGATAGGCAGGGTGAGAGGCCGCCAGCGCACTGTGCGCACCGGGTGGACGAATTTGAACGGGATGAACATGGTGATCGCGAGGGCCGTGACCCAGGCGAGCGTGATCCAGAAGTTCGGCTCAATCGCGAAGGCCACCAGCACGACCATGTTCCAGCAGGCGGGAAAGCCGGAGAAGGAGTTGTCCTTTGTCTTCATCCGCGTGTCCGCCAGATAAAGCACGGAGGCGAATGTGATGATGATGATCGCAACCCAACCCGTCCAACCCGGTAGCAGTCCGGATTTGAACAAAGCGAAGGCCGGGATGAAAATGTAAGTCAGGTAATCGATGATCATGTCCAGCAGATTGCCATCGAACTGGGCGGCGTATCTTTTGACCTCGTAGTGGCGGGCGAGCGGGCCATCGATGCCGTCAACGAAGAAGGCCACGACGAGCCACAGGAACATCAGGCTCCATTTTTCATCCACCGCTGCCAGCATCGCCAGCATGGCAAATACCGCACCGCTGGCCGTGAAAAGATGGACGGAGAGGGCCTTCAGTTCGCGCGTCATGGAGGTGTCATGACGGAAAACGGGGGCGCTTGCAATCAGGCTTTGGCCCCACCCTTTGGATGCGCCTTGCGGTAGACCTCCATCAGGCGCGCGGCGTCGACGGCCGTGTAGGCCTGGGTGGTGGACAAGGACGCATGCCCCAAGAGTTCCTGAATAGCGCGCAGATCGCCGCCGGCGTTCAGGAGATGCGTGGCAAAGCTGTGGCGCATGGCGTGCGGCGTGACCGAGGCGGGCAGGCCCAGTTGCATGCGGACAGAGGCCACGACCTTTTGCACCTGGCGCGGGCTGAGTGGCCCGCCGCGGGTGCCGCGAAACAGCGGCTCATCAGCCGGGAAGGAGAAGGGCGCCGTATGAACGTAATGATCAACGGCGTCCTGTGCGGCCGCAATGACGGGGACGATACGTTCCTTGCCGCCTTTGCCGGTGATACGCAGCGTGTCGGAGAGGGGGACCTGGCCCCAAGTCAGCGACAACGCCTCCGAGATGCGC
>JBCCCZ010000093.1:0-11136 GCA_039033255.1 Pseudomonadota bacterium
CGCGTGGTCAGGCCCAGATTGATCCCCCGCGCCACAATCCACAGGAGGATATGAGGGGCCTGCCCCTCCGCCGCGCCGGGCTTGCATGTCGTGAACCGCGCCAGACCCGTCTTGAGATCCGTGGCCTGTCGACCCCAATGGCTGAACGCCTCAGAGGGTCCATAGCTGCCATCGGGTCCCGCTTGCCAGATCTCGATCAGCGTGTCGCGCACCAGATCGCCCGCTCCATCCAGCACAGTGATGTCGAGCGTCATCGCCTCAAGCGCCGCGTCCCGAACCATCTGCCCGCCCAGTTGCGGGCCCATGGCGCGCGGCTCCAACCCGGCGGTCTGAGGCACGCAGCCGATATGCACGTAAGGTCCGGCTGTCTGCGATGGGCTTTCCTTCAGGCGGGCCATCACGTGCCTTCCATCTGGTTTTCAAACACCGTCGCCTGCCGCCCCCGCAGCACTATGTCAAAGTGATAAGCGCGGATATCCATCGGCACGGTCGCCTCCATATCCAACTTGGCCACCAGCCGGTCGATGGCCTCTTCTGACGGGATCGCCTGCACGATGGGGCAAAGCGCGATATGGGGATCGCCTTCGAAATACATCTGGGTGATCAGCCGTTGGGCAAAGCCATCGCCGAAGACTGAGAAATGAATATGCGCGGGCCGCCAGTCATTGCCGCCATTGGGCCACGGATAGGGCCCAGGCAGGATGGTGCGGAAGCGATACCTGCCATCCTCGTCCGACAGACATCGCCCGCAGCCACCGAAATTGTCATCCAGGGGCGCGAGGTAGCCGTCATTCACATGCCGATACCGCCCGCCTGCATTGGCCTGCCAGATCTCGATCAGCTTGCCGGGCAGCGGGCGCGCGTCTTCATCCATGAGCTTGCCATGCACAATGATCCGCGGGCCCTGCGCTGTCTCACCGGGGGCCGCGTAGTTCTGGATCAGATCGTCATCAAGCGGCCCCAGATCACCTTGCGTAAAAACGGGTCCCGTGCACTCCGTCCGCGTCTGCGGCATCCGGATCAGTGGTCGCTCGGGCGCCCGCAGGCGAGAGGAACGGTAGTCAGGGTAAAGCGCCCGCGGATGCCAGGCCAGATCACGGGGCGCAAAAGGCCCCTCAGGCAACAACCTTCCCCTTGCGCCAGCCCAACGCCATCAGCGTGCCACCAATGGCGATGCCCAGCAGGTCGGTTTTCCAATCTCCGGAAATCATGCACAGCGCGCCCGCCAGCAAAATGATCCGCGTGACCGGCCCCGCAGGCCCGATGAACCACGCCTGCACCGCACCGGCCAGCATCACAACGCCCACAAGCGCCGTGATCAGATTGCGCAGGCTGACATACCATTCCGCCTCCATCAAAAGGCCGGGGCTGTAGTAGAACATGAAGGGCACGATAAAGGCTGCCAGCCCAACCTTAAAACTGGTGACCGAGGTGCGCATGGGTTCCGACCCCGCAATGGCCGCACCCGCATAGGCGGCGAGTGCAACAGGCGGCGTGATGGCCGACACCACCGCGAAGTAGAACACGAAGAAATGCGCGATGAGCGGCTCGATCCCGATCTCGATCAGGCCCGGGGCCACAACCGACGCCGCCACCGCATAGGCCGCCGTGGTGGGCATCCCCATGCCGAGGATAATGGCGATCAGCATCGCAAACACCAGCGCCAGCAACTTGCTTTGTTGCGCCAGATCAAAGAGCAGGCTGGAAAACCGCGCGCCCACGCCAGTGAGCGAGATGACCCCCACGATGAGCCCGGCACATGCACAGACAATGATGATCTGAAGCGCCATGCGCCCGCCATTGCCCAGCGCCTCATACACCTGAAGCGGCCCCATCTTGTAGGGCGTCAGCCAACTGACCACAGCAGCTGAGGCAATGGCCAACGTCCCCGCCCGGATCACGGAATAGCCCATGAACAGCGCGCTGATCAGTATGACGATAGGCAAAAACAGATAAAATTGCCGCATCAGATCGCGCATCTTGGGCAGCTCATCCGAGGTCATGCCACGCATGCCTGTCCGGCTCGCCTCAAAATCCACCATGAAATAGATCGACGCGAAGTAAAGGATCGCGGGGATCAGCGCGGCGACCACCAGCTCTGTGTAGGGAATGCCCGTGATCTCGGCCATGATGAACGCACCCGCTCCCATGATCGGCGGCATGATTTGACCACCCGTCGAAGCCGCCGCTTCAATCGCGCCGGCCGACTGGGGCCGGTACCCTACTTTTTTCATCAACGGAATGGTCAGCGACCCGGTGGACACCACATTGCCCGCCGAGGTGCCGTTGATCATGCCCATCAGGCCCGAGGCCAGAACCGACACTTTCGCGGGCCCGCCCCGCGCGCGGCCCGCCGCAGCAAAGGAAAAGTTCACGAAGTAATCGCCCACCTTGGAGCTTTGCAGGAAAGCCGCGAAAACGATGAAAAGGATTATGTAGGTCGACGACACTGCCGTCGTCGGCCCAAGCACGCCATTGTCCGTGAAGATATAGGTGAAAAACCGTTTCGCATCATAGCCGCGATGTTCGAGGAACCCGGGCATCCATGGCCCAAGGAAGGCATAGGCAATAAACACAACGGCGATCACCACCAGCGCAAGCCCCGCCAAACGCCGCGTCAGTTCCGCAATCAAGATGATGATCACAAAGGCCGCCCAGCCATTATTGACATCGGCAAAGGGCGTCCCGGCCCGCAATCGCAGCGACAGCGTATCAAGGCTGAAGAGAATAAAACTGGTACTGGCCAGAACAGCCACGATGATCGCGATATCGGCCACCGGCAACTGACCTTTCCGCGCGGGGTAAAACCATCCGGTCAGAATGGCGAGGACCGTACCCGCCGCAATCGCAGGACCAAAGGCCGCGAGCGTCCAGGCGGGCGGGGCCTGCGCACCGGGTTCCAAGTTGATCACAGCAAGACCCACACAGCCCAAAGCCACCAAGGTCGCGATCAGCGACACTACACCCAGAACCACGGGCAGTTTGCCCGCATCATCCTCCGGCGCGGGCCGCACCCAAAGGGCTGCACTCATCCCGAAACCCAGGATCAGCGCGCCCGCGATGTGCATGATCCTGAACGTCCACGTCTCCAACGGCGCGATGTTCAGAACGTAAAGATGCCAGCCTGCATACAGCGCGCAAAGGACAAACCCCACCCGCGTGAGCCACTGGTTCTGATCCAGCTCCGGCGTTGCCCCATCCCCGAGTGAGGGGATTTCAGGGGTCGCATCCGGGGCATTCTGCCGAATATCGGTCATGGGGCGCCGTCCGATCTAGAGTTGTCTGTTCTGAACATGCACAAAACACCCCACCGTCGTGGCGGGGTGTTTTCACTTTACAGGACTATAACCGGTTGTCAGCCTTCAAGCTCATCGGGAATATCGAACCCGTTCTCTTCGAACCACCGAACAGCGCCTGGATGCCAGGGGATGAAGGTGTTCTTGTCGAAGTTTTCCGGCAGGGTTTCCACGGCAGATTTGTGCACATCCATCATGCCCGGATTGTTCTCCATCACTGTCTTGACGACCTCATAGACAAAGCTTTCGGGCAGATCGGCATGGCCAATCGCGAAGTTCCACATCGACACGCTCAGCTGATCTTCGTTGAGCGACGGATACATACCCGACGGGATCTCAAAGGTTGACACCGGCTGGGTATCGATCACGGCGGCCTGCTCTTCTTCGGTGAAACCGAAATAGACCACATCCGTTTGCGCATCTAGCTGGCTGAACGCCGGGTACGGCAGACCACCGGCCCAGGTCATCACGTCAATCAGACCATCCTGCAACTGACCGGCCAGATCCGAGGCCCCGCCATTGCGGAATTCCACATCCTTGCCCATCCCGGTCAGGATACGCGGCCAATACGTGCCGGGCGTACCACCCGCCGGGCCCACGCCCACAACGGATCCATCGGGGATGCTCTCAAAGCTGGTGATGCCGGAGCTTTCCAGCGTCACGGCATGAAAGCCGGTCTTGTACATCGGGAAAATCGCGCGGATCTGGTCGTGCTTGAGCCCCGGGGCCAGCGCGCTTTCGCCATTGATCGCGTCAAAGGCCGGGCCCATCGTGACCATGCCCATATCCAGGTCACCCGACTGCACCAGCGCGGCGTTTTGCACCGGGCCACCGGTCACTTCGGTGCCACCGGGAACGCCCAACGCCTCTGACACCATGTTGGTCCAGCCTGCACCGTAAACAAAATAGGTGCCGCCCTGACTGGCCGTTCCGACAGAAAAGCTGTCAGGCCAATCGGCGCGGTCATCAGCCATCGCCACACTTGCGGCAAGGCCCAGCGCGCCCGAAACGGCAATCGCTTTGAATGCGGAAAACTTGTAAGTGAATGTCATTAATTCCTCCTGTTGTCGCGACGCAGGTCATGCGCCCGCCGCACTGCTTCCAGAGTGCGTGCGAGAATCAGGTATAGCATGTTTTCCGTTTCGCAAGGTGTGAGAGGCGAATAGAGATAACTTTCCGCGCAGGTTTCCCCGTGTGTTTCCTTAGGTGCCCGCCCATGGGTCACTATCGGCTGATCTTTTATGCGCTGTCGGTCAGGCAGGTGAGCCATTCTTTCGATGACACCAACCAGTCAAATTTTGCCACGCTTTGATCCCGAGTGGACAATTGGACAGCACGGGAAAGTTCCGGCGCATCCGCGACCAAGTGCAACCCGCCCGCAGCCAAATCCGATGCCACGGCACCATAGGGCAGGTAAGCCATGCCACCCGCTTCCAACAGGTGATCGCGCGCCCAGGACGAGGAGGCATATGTAACCGCCGCCCGCGTAGAAAAGCGCGCGGCATCGGTGTAATCGCGCCGAAACTCCGGCCCCAGATCGACATAGACGTAGCCAGCAAGATCAGCGCAGGACCGATCCGCTTTCCTGGACACCAAAACCAACCGCTCCCGCACGGCCTCAGAAGATGTCACCCCATGCCGCACGACAGGCTCCATCGTCAGCGCCGCGTCGGTCAGCCCATTGGCCATCCAAGTTGCGATCTCATCGGGCGATCCGGGCCAGGCCTCATGGGCCAGATCAGGATTTTTAGCCCGCACCCGGTCGAAGTAGCGCCGCCCTACGCTGTCCCACAACCCATATTCGCAGGCGAAACTGAAAAGCCCCGAATACCCTTTGGCAAGACCCACCGCCGTCTGCGATTGCTCCCACCCGCGCAGCAACGTCTCCGCATAGGGGCGAAAAATAAAACCCGCCCGGGTCAGCTGCGCGCCTTTGCGCGACCGCACCAGCAAGGTCTGCCCCAGGCTCGCCTCCAACGCATCCAGCCGCGCCGTGACGGTGGATTGCGTCACGTTCAACCGGTCGGCGGCCTTGTTGAGGTTGCCGCTCTCCACGATCACAAGGAATGTTCTGAGGGCGAGGAAATTCATGGCTTTATTAAGTTCGATTTTTCCGAACCGATAAAGCAATTAAATCCGTTTTTCAGAATTAATTTTGCGCGGTAGGGTGGGGCAAGAGGAGGCTCGCCATGAAATTCAGCATCCAGCTTTCGGCCGATTACCCAGACAAATCCTATGGCGGCGACCGCGTCTATGCCGACATGGTGGAACAGGCCATGCTGGCCGACCAACTGGGATATGACGCGGTGTCGATCACCGAACATCACCTGATGAACGTGCTGATGATGCCCGCGCCGCTGATCTTTGCCACCAAGATCGCCGCCCACACCCAACGCATCAAGATCATGACCTCCATCGTAGTGCTGCCGCTCCATGACATGCGCACCTATGCCGGTGAGGTGGTCGTCGCCGACATTTTCACCGAAGGCCGTCTGATGCTGGGCGTCGGGCGCGGGGCCTTCAAGGTTGAAATGGAGCGCCTTGGCGTCCCGATGGAAGAAACCCGCGCGCGGTTTGATGAATCCCTCGACGTGCTGCAGGCCCTTCTGACGCGGGAGGAGGTGTCGTGGGATGGGCAGTATTACAAGTTCGACCCCATCACGATCATGCCCCGCCCGGTGCGGCCCGGCGGCCCGCAGATGATGATGGCCGTGATGAACCCCGACGGCATCTACGCCTGCACAAAGCGCGGCTTTCACATCCAGACCACACCGCTCGCGGGGAACCGTCAGTTGCTGCTGGATCAGGTCGGCGCCTTCACCCGCGCGAAAGAAGAGATGGGCGCTGAGGGCCAGGAGCTGACGCTCTCCCTGTCCCGCGTGAGTTTCGTAACCAACTCCGAAGCCGACCGTCAGGCCAAACTCTCAGCCGCTGAGTACTACTATTCCAAATTCGACAACGTCTACACGGGCCCGGGCCTCATTGACGCCGGCATGGCCCGCCCCCTGCCCCGCTCCCAAACGCGCAAGGAATTGGACGCCAACCTGCTCATCTGCTCGCCGCAAGCGATGGTGGACCAATTGGGCCCTTACGCCGAGATGGGCGTCGACCGAGTGATCCTGTCGATGAATTTCGGCGTGGCGCAATCACAGACGCTGGAGAGCATCCAACGCTTTGCGGAAGAGGTGATGCCGCATCTTGCTGATCCAGCAGATCAGGTGGCGGCAGAGTGATCTTTGCACCTAAAAGAGCGGCTTCGTCAGGCCCCGGTCTGGCGATCCTGACCCGGGAACAGCAAAACTTTATCGTTGGGTCCCGCTGCACATCTGAGCCATGCGCTGATCTGACAAATTCGCCAAGCCCTGGGTGGGGCCTGACGAAGGCGCGGCGGCGCAAGCGCCTTGATTCCGCGCCGGGCGCTGAAAACCCTGAAGGACCACAAACATGACAATCCCCGTCGATTGCGCCTATTCCGTCGAAGGCTCGGGCCCGCCCCTCATCCTCGTCCACGGCATTGGCGCGGCGCGCGACACATGGCGCTTCCTCATGCCCCATCTCACGCAACACTTCACCACCATCACCTACGATCTACGCGGCCACGGCGCCTCCCCCTGCCCCGACCTGCCCTTCGGCCTTGATGAACTGGTGGCCGATCTGGAAACGCTCCGGCAGAAACTTGGCTTGGACAGCTGCCACATCGCAGGCCATTCGCTGGGCGGCATGATCGGCCCGGCTTACGCCCGTGCATACCCCGACCGCGTGCTGTCCTTGGGCCTTCTGTCCACCGCCGCCTTCCGCACGGAAAAGGACAGCCAGAAAGTCTGGGCCGTCGTCCACGCGATGGAGGCCAGTGGCGTGCCCGGCGTGCTGCAAACGCTCATCGACCGCTGGTACACCGACGCTTTCATCGCGAACCACCGCGACATCGTCGACCGCAGACTCCAGCAGGTCATTGACACCGACCCAGATGTGTTCCTGAACGTTTTTCGCATCTATGCAGGCACCGAAATGGCCTCTTGGCTGCACGAAGTCGTCCCGCCGTCACTGGTGCTCACCGGAGAAAACGATGGCGGCTGCAACCCGCGTCTCAACCACCAGATCGACGCCGCCCTTCCTCACTCAGAACTCGTGATCCTGCCCGACGTGAAGCATTCCGTCCTGCTGGAAGCCGGCGAGCAGGTCGCACGCCACATGATCAGGTTCATCCAGGACTTAACATGATGCCACTCGCCACCTTGGGCGCGGGGAAGGGGGGCCAGCCCCCCAACGGCGAAACCAGAGGTTTCGCCGCTCCCCCCGGAGTATTTCTGGCAAGATGAAGCAAGGGAGCCCGGTGGTCAGAATTTCACCCGGATGCCGCCTGTCACGCTGACGGCATTGTCATCGCTGAAATCACTCAGCGCACCCTGCACCGTTAACCCACCATGCAAGATGCTATTCTGCCTGATCGCCATCTGACCGCCCGCGCGCAGCTCCACCCGGTCAGGATCAAAGCGGGTGGCGAAGCTGCTTTCCCCAAACCGCACCCGGGTGTCGGCATCGAAGGCGCTGATGTAACTCAGCGTGACATACAGACTGCCGCGCTGTGTGCTTGTCTCTGCCATCACGCCCACCCGAGCGGTTGTGACGGACCCGTCCGTGATCGTCCCCACGAAACCCGAGCCAAACGGATCCGCGACGCTGTCACTGCTCGCATCCCCGAGCAAGACCTGCAGTTGCGGCATCACCGTCAGCCGGTCGGAGACGTCAGAGGCCGTCCGCTCTGGCCTTCAAAAACGGGCAGGTCGATGTCCGTCTCAAATTCCGAAAGATCGGTGTCAAAACTGGACCCCGTCGTGCTGCACCCATTCAGGTTCGCCTGCCCGGCGGAAAACGACACCCAGATCGCAGTCTCAAGGGTCGGATCCAGTTCAAAAAGTTGCGCATACCCGACCCGGCGCTGTTACCCCGGCTTACCGCATTGGCCGAAGACCACCCGCTGGTGACAGGGTTGGTGAAGACCAGATAGGGTAGCGTCACCGACAGCGCCCAGACTTACAAAAGCGGTGCCACCGGATTGTTCGTCACCGCACCGCCCGCATCAAGCGCTGAAACAATAAGACCGTTCGCCGCGCCATCGAATTCCCACGCGTCGGTCAGGTTGCCCACCACCTGCAACGGCGACCCATCGGGCAGGGTGATATTCGCAGAACCCAGTGTGAACGCGCCCGCCGAGGTGGCCCCAGTTGCGTCCAACACCGTCACATCCATGCGCATATCACTCGCGGTGACAGCGCTCACATGGATGCTGCCCGCGCCAGAGACATCGCCATTGATCGTTAGCCGGTCGCCCACCGTGCCATCGCCGAGCATCACCAGCCCCGCATCAGTCACATGGCCATTGATCACCACAATGCCCGCGCTGCCAAGCCCCGCATCAAAGCTGGAGAAGGCAGCGACCGTCAGCGGCGCATCTAGCATGAAACCGGTCTGGCGCAGTGATCGCGGCGCCCGACACTTCGGCAACAGAGGCGGCAAACACCACCTCCTCCCAGTTTATCGGATCGGCGCTGAAGGACCCGTTGAAGCCCGAAAACCGCAGCATGTCGATGAACCCGTCGCCCGCATCGCTGTCATCGCCGCCATTGAAAACGGTGACGCTCGTGATCGTCGCATCCGCGATGGTCATGATGACCGACCCATCGCCGAGGCTCATCACACCGCTCAGCGTGGCACCCGTGTTGACGCGGGTGTTGGAGGCGTAGATCCCGCTGGTCGACCTCGTCACCAAGTCGGCCCCGCTGTTGGACGATGTGATAGTCAGACCGCCCGTGCCAGCGTTGGAGGCGTAAATGCCCGATCCGCCGCCCGCGACAACCCCCGTCGTGGTGATGACGGTGGTTGTGCCATCGGCAGTCACGGTGGAAGAAATGCCAGCATCTCCACCTGTGATGCCAGCGCTGTTCTGAGCATCAAAAACCACGCCCCCCGCCCAGCCCTGCCGTCAACGTGAAGGCACCCCGCCGGTGCCCGACATGTCGATCCCGACCCCAGGCTCGGTCGTCGCAGTGACACCGCCCGCATTGGTGATCGCCAGGGTCGTATCCCCAGCCGTCACAGGCTTCGAACAAATACAAGTGCCTCCACCGCCGGTGCAGTCGCCTGCTGTGGCACCGGTCACAGTCACCGCACTGCCAAACGCGATGGAGGCCGCACCCGACATGAGCATTCCAATCGCCGGCGCGAAACTTGCCGCCTGGCCAGCGACCTTGGTCATATGGCCACCGCGCAATGCAACGGTCACTTGCATCGTGTGCGCCACAAAACCATGCGTCTTGCTGTCTTGCAGATGTGGTTGCATCCCACCCGAACCCGCGTGATGCAACCCCTTTGACCATCGAGCGACCGCCCATCCCGAAGGTCAAGCTGACGCAGGGAAGGCGCCACTGAAACTGGGCAAATGCTTTCCGATGCGCCGCAAAGTGGCCCCCGTGTTCAAAGCGTTTCTTAATCATTGCAGCTTAAGGCAGGCAGGGAGTGTGCTGCCTGAGGTCGTTGCGTGATTGGTATCATCGAAAAGGTTTTGGTGGATTGCCTGTTGGAGGCGGGCGGCGATGAGCTGCGTGAAGACGTGTTCTTTGCCGCAGGCGTTCCGCCCGACCGCGTCTACCGCATGGATCAGCATTACCCGGATGCGGAGACCGCGCGGCTGTTGCAGGCGAGCCTTGCCCAGACCAATCTGTCAGAGCAGGAGCTTTTCACCCTTTTCACGACACGGTTTTTCGCCATCATCGATGATGTCTTCCCCGAATTCCTGCGCATGTGCAAAAGCTCTGAGGATCTGCTGCGCAAACAGATCAAGATCCACGCGATCATGGCCGGTGGCTGCCGCGAGACGGAAGACCGGCAACAGGTGAACGACAAATTCCAACTCACCGACATGGGGCCCCATGACATTGAGGTGCGTTACAAATCAGAACTGCAGCTCTGCCTGCTTTACGAGACGCTGATGCAATACGCGGTGGACCGCTTCGGCGACACCGTTGTGATGGAAAAACGCAGCTGCCCAACGGGCGAACACGGTACGGTCTACCGCCTGCGCTGGACGGCGATTGCAGGCCTGCCCACCGGGGTACAGGTCAGTGAGCAGCTGGTGCTGCGCCATGGCTGACCGCAATCGGGCCTTCAAACCTGTAAATCCTACTGGGCAAGCAGAACCGCCTGCCCGGCAGGCAACACCACGCATGCAGGACCTGGCCAAACCGCAAAGCGACACCGACCGCATGGTCGCCTCTATCGCTGATCAGCTTTGCGCGATGGTCGATGACAATTTCGACTTCCGCGTCACCGTGGACCCGGCTCTGGGTGAGGAATCCCTGCAGGTTCAAAAGCTCACCGTCCTGATCAATTCGCTGCTGGAAAATGTCCGCCGCAACCTCAGCAGTTTGTCTGAGTTGGCCGAGGATCTGGAAAGCAAGATCCGCGAACGCACCCAAAAGCTCGATCTGATCGTGCAAAGTTCCAGCGATGGCGTCTGGGTCTGGAACCTTGAGACGGGCAAGGTCGAATACTCCTCCCGCTGGCGGCACTTGCTGGGGCTCGACACGGAACCGCTCAGCACGGTTGAAGACTGGCTGGAGCGCGTGCATCCGGATGATCAGGAAAAACTGCGCTCTGCGATCCGTACGCATCTGCAGGGCTCAAAACTCTACCTCAAACAGGATTACCGCATCCAGCATGCGGATGGCACCTATCGCTGGGTCTGGTGCCGGGGTCGTTGCCAGCGTGATGCGAACGGCAAACCCATCCTCATGGCCGGCACGCAAACCGATGTGCACAGCATTCGATCCGTCAATGACAG
>JBCCCZ010000094.1:0-11070 GCA_039033255.1 Pseudomonadota bacterium
AATCAGGTAAAACGCGAACCCAAAGCCGCCAAGCGCCACCAGATCGCCTACGATCCGGGTGGTGACGCTGAACCCTTCCTTGTCGGCGATCAGGCCAAACAAAATCCAAGCGACCCCGGTGCCTGCAATCACCAAGGCCGCTTGTCGTCCTTTGCGGGAGACCGGATCAGACTGTGCCATGCGCGGTCATATAGGGCGATCAGTAGACGTCGCCCTTGTCGACGCGCTTGGAGAACTCCGTTTCACCACCCTTGGCGAGGATCTTGGCCTGCTTGACCCACTCATCGCGGCTCACGCGACCTTTGAACCCTTCGAGGTTCTCATCCACCCACGCCACTTCCTTTTTCTTCCAGGATGCGATCTGGTCGAAATGATAATAGCCCATGCCGTTCAGCATTTTCTCAAGCTTAGGGCCGACCCCCTTTATTTCCTTGAGGTTGTCGGCCCTGCCACCGCGTGCCTTCTTCAAGCCAGCAGGTCTGCCGTCATCGGCAGGCTTGGCGGCTGCCTTGGGTTTGGCTGGAGACTTGGGTTTGGCCGTGGTCGCTGGCTTGGCCGCTGGTTTTGCCACGGGTTTCGCCGTAGGCTTTTTGACTGCTGGCGCGGCGGCCGGTGCCGCTGCCGTCACGCTGGCCGCAGACGCCGCTGGTTTCGGTTCAGACGGTTTCGCGGACGGGCTGGCCGAAGCAACGCCCTGATCAATGGGCGCGGGCAATTCGCGGCAGAACACCACCATCATCAGCACGGCGAGGATCACAGCCGCCAGACCGCCCAGGAAGATGGACGCGGCACTGCCATATCCCATCACGATGAAAAGCGCTGCCGCCAGAACAACACCCGCAATTGCCCCAGCAATTGCGCAGCCCAGCAAACAGCTTTGTTTCGAATTTTCGTCCTTCACAGCCATCGAAAAGTCCCTTTTGTCTTCGTTTGGTCCCTGATGTGGTCAGGACACCCCGACCTTTTGTGCGTATATTTAGCGTCGAATGCCCACGCTGTCTTGTCCCTAAGTCATGTTTTCACAGATCGTGTCCGCGTAGGAACAATTTGTGCCTCCGGTCGTGTCACCGGCGCCGGTCACGCGGTTTGCGCACACGGCCCCGCCGTCACCCGTAGTCCACCCCCTTCAAGCGGGAGCGCATCCCCGCGCGCCAGCAAGAATTGCGCAATGCCAAGCGCCTGGTCTTTGCTGATCCCGGCCTGAAACTCAATCGGTGCATAATCGGAGTCGTGTTTGATCTCACACCCGATCGTCGCCGCGGCCACCAGGAAGTCTGACACGTTGTCTTGACTGGTGCCCTCCGGCGCGCCCGCGCATCCTGCCAGCACGGCCGCGCACCCAAGCAGCATCGTGTATTTGCTGATCGTGTATTTGCCGATCATCTTTTGTCCCCCAACGTTCCGCGCCACGGCCCTCATCAACCTGTCCAACAATTGTTAACGCCGTCTTAGTTAACCGTTTCTTGGAGGACAAAGAAAGGCCATCACATAAAGAAGCACAAGCGCGAAAAGCGGGAAGATCGCCGCGAGGGACCAGTAAGGCGACAGGCCGTATTGCGGAAGCAGTTTCCAGAAGGGAATAACGAAGGCGATGGAAACCAGGATGACCCAGAGCATATCTTTCTCCTTGCAGCGTTTCCCTTGAGCTAAGGAGGTCCCGCGCATTTCGCAACGGGTGGGCCCGACGGATGATGCCAACCGTTGCTCAAAGATTGACGAAAATATTCGGCACGTCCTCTTCAGCCATCTTCTCAAGCTCCTCCGCTCGCTTCAGAGCAGCTTTTTGACCTTCAACCACACCGATCATGTGCTCCGTCGGCGCGATCAGCGGCGCAAAGGTGCGCGTGAACGGATCAGGACGTTCCGCCCGGGCACTCCCCGCTTTGGGCCGCACTCGCCTTGGACTCACCCCATTCTTGATCTCCCGCGCCACAGCACCGCGCAAAGTCCTGACAGGAAAAAGCGCTGTTTTGTACAGCTCGTGAGGCCGCAGCGCGCCATAGCACAGCATCACCGCCGCCCCGAGCGCGATGGACTGCAAAAGAGAACCAACAGCTGCCACATCGTTCGACAAGAGCACCGTCGCGGTTGCCGAAAAAATCAAGAACCCCGCCAGGATCAGCGAAACAACCCGCAGCATGACCCCACAGATGAACGCGATGGCCAGTGTAAACAACGCCGCCCCGCCTATGATTTGAGCGATGTCTCCAGGCAGTATGGCACCCAAAAGGAAAAACGGGTCAAACCCGAAGGGCACGCCAAGCGCAATGGCGCAGAAATGCGATCCGATCACGACCCGGATCAGTTTGATCCCCGTTTGGTTCAGCCATGCATCGCGTCTCACGCCCATTTTTCTATCCCCAATCGCTTTGGTCCCGCGATTTGGACCTGTGGTTCAATTGTGGCAAATCCGTGCGAAACCGCGTTCCAAAACGCGCGTTTTCGGATCGGTTTTCCTAAAAACCAATGGGATCTCAGCTTTCGGCGTTCTCGGTGGCGTCACCTGTTGCAATGCCTTCGGCCTCGTCCTCATCACCTTGATCGGCAATCCAGGCCACGCTTACCACAACCTCGCTCTTGGCCGTGTCAAACACCTTCACCCCGCCCGCAGATCGCGATCGGAAGGAAATACCCTCCACTGGCACGCGGATCGATTGCCCGCCCGAGGTGGCCAGCATGATCTGATCCTGCCGCTCTACCGGGAAACTCGCCACCAAAGGCCCGCCGCGCATGGCCTTATCCATCGCTTGCACGCCCATGCCACCACGCCCCCGCACCGGATAGTCATGGCTGGAACTCAACTTGCCAGAGCCAGCATCGCTGATCGTGAGAATTAGGTTTTCGGCCTCGCGCATCTCATCGAACCGTTCCGGAGAGATGACAGCGTCTTCATTGGCCTCTTCATCGACCTCGCCCTCTTCGATGCCTTCCGCCTGCCGGCGCATTTTCAAGTACGCCGCACGTTCATCGGGCGTGGCCTCAAAGTGCCGGATCACAGACATAGAGACGACTTCGTCATCGCCTTGCAACTTAATCCCTCGCACACCGGTCGAATCGCGGCCCTTGAACACCCGCACCTCAGTCGTCGGGAAACGGATCGCCCGCCCGCTGCTGGTGACCAGCATCACGTCATCGTCTTCACTGCAAATGCGCACATTCACAAGGCGCGTGTCTTCATCGGGCAGCTTCATAGCGATCTTGCCGTTGGATTTGACATTCGTGAAGTCTGACAGGGCGTTACGGCGCACATCTCCAGCAGATGTTGCAAAGAACACCTGCAGGTTGTCCCACTCTTCTTCCGGCACATCGACCGGCATGATCGCCGCAATCGACACGCCTTGCGGAATCGGCAGGATGTTCACGATCGCCTTGCCTTTCGACGTCCGCCCACCCTGCGGCAAACGCCACGTCTTCAGCTTGTAGACCATCCCGTCGGTCGTGAAGAACAACAGCTGGGTGTGCGTACTGGCCACGAAGAGCGTGGTGACCACGTCCTCTTCCTTGGTCTGCATGCCACTGAGGCCCTTGCCGCCGCGCTTCTGGCTGCGAAAATCGGCGAGCGCGGTGCGCTTGATGTAACCACCCGAGGTCACGGTCACGACCATGTCTTCACGCTCGATCAGGTCCTCGTCGTCCATGTCGCCGGACCAGTCGACAATCTCTGTCCGACGCGGCACGGCAAACTGCTCTTTCACGTCTCGCAGTTCATCGGAAATGATCCCCATGATGCGTTCACGCGATGCCAGAATGGCCAGATATTCCTTGATCTTACCTGCCAGGTCTTGAAGTTCGTCCGTGACTTCCTTGACGCCAATCTGGGTCAGCCGTTGCAAGCGCAAATCAAGGATCGCACGAGCCTGGGTTTCCGACAGGTTGTAGGTGCCATCGTCATTGGCCGTGTGGGTCGGGTCATCAATCAGCGCGATGTATTCCAGGATGTCTTTCGCCGGCCATGCCCGCGTCATCAGCTTGTGACGGGCCTCTGCCGCGTCCGCCGATCCACGGATCGTGGCGACCACCTCGTCCACGTTGGAAACGGCCACCGCGAGGCCACACAGAACATGGCTCCGCTCCCGCGCTTTGCGCAGCTCAAACGCCGTGCGCCGTGCAACAACTTCTTCCCGGAAGCTTATGAAAGCGCTCAAGAAACCGCGCAACGTCAACTGTTCGGGCCGCCCACCGTTCAGGGCAAGCATGTTGCACCCAAAAGAGGTCTGCATTGGCGTAAACCGGAACAGTTGGTTCAACACGACCTCCGCCGTCGCATCCCGCTTCAGCTCAATCACGACCCGCACACCATTGCGATCGGACTCGTCCTGCACGTGAGAGATGCCTTCGATCTTCTTCTCCCGCGCCGTCTCCGCGATCTTTTCAATCATCGCGGCCTTGTTCACCTGATAGGGAATCTCATCAATAACAATGGCGTAGCGGTCTTTCCTAATCTCCTCGACCCGCGTCTTGGAACGGATGATAACGGACCCACGTCCCTCCAGATAGGCCTTCCGCGCCCCTGACCGACCCAGCATGATCCCACCTGTCGGGAAGTCCGGTCCGGGCACGAATTCAATGAGTTGCGAGCTATCAAGGTCAGGATCGTCAATCAGCGCCAGCGTGGCATCCACCACTTCGCCGAGGTTATGAGGCGGAATGTTTGTGGCCATCCCCACCGCGATACCACCTGCACCATTGACCAGCATATTGGGAAATTTCGCTGGCAGAACAGTGGGTTCACTTTCCTTGCCGTCATAGTTGGGCTGAAAATCAACCGTGTCCTTGTCCAGATCATCCAGCAACGCCCGCGCCGTGCGATCCAGCCGCGACTCGGTGTAGCGCATGGCGGCCGGGTTATCCCCGTCCATGGACCCGAAATTGCCCTGCCCGTCGATCAGTGGCAGCGACATGGAAAAGTCCTGCGCCATGCGCACCAGCGCGTCATAGATCGCGCTGTCGCCATGGGGATGGTAGGACCCCATGACATCCCCCACCGATTTTGCGGATTTGCGATAGGGCTTGTCATGGGTATAGCCGCCCTCCTGCATGGCATAGAGAATGCGCCGATGCACCGGCTTCAACCCGTCACGCAGATCAGGGATCGCACGACTGACAATCACGCTCATCGCGTAATCAAGGTAGGATGATTTCATCTCATCCGCGATGGACACCGAAGGCCCGTCATAAACAGGGCGCTCAGGTGGGTTTTCATCTTCAGTTTCAGGGGTTTCCGGCGTATCGCTCAAGTGATGTCCTATCTGCTCACAAGACGTCTATATCTAGTTGGGAAAACTATATCAGAGGCAGGATATAGGGTGCAATGCCTGTGGCGCGTTCGCCCTGGCAGCCACGCCACGCAACTGATAACACATTGTTTTTATTGAAAAGCTTTTTGTTCTGCGCATCATGTAAGGGAAGGATTAACCAAACAGAGGCAAAAGCAGCACATGACCGAAACAGAAATGATGCTCAAGGGCTACGGATTGACCACTGCGGAACTCTTCTACCGCATGCCCGATTACACCCATGTCCTGAATTCTTTCATCTGGCAGGATTACGACCTCGCGCCCGACCATCAGAGGCTTTTTGACTTTGTGGAATTTTGGCAGCGGGAAATCGACGGCCCGCTGCATTCGGTTCAATTCACCCATCGCAAACTGATATCACCTGGCGAATGGCGCCAGGTGACCGGGGAATTCGCGGTGCACTAAGTCGCGTATTCTTTTAAAGAATTCAGCGCCTTAGGACACAATCCTCAAGGAATGATACGGGTATATTTCTGCCCCTCCAGAGACGCCCCCACCAGAGCGCCCGCCTGACCAAAGATCACCGCCACCACGGGCGCCGTTGTGGTCACCGTATCAGCCCTCAGGTTCGCGCCTTGGTCGTTGAACACATATTCCACATCCGCACCCGCGACCCAGCCTGACGCGCGGCGAAAATCGCTTAGCGACTCTTCCGTCATGAACCACAGCACATGGGCATATTGCTGCGCTCCGAACTGCAGCCCGAAAGAGCCCTTGGTGGTCGAATAGTAATCCACCGTCGCCCCGCCCACGCGCAGCGCACCGCGACCGTACCCGCCGCCCACGAAGAACCCGCCTTCCGTCACCAGCGGCATGATCAGCTTGCCGGTGCTCTTGCGATCCACCTCCTGCGAGGCGGGGAAGGTGTTGAAAAGATAGTTCATCGTCGCATCAGAACGTGCGTCAATTTCTTGACTTTTCGTGCTGCCGATACCATTGCCGCATGCCGCCAAGGGCACAGCCGCCAATGACAATCCGAATGTGCGTCGGGTGAGTTTGCTCATGATTTTACCTGTGGTCTGCCTGAAATCCGCGCCGGATTTTTCCGGTCTGTGCACAGGTATAGACTAAGCTATAGGCGGTGTCATGCACAAAGCGCACCCACAAGATATGGATTGGCAAGAATGCGCCGCCTAACTCAACGCCGCCGCCACCTCCGGCGCGAAATAGGTCAAAATCCCCCGACACCCTGCCCGTTTGAACGCCATCAGGCTTTCCATCATGGCCCGGTCCTTGTCGATCCATCCGTTTTGCGCCGCCGCCATGATCATCGCGTATTCACCTGACACCTGATATGCAAATGTCGGCGCGCCGAACTCTTCATGCACCCGTCGGCAAATATCCAAGTAAGCCATGCCGGGCTTCACCATCACCATATCCGCGCCCTCTTCCAGATCCCGCGCCACGCAACGCAGCGCCTCATCGGAATTGGCCGCATCCATCTGATAGGTCTTCTTGTCGCCCTTGAGCGCGGAAGACGCCCCCACCGCATCCCGAAACGGCCCATAAAAGGCCGACGCATATTTCGCGGCATAGGACATGATCATCACGTCGTGATACCCCGCCTCTTCCAGCGCAACGCGAATGGCGCCAATTCGGCCATCCATCATGTCCGACGGCCCGATGATATCCACGCCGGCCTCCGCCTGGCTCATCGCCTGTTTTACCAACGCATCTACAGAGGCATCATTCACGATCACCCCGTCCACGACGAACCCGTCATGGCCTGTGTCCGAGTAGGGATCAAGCGCCACATCCGTCATCACCGCAATGTCCGGCACCGCATCCTTGATGGCCCGCGTGGCACGGTTCGACAGATTGTCGGGGTTCCAGGCCTCCGCGCAATCGGCCGACCGGTTATGGGCCTCGGTATACGGAAAAAGACAAATCGCCGGGATGCCGAAATCAGCCGCTTCCCGTGCTGCTTCCACAATGCGGTCCACGGATCGCCGCACCACGCCCGGCATCGACGGCACCGGATCCTCCACCCCGTCCCCTTCGCGCACGAAGACAGGCCAGATCAGATCATCCACGCTCAGCGTCGTCTCAGCCACGAGCGCTCGGATCTGGGCCGTGGCGCGTGTACGGCGCAGGCGAGTGGCGGGAAAAGAACCTTGGGTTGGGCGCATTGGGCTATCCTGACGATAAGGCAAAAACTGTCAACATTTCCTGACACATCTGCGGATGCATCTCAAGTCTAGGAATTCCCTGCAAGCAAGGGTAATAGGGGCAGATACGCGCAACAAGCGCGACATCACACAGGCACATTCGAGACAGATCTTGGACGTCTACACAGAGATATTCGAACTCATCGACATGCGCAGCTTTTCGAACCTTTGGTTCTGGATCATGCTGGCGGTGATGTGGTCCTCGACCAGCCATTGGGTGCTGGGCGTGCCGTGGGATATGGTCACCCGCGCACAGCGCTCGCAAGAGACCCAAAAGCTGCAGGATGTGGCGACCCTCACCCATATCAACGCCCGCCGCATCGTGGATATCGCCGATGAAACGGGCCTGCTGATGGCGGGCTTTGGGTGTTTCATCCTGACCATGCTGATGCTCTTGGGCTTTGTTTACGAACATGAATTTTCCCAGGCACTGTTCCTTCTGGGCTTCCCCATGAGCCTCGTCGGCCTCATCTGCATTGCATCCTCGCGGCGCATTCTGGCAGAGACGATGCTGGGCGATGACCTCTTTCGCATGATGCGCCGCCACCGGACGTTGACACAGGTGGTGGGCATGGTGTCCATCTTCGTCACCGGCCTTTGGGGCATGATGCAGAACTTCAACTTCAGCGCGTTGAACTGATCATGGGGAAAGGTGACACAGAGGCGACCCACCTGACGGTCGGGGGCGCGCCAGAAGGTTTTGATGCCTCTCTCGTGCTGAAGGAGATGGAACGCAGCGGTGCAGTGATCCACGTCGCCCGCGATGACAAGCGAATGGCGCAAATGGCTGAAGCGCTTGCCTTTTTCGCCCCGGACTGCCCCGTTCTGCGGTTTCCCGGGTGGGATTGCCTGCCCTACGATCGCGTCTCGCCCAATGCCGATATCTCTGCGGCGCGGATGGCGACGCTCGCCGGTCTAACCCACGGCGTGACCAAGTCTTTCGTGCTGCTCACCACGCTGAATGCCGCCACCCAACGCGTTCCGGCGCGCGCCGTGCTCGAAGGCGCGTCCTTCACCGCAGAGGTCGACCGCCAGATTGATGAGGATGCCCTGCGCGCCTTCCTCGTCCGGATGGGGTTCGTCCAAAGCCCCACCGTGACGGAACCCGGCGATTATGCCATTCGCGGCGGCATCATCGACATCTTCCCGCCGGGAGAGGCCGGCCCCGTGCGGCTCGATCTCTTTGGCGATGTGCTGGACGGCATCCGCCGATTTGACCCCGCCACCCAACGCACGACCGAGAAACTGGACCGCATTGAGTTGGCCCCCGTCAGCGAGGTCATTCTAGATGAGGCCGCTATCCGCCGCTTCCGTCAGAATTACCGCATCGAATTCGGCGCAGCGGGCAGCGACGATCCGCTCTATGAAGCCGTCTCCGCAGGCCGCAAACAGGCCGGGATCGAACACTGGCTGCCGTTTTTCCATGAAACGCTCGAAACGCTCTTTGACTATCTTCCGGGTGCGTCCGTCACCTTGGACCATCAAACCACAGCCAGCCGCGATGCAAGGTGGGAGGCCGTGAAGGACCAGTTTGAGGCCCGCCAACACGCGCTGGACCAACGGGGTCGGCAGGACTCGGTCTACAAACCCGTGGCCCCGGATCAGCTTTACATGGATGACGCCGCTTGGGGGTCCGCCATGGCGGGTCGCCGCGTGCTGTCTTTCTCTCCGCTCGCGCAAAGCCCAGGGCCCGGCGTTCTGGATGCAGGCGGGCGCGTCGGGCGCAATTTCGCGCCAGAACGGCAGCAGGAAAGCATCAGCCTCTTCGGCGCGCTGAAATCCCATATCGAGGCGAAGATCGGCTCAGAACCTGTTGTGATCGCAAGCTATTCCACCGGTGCGCTCGAACGGCTTGAAGGCCTGGTAGAGGATGAAGGCCTCAAAGGGGCCGTGACCGTGCGCAACCTCTCGGGCGTGGGCAAAACCGGGCTGCACCTGACTGTCTGGGGCCTCGAAGCAGGGTTCACGTCCCCTGGCCTCACCGTCATCTCGGAACAGGACATCCTTGGCGACCGTTTGATCCGCGCGCCCAAGAAACGCCGGCGTGCCGAAAACTTCCTGACAGAAACCCAAAGCCTGTCCCCCGGTGATCTTGTCGTTCATGTGGATCACGGCATCGGACGCTATCAGGGGTTGGAGGTGATCACCGCCGCCGGTGCGGCCCATGAATGCATCCACGTCGAATATGCCGAACAATCAAAGCTTTTCCTGCCGGTGGAAAACATCGAACTCCTCTCCCGCTACGGGCATGAAGAGGGGCTGCTGGATCGCCTTGGCGGCGGTGCGTGGCAATCCAAGAAAGCCAAGCTCAAGGAACGCATCCGCGAGATGGCCGACCGCCTCATTCGCATCGCCGCCGAACGCGCCCTGCGCAAAGGCCCGATCCTGGAACCCGAACACCACGCGTGGGAGACGTTTTCTGCCCGCTTCCCCTATCAGGAAACCGATGATCAGCTGCGCGCGATCGAAGACGTGATCACCGATCTGCAGGCCGGCATCCCCATGGATCGCCTGATCTGCGGCGATGTGGGCTTTGGCAAAACCGAGGTTGCCATGCGAGCGGCCTTTGTCGCCGCCATGCAGGGCTATCAGGTGGCTGTCATCGCCCCCACAACCCTGCTGGCCCGTCAACATTATCAAAGCTTTGCAGAACGTTTCCGCGGCTTTCCCATCAATGTCCGCCCTCTGTCGCGCTTCGTGTCCGCCTCCGAGGCCAACGCCACGCGCGAGGCCATGTCGCGCGGTGAAGTGGACATCGTCGTGGGCACCCACGCGCTTTTGGCCAAAGGCATCCGCTTTGCCAATCTCGGGCTGCTCGTGATCGACGAAGAACAACGCTTTGGTGTCACCCACAAAGAGCGGCTCAAACAAATGCGCTCTGACGTCCACGTCCTGACGCTCTCTGCCACGCCCATCCCCCGTACCCTGCAACTCAGCCTGTCGGGTGTGCGCGACCTGTCGATCATCGGCACCCCGCCCGTCGACCGCCTCTCCATCCGCACCTATGTCAGCGAATTCGACACCGTCACCATCCGCGAGGCCCTGCTTCGAGAACACTATCGCGGCGGCCAAAGCTTCTTCGTCGTGCCCCGCATCAAGGACCTGCCTGAAATCGAGGAATTCCTGACCACGCAGGTGCCAGAGGTGAACTATGTCGTCGCCCATGGCCAGATGGCAGCGGGCGAGCTGGATGAGCGCATGAATGCCTTTTATGACGGCAAATTCAACGTGCTCTTGGCCACAACGATTGTGGAATCCGGCCTCGACATCCCATCCGCCAACACAATGGTCATCCACCGTGCGGATATGTTCGGGCTGGCGCAACTCTACCAGATCCGGGGCCGCGTGGGCCGCTCCAAACTGCGCGCCTATGCCTATCTGACCACAAAACCCCGCGTACCCCTGACGCCTGCCGCCGAAAAACGTCTCCGGGTTCTTGGCTCTCTCGACACGCTGGGCGCGGGCTTTACCCTGGCAAGCCAAGATCTCGACATCCGGGGCGCGGGCAATCTTCTGGGCGAAGAACAATCCGGCCAGATGCGCGATGTGGGCTATGAGCTTTACCAATCCATGCTGGAAGAAGCGATTGCCAAGATCAAAGCGGG
>JBCCCZ010000095.1:0-10937 GCA_039033255.1 Pseudomonadota bacterium
CTGGCGTTCCAGATCGCCGGGCAGGTAATAGTTTTCCAAGAGAACTCGGTTCTTCATGGTCTGATGCCACCTTTCGATCTTGCCCTGGGTTTGGGGGTGATGTGGTGCACCACGAACGTGATCCATGCCTTCGCACTCAAGATAGTCGGCGAGATCGGCCGCCACATAGGACGAGCCGTTGTCGCTGAGGGGCCCGGGCTTTTGCACCACCGTGGCCCGATTGCACCCAGACGCGTCCAGTGCCAGGTCCAGCGTGCCGGTCACATCTACGGCCTTCATCGTTGTGCAGAGCTTCCAGGCGATGATGTAGCGGCTGTAGTCGTCGAGGATCGTGGACAGATAGACCCATCCCCAGCCGATGACCTTGAGATAGGTGAAGTCGGTCTGCCACAGCTCGTTCGGTCGGGTCGTTTTGTCCCCGAACTCACCCGAAGAAGGCGCCGCGGAGATGGCCAAATGGCAATCCTGGCTCGGAGGTATGGGGCAGAAATGCCACGAAGAGGGCGTCCCATTTGGCATGTCGAAGACGGTGAGCGCGTCCTCAGTCGAAGACAATGGCGGCGCGAACCCCCTGTCGGGATATTCCATCGTGGAAGCCTCCAGTGTTGAGGAAGCCTGCGAGATGGGCCCCATTCCGGAAGGAGGCAAGGGCACTGTCGAAGTCGCCCCGATCATGGAGATGTGACGCGTCGCTCATCAGTCCTGACGGACTGCCTCGCAAGGGCGCAAACCACCAGTTGCGCCCTTGCGCTCCCTCTCCCTCGCTCCTACAACGACGCTACCTCGGGGTGTTTGGGCCTTGCCCGGACTGAGATGCGACAGCGAACCCGTTGAACCTGAACCGGCTAGAACCGGCGGAGGGAAGGTCACGGATGCACATCCACCTTTGCCCTCGCGCCGCAAAGGAGGATGATATGAAACATCTCTATTTTGCTGCGGGATTTCTTGGTGCTACGGCTGCCTTGGCCGACACACCGGAACTGACCGTTTATACCTATGACAGCTTCGTTTCCGACTGGGGCCCCGGCCCGCAGGTGGAACAGGCGTTTGAGGCTGTCTGTAATTGCGACCTGAAGCTTGTGGGCATTGAGGATGGGGCGGCCTTGCTGGCCCGGATCAAGTTGGAAGGCGAAGGCTCTGATGCCGATGTTGTATTGGGGCTTGATACGAACCTTGTGACCGCCGCTAAGGAGACCGGGCTCTTTGCTGAGCATGCAGTAAGTGCAGACTATGACCTGCCGATCGATTGGGCCGATCCTGTGTTCGTACCCTATGACTGGGGCTATTTCGCCTTCGTCCACAATGCCGATATGACGGCACCTGAGAGCCTGAAAGCGCTGGCAGACAGCGATGCGAAGATCCTCATTCAGGATCCGCGCTCTTCCACCCCAGGGCTTGGCCTGTTGATGTGGGTGAAGGCCGCCTATGGCGATGAAGCGCCTGCGATCTGGGAAGGGCTTGCCGACAATGTGGTCACTGTCACGAAGGGTTGGTCAGAGGCCTATGGGCTTTTCCTCGAAGGGGAGGCCGACATGGTGCTGTCCTACACGACCTCACCCGCCTATCACCTGATCGCCGAAGAGGATGACAGCAAGGCCGCAGCCCTCTTTGCGGAAGGCCATTACGTGCAGGTGGAAGTGGCGGGTAAGCTGGCCGGGTCCGATCAGCCTGAGCTCGCGGATCAGTTCCTGCAGTTCATGGTCGCAGATACCTTCCAATCAATCATTCCTACGACCAACTGGATGTATCCGGCAGTGACGCCCGCGGCAGGCCTACCCGATGGGTTCGACACGTTGGTCACGCCTGCGAAATCGCTGCTCTTGGCCCCGGATGAGGCAGCCGCCGCGCGGGATGGCGCATTGGCCGAATGGCTCGACGCGCTCAGCCAGTAAGCGCATGGCCCGGGATCAGCGCCGCCATCTTCCTCGCGATGCTGATCCTCGGGACCTTGCTGGCCGTCGCCTTGCGCGCGGAACCCGGCTCCGGTTTGGGCCGCGCGGAGTGGGCAGCGATCCGGTTCACGGTGCTGCAAGCGACGCTTTCCGGCTGTATTAGTGTCTGTTTGGCTGTTCCTGTGGCCCGCGCGTTGGCCCGCCGTCGCTTTGCCGGGCGGCGCGCTTTGATTGCCCTTCTGGGCGTGCCATTCATCCTGCCTGTCATCATTGCGGTTCTTGGCTTGTTGGAGGTCTTTGGTCGCGCTGGGTGGGTCAGCACGGGTCTTGGCTTATTAGGGTTCGAACCCATCCGCATTTACGGCTTGCACGGCGTTGTTCTGGCGCATGTGTTCCTCAACTTGCCGCTCGCTACCCGTTTGATCCTGCAGGGCTGGCAAGAGGTGCCGGCTGAACGCTTCCGCCTTGCCGCACAATTGGGATGCGATGGGCGGGCGATGTTCTGGCTCATCGAATGGCCCATGCTGCGCCGCATCCTGCCGGGTGCCTTTGCGGTGGTCTTTGCGATCTGTCTAACCAGTTTTGCTGTCGCGCTGACTTTGGGAGGGGGCCCCAAGGCGACGACAGTAGAACTGGCCATCTATCAGGCCTTCCGGTTCGATTTTGATCTGGGACGTGCAGCGCTTCTATCCGTGGTGCAGCTTGTCCTTACAATTGCTGCTGCGGCGCTGGCATTATGGCTGGCGACAGGCACTGGGTTCGGTAAAGGGCTCGACCGATTGGTGCGGCGCTGGGACGGCGCGAATAGGTTGGCGAGGGCCTGGGATAGCGCTTGGATCATAGTCGCCGCGCTTTTCCTGCTGATGCCTCTTGCTGCGATTGTCCTGTCTGGTCTACCGAGCCTTAGCATTTTGCCGGGGTCCGTCTGGACGGCGGCGATCACATCCCTACTGGTCGCCGCGATCAGCACGGTTATGCTTCTCTGTCTTGCCTTGCCCATGGCTTTTGCCATTGCGCGCGGAGGCCGTGGGATCGTCGAACTGGCGGGCCTTTTAGGGCTGGCCGCATCGCCATTGGTGATCGGAACCGGGCTTTTCATCATGATCCGACAGGTCAATGGTGATCCTTTCGCACTCGCCCTGCCGGTCACTGCGCTGGTCAACGCGATCATGTCCTTGCCATTTGCCTTGCGCATCCTCGTCCCTGCCGCCCGCGATGTGGTGGATCGATATGGTAAGCTGAGCCTTTCGCTCGGCATGGCAGGCGGCCCGTTCACGCGCCGCGTTATGCTGCCGCGCATCCGGGCGCAGATCGGCTTTGCGGCGGGGTTAACCATGGCGCTCTCGATGGGCGATCTGGGTGTGATCACACTCTTTGCTGATCCGGATATCGCCACGCTGCCCTTGCAAATCTATCGCCTAATGGGCGCCTATCGGTTGGATGATGCCGCCGCTGCGTCCCTGCTTTTGCTGGTGCTGTCGATCGGCGTGTTCTGGGTTCTGGATCGGGGAGGGCGACGGCATGCTGAAGCTTGAAGGTGTTGAGATCCGTAAAGGCGATTTTCACCTGTCTGGACAGTTTACGCTGAAACAGGGTCACATATTCGCGGTTCTCGGCCCATCGGGCGGGGGTAAATCCACGCTTCTGGAGGCGGTGGCCGGGTTTGAGCCGGTCCATGCTGGTCGGATGAGTTGGAACGGTCAAGACATCACCGTCGCCCCACCCGGCGCCCGACCCATCGCGATGCTGTTTCAGGATGGGAACCTTTTCCCGCATCTGACGGCTGCGCAAAACGTCGGGCTAGGTCTTCGCCCCAATCTGCGCCTGTCCACACAGGACCATGAAGCCATTGCGCGGGCGCTGCAAGAGGTTGGGCTCGATGGCTTCGCAGATCGCAAACCCGCGTCACTGTCAGGTGGTCAACAGGCGCGTGTCGCGCTCGCCCGCCTGACGGTGCAAAAACGCGCGCTGATCTTGCTGGATGAACCCTTCGCCGCGCTTGGACCGGCCCTCAAGGCGGAGATGTTGAACATGGTCACAGATATGGCCCGCGCCAGAGGGGCCACTGTCATGATGGTCACCCATGAGCCACAAGATGCCCGTGAGGTCGCTGATGAGGTCGTTCTGGTGGCTGAGGGGCAGGCCCATCCCCCGGTTCCGACCGAAGAGATTTTCATGAACCCGCCCCCCGCTTTAAGGGATTATCTAGGCGCAACCTGACCGATCAGGCAGCGCGTGCCCGTGCCTCATTCAGCAGCAAGGCCGCTTTCGCCGCTTCACGACCCTTCTCAATGAAATGCGCACGGAAGATCGCATCGTGATGGGTGGTTTCCTGATACTGATGCGGGGTCAAGGACACCGACAGCACCGGCACCCCACTATCGAGGCCTGCACGCATCAACCCGTCGATCACGGCCTGGGCCACGAAATCATGCCGGTAAATTCCACCATCGACCACAAACGCCGCTGTCACGACGGCCGCATAGCGCCCTGTCATGGCCAGATCGCGGGCCATCAGCGGCATTTCAAACGCGCCAGGCACGTCGAACACGTCGACTTGCTCGGCCGGGATGATATCGCAAAATCCTTCCAAAGCGCGGGTCACGATTTCGGCGTGCCAGTTGGCTTTGACAAAGGCGTATCGGGTGTGTGTCATGGGGTTTCCTTTCCTAAATCGACACTCTCACCCAAGGCGCAGCACGACAGGAAAGGCAGGGCCGAAAAGCCCCACACAACCTGGCGTTCTCTTCCATCCGGACTATGACCGTCGGCCCCGGAATTGCACCGGGTCTGCTGTCCCAAGGGGTCGCGATGACCCCGAGGCGCTCGCGGGCTTCAGGTTTAAGACCTGTCACCGCCGGTGGGGAATTTCACCCCGCCCTGAGAACGACCAGCACCCTGCGCCCGACACACCCGAATGACAAGGCTTGATTTCGGGGCATTGCGGCGCGAACGTCGGGGCAAAGAGGGGGATGCAGATGCGACTAAGCGGAAAGACCGTGGTCACGACAGCCGCCGGCGCCGGGATCGGGCGCGCGTCGGCCATTGCGATGGCGCAAGAGGGCGCGCGGGTCTATGCGACGGACATTGACGAGGCGGCGTTGGAGAGCTTGAGCGAGGTCTCGGATAACCTGATCTGTTCCAAGCTGGATGTGACCGATCCGGACGGCATTGTCTCGTTCACGGGCTCCGTTCCGACGCCCGATGCGCTGTTTAATTGCGCGGGTTTTGTGCATGACGGGACGCTGCTGACGGCCGATGATGAGGCATGGGACAAAACGTTTTCCATTAACGTCCGAGGGACGGCGCGGATGATTGAGGCGTTTCTGCCAGGGATGATCGCAAATGGCGGTGGGTCGATCATCAATGTGGCGTCTGTTGTGTCCTCCATCAAAGGGACTGCAAACCGCTGTATCTATGGTGCCAGCAAAGGCGCGGTTCTCGGCCTCACCAAATCGATCGCGGCTGATTTTGTGACTGACAGGATCCGTTGCAATGCGATTTGCCCAGGCACTGTTTTGACGCCCTCGTTGCAAGATCGCATGGCGGCGGGCGGGGATTACGATGCGGCATTAGAGACGCTGCTGGATCGCCAACCCACGCGCGAAATGGCCACAGCGGAGGATATCGCGCCAATTGTGGTCTACCTGGCATCCGACGAATCCAAGGTCGCCACAGGGCAGTTCTTCGTTGTCGATGGCGGCTGGACAATCTGATGGACAGGATCGGCTTCATCGGATTGGGTGCCATGGGTCATGGGATGGCGGCGAACATCCTGGCCCGGCATGGCGCCGTGATGGTATTGGGCCACCGCAACCGCGCACCTGTGGAGGATCTGGTCGCGAATGGTGCCAAAGAGGCGAACAGCCCTGCCGCATTGGCAAAGGCATGCGATGTGATCCTGCTTTGCCTGCCCAACTCCGATGTGGTGGAGCGCATGATCGAGGATATGGGTGAGTCACTAAGCGCCGGAAAGACCCTGATCGATACCGGAACATCTTCGCGGGAATCGACCCTAAATCTGCATAAAACGCTTCAATCGCGTGGGGTGCACTTTGCCGAAAGCCCACTGACAGGCGGTACACTTCAGGCTCAAAATGCCGAACTCGGGGCGCTGGTTGGGGCGGATTTGGATGTGTTTGAGCGCATTGAGCCCATCCTTGGCATGTTTTGTGCAACCGTTCAGCATTTCGGCCCGGTCGGCAGCGGCGCGGCGGCGAAATTCGTGAACAATTACATGGTCATGGGCGTTGCCGCTGTGGTGTGTGAGGCGTTTCACGTGGCTCGGCTGACCGACAGCGACTGGGGTAAGCTCTATGATGTGGTGATCCGGGGGTCCGCGGACTCGGGTGTTTTTCGCCGCATCATCGGCAATGCAAAGGACGGCAATTACGAAGGCTATGTATTTTCCGTAGAGAACGCGTTGAAAGACATGGGATACATCAGTGAGATGAACGGTTCGCTGGGTCGAAATACGGCTCTAAACAAGGCAATCCATGCTTTTTTCAAAGATGCGGTGGAGGCCGGGCAAGGGCCAAAGCTACTGAGTGAATTGATGCGCCCGGAGATTGCCGAAATCCTGTTCAAGCGACAGGATTAACGGCAGATCAAAGTCCGGAGCGCGCGTGCTGGATCGCGGGCAAACGACAAAGTGAAGTTGGGTCCACCGGTCCGACCGATCGGGTACCGTCTGGGCTGTTGGGGGTGTCCTGAAAACACCTGACCGACCAGACCGAATGGTTCCAACCAAAACGCACACGCGCCCCGGGTGGAACGTTTCCGGGCAGAATGAACCGCTTCTTGCTCTCTCTTTGTCCGCAAAGAAACGATGCACATTTCAGACAATCCCGGAAACGTTCTGACGTCAGCCTTCCGACGACGACGCCGGCAAGACACCGATGCTGACAGCCTCGGCTACCTCTTCAGCGTCGAGTACGCCGTTGGCGTCCACGTCAATTTCGGCGAACACAGCGGCGCCAGCCTCTGGCATCGCCTCATTGAATTCGGTCATGGTCACCGCACCGTCGCCATCTGCGTCGAGTTTGGCATCCCCCGCCATGAGGGCGGTCGGCACCAGAAGCACAGTTGCAAGGCCAGTGATTTTCAGAAAGGTCATCATTTTTGATCTCCTGTTTCCTGAGAGTTAGGAGGAAGCGCGTTCCTCGACACGCAACATGGAAGTCGAACCGGGAGATGTCAGCGGAGGGCGACCCGACCATCACTTTCCCGCAGGAAGAGGCCGAAATCGTCATGTCCCGTCCGCAAGAGATCGCCTGTCCAAATGGCGCGATCACGGACCGGCGGGATACTGCGACAGCCGCACCGCAGGATCGGCGGCAATTGGATCACCGAGCGCTGTAATACCTCACGGCAAAAGACCGCGCATGATTCAGGCGAAGCCTGGATTCGGTTTGATATGGCCGGTCACGATATCCCGACGGTTCAAGATAGGCGGGTTCAGGAACCGATGCACCGCAGGGTTAGCGGGTTCGACCACACCAAGTCGCACCAGCAAAGCCGCGATGGCGGATTCAGAGGCCCGTGTCGCCCCATCGCTGATTTTGAGTGCAATGCCGAGACCCCTGGCAGGCAGAATGCCGATGTAGAACCCTTCCGCACCGGTCTTGATCGCCACAGGTTCCGTTGCTGCCCTCATAAGTTCAGTGCAGGCCTTACCTGCGCCCGCGACATGCGCAGGATGGGCGGCCATCGCCTGCCAGAGCCGCTGCATCGCCTGTCCGCGCGTTGTGGACTCACTGGCCGAAGCAAAGCGTGCCATTGCCCAGGCCATCGCCTGTAGACGCGTCGCAAAATTGGGGGCGGAGCAGCCATCGATCCCGAAACCGGGGCTGGCCTCACCTGTGACCTCTTCAAACGCTTGCAGGCAGGCGCGCTGCACCGGGTGGTCCGGGTCGATATAGTTAGGCCCTGCTTTCAAGTGCTGTGCGAGCGTCAGAAATCCAGCGTGTTTGCCAGAACAATTGTTGTGGATTTGACAGGGTGACTGATCGGTCTTGATAAGCCTATGAAGCGCTTTTTCATCCTCAGGCAACTGCGGTCCACAGCGGAAATCATCGTCCTTCAGATCCAGATCTTCCAACCAGTCGCGCACCGCATTGGTATGAAGCGCGGCCCCGATATGGGAGGCGCAGGAGAGCGCCAGTTGCTCTGATGTCAACCCCGCCGCATCCGCTGCGCCGCTTACAATAAGGGGCAGCGCTTGGATCATCTTGGCAGAACTGCGGGGGTAGATCACAAGCTCCGGATCGCCCCAGGCTTCGACAATCTGGCCTGTCGCATCGCAGATCACCGCGTGGCCAAGATGCTGGCTTTCCACCATATCGCCACGCCACACATCCACCAAAGGCACGCCTGCGACCATGTTCCCCCCTGTTCCCAAACGAAATATTCGAGCATACTGTCTTTTGATTGGTGATTGTTTCAGGCTAGTGTGATCGAGTCGAGGGCATTTGCCGACCCGCTATAACAATACTAAACCGGCGGTAGAGATTATTGAGGTTGTAAACAGCGTGGAGGCTGTAAGATGGGTTCACGGATTATGCAGACATTGATGATGGCGTTGGCGGGTGGGGCGATTGCCCTGACGGGCGCTGCAAGCGCGCAGGAACAGGAAGAAAGCACCAATCAGGTCGCGGCAAAAACCGCGTGGAGCGTGTTTGAAGATCAGGACCCGCGTGAGTGCTGGGCTGTGTCCGCGCCTACTGAGACTGTGAATAGCAAAGATGGCCGCGTGGTGGCAGTGCGTCGGGGGGATATCCTGCTGATGACATTTTACCGACCGGATCAGAATGTGACGGGTCAGGTCACTTTTACAGGTGGCTATCCCTTCGCGGGTGGCTCCACCGTGACGCTGGACGTGGGTGGGACAAGTTTTGAGCTTTTCACCGAAGGCGAGTGGGCCTGGCCGGCCAGCACAGCGGATGACGCCAAGATCATCACGGCGATGAAGCGTGGGTCGGACGCGACTTTGACAGCGCAATCATCTCGCGGGACAACCACGAAGGATACGTTTTCTTTGCTGGGGTTCACCGCAGCTGTGGATGAAGCGGCGAAGCGGTGTGAGTGAGACATCCTGCCTCCGGCGGGAGTATTTTTGGAAAGATGAAACGGGTGGCCGTCCTATCTGGGGGCGGCAGCGCGCTTTAGGCGGTCATTGATCGCGAGACCGAGGCCCTTTTTAGGGATCGGAGCGACGGCGATGGGTTTTGCCGCTGCATTTAGCGAGTGGAGATGGCCGAAGAGGTTGGCGGCGGCCTCGATGAGATCGCCGGCTTTTGACAGGTTCAGGTCGCCTTCTATGTCGCCGAAGCCCAACATGATTTCACCGGGATTGGCCGTCTTTGCGTTCAACCGCATGGGCGCATCGGGGGCGTAGTGGGATGTCATCTGGCCGGGCGCATTGATCGGATCCTGTGCGCCGTGTTGAGTGAGCGGCGCGCCCAGCGCGGCCTCAATCGCGCTGTGGGGCAGTCCGCCGGGGCGAAGCAGGCGCGGCGTAGGCTCCAAACCGATGATCGTGGATTCGAGCCCCACATCGCAGGCGCCGCCATCAACGATGGCCTCAATCTTCCCTGAAAGACCTTCGCGCACATGATCTGCTGTCGTAGGACTGATCCGACCGGACGGATTTGCGGATGGCGCGGCGATGGGTCCATCGAATGCTTTGAGCAAGGCCTGACCGACAGGGTGGGCCGGGATGCGAATGGCAAGGGTGGGAAGCTCTGCCGTCACGAGGGGAGACAGGCCTGACTTGGGCTTCAGGGGAAGCACGAGGGTGACGGGGCCGGGCCAGAAGGCGCAGGCGAGGCGGTCTGCCATGTCTGGCCATTCAACCAGAACCTGCGCCGCCGCGATATCCGCGACATGCACGATAAGGGGGTTGAAGCGCGGGCGCCCTTTGGCCTCAAAAATGCGCGCCACGGCCGTGTCATTCCGCGCATCAGCCCCAAGGCCGTAGACTGTCTCCGTCGGGAACGCGACGAGGCCACCGCTGCGCAAGACATCTGCCGCCGCAGCGATCCCGGCTGCATCATCGTTCAAAGTGTCAGTGGCAAGGCTCATGGCATGACGTCGCGTGAGGGTTGCTTTCGGGTCTGGTTCAAGTCTCCACTACTGCCCACCGCTTTGCTTGCCAAGACACAGCACATCGTTCAAGAGGCGCGCATGAACGACGCATCCAATACGCATCTTCGCTACCCGTGGGAGGAGCCACCGGAAAATGGCCAGGCCATTGAGGTGGCTGAAGGCGTTCTCTGGATCCGTTTGCCGCTGCCCATGGCGCTGGATCATGTGAACATTTACGCGCTGGATGAAGGCGACAGCTGGACCATTGTCGATACCGGCATTCATTCCAAACGCAGCGTGGCGCTGTGGGAAGAGGTGCTGCGCGGACCGTTGCAGGGCCGCCCGGTCGGTCGCGTGATCCTGACCCATCATCATCCCGATCATGTGGGCATGGCCGGTTGGTTGATGGAACGGTTCGGCGCGGAATTGGTGGCGACTAGGACGTCGTGGTTGATGGCGCGGATGCTCATTCTGGATGAGGAGGAGCGCCCGACCCGACAAGCCGTGGACTTCATGCGCGCGGCGGGGATGGACCCGCAGATACTGGAAACCCGGGCCAATACGCGGCCCTATAATTTCGTCGATACCTGTCACCCGATCCCTGTGGGCTATACCCGCGTGAAGCAGGGTGATTTGATCACCGTCGGCGGTCGCGAGTGGGATGTGCACATTGGCAATGGCCACGCGCCTGAGCATCTGACGCTTTGGAGCCGGAGCGACAATCTTGTGCTGGCGGGCGATCAGATCATTTCTTCGATCAGCCCCAATCTGGGGGTCTACCCCACGGAACCCGATGCGGACCCGGTGGCGGACTGGCTGGAGGCTTGTGGGCGGCTCGCGCAGTTGGCGAAACCGGAACATCTTGTCCTCAGTGGTCACAAACGTGTCTTTTCCGGCTTGCCCACCCGCATGCGACAGCTCATTGAAAATCACCACGGCGCGCTCGACCGTCTGCGCAAG
>JBCCCZ010000096.1:0-10917 GCA_039033255.1 Pseudomonadota bacterium
GACGCGGGCGATGACCCGGATGTGACCCACGGCGCGCTGATCGTCTCGCGCGTGACGCCGTCTTCGGGCGGGGTTCAATTTGCCGCCGGTGAGGGTGTGGGGCAGGTGACCAAACCGGGGCTTCCCATTCCGCCGGGGGACCCTGCGATCAACCCGGTGCCGCGTCAGATGATGGTGCAGACCGTCGAGGAGATGTCGAAGAGGCTGTTCCAAACCCCTGATATTTCGATTGAAATTTCCGTTCCCGGTGGGGCGGAGATTGCCGAGAAAACGTGGAATCCACGCCTTGGCATCAAAGGCGGGCTGTCCATTCTGGGCACCACGGGGATCGTGCGCCCGTTTTCTTGCGCGGCCTGGATTGCCTCGATCCATCGCGGGATCGACGTGGCGCGGGCCGAAGGGCTGGCCCATGTGGCGGGATGCACCGGCGCCACCAGCGAAAAGACCGTTCAGGCGCTGTACGGCCTGCCCGATCACGCCATGCTGGATATGGGGGATTTCGCAGGCGGCATGCTGAAATATCTCGCGCGCCACCCGGTGCCGCGCCTGACCATCGGCGGCGGGATCGGGAAGTTGACCAAGCTTGCCCAAGGCGCGCGGGATCTGCATTCGGGCCGGTCGCAGGTGGATTTCGATGCCCTGGCGCACGCGTTGGGGAACCCCGCTGTCGCTCACATGAATACGGCCCTTGAGGTTTTTGAAAACATGGGGGAAATGCATGCTGAATGGGTGGCTGAAAATGCACTTATCCATGTCCAAAAAATGGTGCCCGACATCGAGGTCAATATCATCGTCATGAACCGACAAGGCGATATCATCGCCCAGGCCGGGCCATGACCCTTCTGTTGCTCGCTGGCACGCGTGAGGCGCAAGACATTGCGCGCGCTTTGGCGGGTCAGGGCCGCGACGTGCTTGCCTCGCTGGCCGGTGTGACGCGCGCGCCCATCAATCTTGGCATTGAAACCCGTCGCGGCGGTTTTGGCGGGGAACAGGGGTTTCGCGATGAGGTCCACCGGCGCAGGATCAGGGCGGTGCTGGATGCCACGCATCCGTTCGCCCATCGCATCTCAAACCGCACGGCGCGGATCTGCGCTGAGATGGGTCTGCCCTATTGTCAGCTTCTGCGTCCCGCGTGGCAGCCCGAGGCAGGTGATCAGTGGACGCATGTGGCTCGGGAAGAGGATGTGGCCCCCCTTGTCACGTCCGGGCAGACGGTGTTTCTCGCCACTGGGCGACAGACCTTGGAGCGGTTTTCGAACCTGCCCCATGCCCGCATCATTTGCCGTCAGATCGACCCGCCCGAGGGGCCGTTCCCCTTTCCCAACGGCGAATTTCTGATCGGGCGTCCGCCGTTTCCAGTGGAGAAGGAAGTGGCGCTTTTTCAATCACTTGGTGTCGATTGGTTGGTGGTGAAGAATGCAGGCGGGGAGGCATCAAAGACCAAACTGACCGCCGCGCGGCAACTGGGCATCAAGGTTGCCATGATCGCCAGACCGCCGCAGCCTGAGGGCCCCAAAGCCACCAATGTGAATGAGGCTTTGGCATGGGTGGCTGCGTTATGACTGGCCGGATCATCGAAACCCTTGAGGATGTGGAGGAGGGTGCCGACCACCTCGCCCAAATCTGCCCGCGCATGGCAGAGGCGCGCCGCTTATGCGGCTCGCTTCCCTTGCGGCGCAAACCGGAAGGCTTTGCGCAGCTTTTGAATGCCATCGTGGGTCAGCAGGTGTCCACGGCCTCTGCTGCTGCCATCTGGGGACGCATTGAGGAGGCCGGGCTAACCGAGCCCGCCCACGTGCTCAAGGCCTCCGAGGAGGATTTGCGGGCCGTGGGCTTGAGCAGACAGAAGATCAGATATGCCTACGCCCTTGCAGAGAAAAAAATTGATTACAAGGCATTGAGGGGTGATCTTGATGCAGATGTGGTGGCCAGGCTGGTCGAGGTTCCCGGCATCGGCACCTGGACAGCGGAGATTTACGCCATGTTTTCACTGGGGCGCGCGGATGTCTTCGCCCATGGCGATCTGGCCCTGCAGGAGGCCGCGAAAACGCTCTACGGCCTCGAAACCCGCCCCAAAGAGAAGGAAATGCGCGAGATGGCGCTCGCCTGGTCCCCCTGGAGATCGGTTGCAGCGCGCATTCTATGGGCCTACTACCGGGTGGATAAGCAACGGGAAGGGATCCGATGACACGTGTTCTGCAAGCCGGGCGCAAAGGCCCGCATTCGGGGGAAACGCGGTCTATCGTGGTGTTTCTGCATGGCTACGGGGCCAATGGGGCGGATCTTTTGGGCATTGCTGATGTGTTGATGGAGCATCTTCCGGACACGCTTTTCGTCGCGCCCGATGCGCCAGAGACCATCCCGATGATGCCCAGCGGGCTGCAGTGGTTCCCGATCCCCTGGATCGACGGGTCATCGGAGGAGGAATCAGAACGCGGTTTGATGGCGGCGGCCGAGGATCTTAATGCCTTTCTCGATGCCCTTATGGTCGATGAAGATGTGCTGCCCGAACAGGTGGTTCTCTTTGGCTTTTCCCAAGGCACGATGATGGCGCTCCACGTGGCGCCGCGCCGCGAAGACCCTATCGCCGGTATCGTGGCCTTCTCGGGCCGGTTGCTGGCGCCCGAACTGCTCAAGGACGAGGCGGTGAGCCGCCCGCCGATCCTGCTGGTGCATGGGGATGCGGATGACGTTGTTCCGCCCAAATCCCTGCCAGAAGCCGCCGAGGCGCTGCAATCGGCAGGATGGCAGGATGTTTACGCCCATGTGATGAAAGGCACTGCCCACGGGATCGCGCCGGACGGGTTGCAGGTGGCGCTGGCCTTCATGCGCGACAAGCTTGGGCTCTAGGAAACGTGGGGTGAAACCCCACCCTACGGCATTGTATTAGGTGGCATTTCTGACTATCCCAACCGCACCGTTTCATCGGGTTTGAAGGACGGGGCATGGGCCAGGTTTTCAAATGGCTGTTTCGCATCGCGGGCGGCATGGTCGTTCTGACCGTGCTGACCGTTCTGGTGTTCTATTTCCTGTTGTCCCGGTCGCTGCCCATCTATGACAAAGAGATGCAGGTCACGGGCATTTCGGCGCCGGTGGACATCGTGCGCGACAACGCCAACGTGCCCCACATTTTCGGCAGCACGGATGCCGACAGTTTCTTCGGATTGGGCTACGTCCACGCCCAGGACAGGCTCTGGCAGATGGTGATGCTGCGGCGCACGGCGCAAGGCCGCCTGTCAGAGATTTTTGGCACTCAGACTGTCGATGTCGACATGCTGATGCGGCGACTTGATCTGTATCGTCATGCCCGCGACTCTGTTGATGTTCAGGATGCCCGAACCAAGGAGGCCCTGCGCGCCTATGCGGCGGGCGTGAATGCGCGCATTCGGGAAATCAATGAAGAGGCCCGCGGCAAAGGCGCGCCGGAGATGTTCATCTTCAACCCCGCGCTATCCCCGTGGCAGCCCGCCGATTCCATCGCCATCGTGAAACTGATGTCGGTGCAACTGTCCGGCCATCTGGCGGAAGAGGTGCTGCACGCCCGCACCTCCGTTCTGGTGGGCGAGGAACGGTTGCGCGATATCATGCCGCTCTCCCCCGGTGCCGCAATCGCCGAACTGCCCGAATATTCCAGCCTGTTTCCGGGGCTTGGCACGCCGCGCTTGGCCTCCAGCACCGGGGATCACCCGCTCTCACCCTTCGCAAAGCGCGGCTTTGCGGGTGCATCCAATGCCTTTGCCGCCGCACCCAGCCGCTCGGCCAGTGGCGGCACGCTTCTGGCCAATGACCCGCATCTCGGCTTTTCCGCGCCCGCGATCTGGTATCTGGCGCGGATTGAGCTGACCACGGGCGGGGTGATCGGCGGCACGATCCCCGGCGCGCCTTTGGTGATGTCTGGACGCAGCAATGCGCTCGGCTGGGGGATCACGTCGTCTTACATGGATGATCAGGACGTTTTCATTGAGAAACTGAACCCCGAAAACCCCGACCAATACCTCACGCCCGACGGGTTCAAACCGTTCCGCACCGAAAGCACGATCATCCGGATCGCGGATATGGATCCCGTCACGCTTACCCTGCGGTGGACGGATAATGGCCCGGTCCTGCCCGGCACGCACTATGACCTCGCGGAAGTCACCCCGCCGGGCCATGTGGCGTCGCTCTCTTGGACTGCGCTTTCTGGCAACGACACGTCGATGACCGCCGCGATGGGGCTGATGCGGGCCCAGTCGGTGGAAGAGGGGCTGCGCGCGGGCCGCTTTTTCGTGGCGCCCACGCTGAACCTGATGCTGGCCGATCAGGACACCATCGCGATGAAGACCATTGGCGCGATGCCCGCGCGCAACCCATTCCACGAAACGCAAGGCCGCATGCCAAGCCGTGGCTGGATCAAGGAAAACCAATGGACGGCGCGCATTCCGTATTCGCAGAACCCGGAATTCGTGGCGCCTGTGGGCGGAATCTTAGGCAACACCAACAACAAGATGGTCGATCGCGACTTTCCCAATCACGTCAGCTTTTCCTGGGGTGACACGCAGCGGATCAAGCGCTTTGAACGGCTGATGCAAATCCGCGAGGTCCACACCCGCGACAGCTTCATTGAGGCGCAGCTGGACACTGTTAGTTTCACCGCCCGATCCCTTCTTCCGCTCATTGGCGCGGATCTCTGGTTCACCGGTGAGGCCGCCCCGGAAGGCACGACTGAACGCCAACGCAAAATCGCCCTCGATCTGCTGTCGAGCTGGAACGGGGAGATGAATGAACACCTGCCCGAGCCGCTGCTTTACACGGCTTGGATGCGCGCGCTGATGGATCGTCTGATCCGCGATGAGCTGGGCCCGTTGGCCGACGAATTCACCCATCCCGACCCTGTTTTCATCGAACGGGTGTTCCGCGATGTGGATGGGGCTTCGGTCTGGTGCGATATCCGGCAATCCACGGATCAGGAAAGCTGCGTGGATATCGCGCGGCTGGCGCTCGATGACGCGCTGGTCTGGATCGGGGACAATTACGGCTCTGCGCTGGAAAGCCTGCGGTGGGGCGATCTGCATCAGGCGACGCATGATCATCAGGTGCTGGGTGAGGTGCCGATTCTGCGCTATTTCGTCAATATCCGGCAATCGACCTCGGGCGGTGACAACACGCTGATGCGCGGGCGTATTCGGGGCGAGGGGGAAAACCCTTATGAGAACGTCCATGGCGCGGGCTATCGCGGGGTGTATGATTTCGCCGATCCGGACAGTTCGGTCTTTGTCATCTCCACCGGTCAATCAGGCCATTTCCTGAGCCGTCACTACGACGACATGGCCCAGCTTTGGCGCCGCGGAGAATACATCCCGATGTCGCTCGACCCTGATCTGGCGCGGGCGGCGGCGACGGGCATCACGGTTTTGCAACCGGAATAGGTTTTGACCGCCCAGACCTGTACGACTAGCTTTTGAGTTGATGAAAGATCAGCCTCCTCCCAACCAACCCGTTGCCCGTGTGCAGAACCTACGGGTGGACTTTCGTTCCCGCGGCGGGGTGACGAACGCTGTTGGGGATCTGTCTTTTGACATCCATCCTGGGGAAACGCTCTGCATTGTGGGCGAATCTGGATCAGGCAAATCCGTGTCGGCCTTGTCTCTCATGCGGCTTGTGGAATTCGGCGGCGGTGCGATTTCTGGCGGGCAGGTCATTGTGGACGATGTGGCGCTGGAGGCGGCCTCTGACAGTACCATGCGCAAGCTGCGCGGCAACAAGATTGCCATGATTTTTCAAGAGCCTATGACAGCCCTCAATCCCGTTTTTACGATTGAGCGGCAGCTGACAGAAGGCCTGCGCCTGCACCGTTCGCTCAACAAGACGCAGGCGCGGGCAGAGGCGGTGAAGCTGCTGGAAGAGGTGCGGGTTCCCGAACCGGAACGCCGGTTGCGGCAATACCCCCATGAGCTATCGGGCGGCATGCGACAGCGGGTTGTGATCGCTATGGCGCTGGCCTGCGAGCCCAAGGTTCTGATTGCCGATGAGCCGACAACGGCACTGGATGTGACGACTCAGGCCGAAATCCTGGCACTGATCGACCGGCTCAAACGCGATCACGGCACGGCGGTGGTATTTATCACCCATGACATGGCCGTGGTGGCGCAGATGGCCGACCGGGTTGTGGTGATGCAGAATGGGCGCAAAGTGGAAGAGGGCGCGGTTGAAGACATCTTTGCAAGCCCCCGAGAGGATTACACAAAAAATCTCTTGAACGCAGTGCCGCGGCTTGGTGCCATGCAAGGCAAAAAGGTGCCAGAGCGCAACGATGAGCCACTGTTGCGGGTCTCCGGACTTACAACGCGGTACTCTGTGAAATCGGGTCTCCTACGGCGCGTGACCGCGCAGGTGCATGCGGTGGAGGACGTCTCTTTCACCATCCATCCTGGCGAAACCTTGGCCCTGGTGGGCGAATCCGGATGTGGGAAATCCACCGTGGGCCGGTCGATTTTACGGCTGGAAGAACCGGTGCGGGGCCGCGTGGCTATGAACGGGCAGGATATCCTGTCGCTGTCGGGCGAAAACCTGCGTCAGGCCCGTCGCAGCATGCAGATGATTTTTCAGGACCCGTTTTCCAGCCTCGACCCACGGATGAAGATTGCTGCACAAATTACGGAACCGATGCAAAATTTCGAAATTGCAATGCCGGAGAGGCGCCATCAGAGCGCGGCGGACCTGATGGACCGCGTACATCTGCCGCGCGCCTATTTGGGCCGCTTTCCTCATCAGCTTTCCGGTGGACAACGTCAACGCGTCGCCATTGCGCGCGCACTCGCTGTGCAGCCGCAGCTGATCGTGGCCGATGAGGCGCTGAGCGCGCTCGATGTGAGTGTTCAGGCCCGCATCCTGGAACTGATGGAGGAGTTGCAAAGCGACCTGGGCCTCGCGTTTTTGTTCATCAGCCACGACATGGCCGTCGTCGAACGGATCAGTCACCGTGTGGCCGTCATGTATCTCGGCCGGATCGCGGAAATCGGCCCTCGCGATGCTATTTTTGAACGGCCGGGGCACGCCTACACGCGTGCGCTGTTGTCGGCCGTGCCGGTGCCCGACCCGACACAACGGCGCAAAACCCTGCCAGACTTCAAACCGATCCCATCACCGCTTCATCCATTGGGCCACGAACCCGGGCCCAGTCAGTATGAAGAGGTGGCGCCCGGTCATCACGTTCTGATATCGACAAGTGGATATTGATCCGGAAAGGACTGCCCCCATGCCTGTCAAAAACCGATTTGCCGAACTTCACGACGACATCACCGCCTGGCGGCGCGATCTTCATGCCCATCCCGAGCTGCTGTTCGACACGCATCGCACCAGCGCGCTTGTGGCTGAAAAACTGCAGGCGTTTGGCTGTGATGAGGTGGTGACGGGGCTTGGCCGCACCGGCGTAGTGGGTGTCATCAAGGGTCGCGAAACGGGGTCCGGCAAGGTGGTGGGCCTGCGCGCGGATATGGACGCGCTGCCGATCGAAGAACAGACAGGGCTCGACTATGCCTCTGAAACCTCTGGCAAAATGCATGCCTGTGGCCATGACGGGCACACTGCGATGCTGCTGGGCGCCGCGCAGTACCTGGCGGAAACGCGGAACTTCAATGGCACGGTGATCGTGATCTTCCAACCGGCCGAGGAAGGTGGCGGCGGTGGCAAGGAAATGTGCGATGACGGGCTGATGGATCGCTTTGGCGTGCAAGAGGTCTACGGCATGCACAACTGGCCCGGTATGCCGGTTGGGACGTTTTCCATTCGGCCGGGCGCATTTTTCGCGGCCACCGACAAGATTGAAATTCTGGTGGAAGGCAAGGGCGGGCACGCCGCCAAACCTCAGCAGACGGTGGACCCATCCGTGATCGCCGCCCATCTAGTGACGGCGTTGCAGACCATCGTCAGCCGCAATGCCGACCCGGTGGAACAGATCGTGGTCTCTGTCACCTCGATGGAAAGTTCCAGTCACGCGTTCAACGTGATCCCGTCATCGGTGCGGATGGCCGGCACTGTGCGGACGCTTTCGAATGCGATGCGCGACATGGCGGAGGAGCGGATGCGCGCGCTTTGCCGCCACATTGGCGAGGCGTTTGGTGCGACTGTGACGCTGGACTATGAACGCAATTACCCGGTGATGGCGAACCATGCCGAACAGACCAAATTTGCCGCCGATATGGCGCGCAAAGTCAGTGGAGACTGCGCGCAGGCGCCCTTGGTCATGGGCGGTGAAGACTTCGCCTTCATGCTCGAAGAGCGACCTGGCGCCTACATTCTGATGGGCAATGGCGACAGCGCGCCGGTACATCATCCGGAATACAATTTCGATGATGAAGCGATCCCGGTCGGTTGCAGTTGGTGGGCCGAGGTGGCCGAGCAGCGAATGCCTTTGTGATATCGTACATTGGCGCCATCCCCCAAACGCATGAACCTTGGGGCCAGCCCCCAACCCCCGGGGGAAACTTAAAGCAAGAAGAAAAGTCTATCAGGCGTTGGACCACAAGTCTTCGTAAACAGACGCGATTCCAGTGGCTTCCCGTTCGATGCTAAAGTGTGATTGGGCAATGTCACGGGCGGATTTTGCCATTTGCTTGAGGCGCTGCGGGTCGGATAGAATTCTGTGCAGGTCGCGCGCCGGGTCCTCTGTGATGAGGCCGGCCTTACCCTGCGCTGAGAACTGGCGGTAGTAGCCTTCATCGGTGGCTATAAAAGGGACAGCGCTTGCCATGCCTTCCAGCGGTGTCATGCCATAGCCCTCATAGCGGGGCAGTTGCACCACAAGACTAAGTGCGCGCATCAGATCCGGCAGGGCATCGGGTGTGACCTCACCGGTGAAGAGAATGCGATCAGTTAGATGAGCTTTGGCGATCTTCTCTTTGAGATCGCTCAAAAATTTTTGTTGTTCCCCCGTGGCCCGACCAATGATTAGTGCTGTGGTTTCCGGGTGTCTGGGCAGCATGTCTATCATTGCGTCGACGAACCGATCGGTGCCCTTTTCAGGGCGGATGCGACCAATTGTGGCGATGCCCCGCGCGCCGGGATAGCCCGTGGCGGCCCAGGCGGCATCGCGATCAGGCGCAGGTGTGAAGCGATCCGTTTCCACGCCATGGGGCACCACGGCGCGGACATGGGGGACAAACTCGGCCGCGGTTTGCGTCGTTGCGATGACCGCATCCATACGAGAAATGAGCCAACGCGGATAGGCCGAATGGCGGCGGATCGCAGCAGAGGTAAAGACAATGCGAATCGGCAGGCGCAGCACGTCACGCGCCCAGATCGCCACGCGCATTTCGGGGTTGCGGCGCACATGCCAGATGGTGAAGGGTTTGCCGAGCGGCGGGACATGGCAAAGCCGCCGTGCTTCGCGATAGCTGATCGGCGCCGGTCCGCCAATCAGAGGGTGACCCATCAGAGACAGATCAAACTGCTCCATTTGTTGGCGCATCACAGCGGCCGCCGTGGCCGAGACCCCGGTGAAATTGCGGTTCATATTGGTGATGATCAGCTCTGGCACGCCGATTGCCTACCCGAGGTTCAGCGCCTTGGAAAGGTCTTGGGCGATCCGCGACAGCCCTTCCTGCTGAGCCTCGAGCTGACCTTTCGCAGCGGTGGTCATGGCGGCTCTGGCCCGGTCATCGCCCAGCAGCGCGATCACTTGCTTTGCAAGGCTTTGCGCATCGCCCACCTGACGGGCCGCGCCGACCGCATCAAAAGCCCCGTAGATCTCGGCGAAATTGGCATAGAGCGGCCCATGCAGGATCGCGGATCCGCCCTCGGCGGGTTCAAAAGGATTGTGCCCACCGACGGCTATGAAGGACCCGCATAGACAGGTGATCGGGCAAAGCGCATACCAAAGGCCGGTTTCCCCCAAGGTGTCGGCCAGATAAACCTCTGGCGCCGGATCCTCGCCCCGCCTGCGCCGTGTCCAGTGCAAGCCGCTGTTATGTATACGTTTTTCTATTTCTTCCGCCCTCTCCGGATGGCGCGGAACGAGCACAAGCATGGCGTTCGGGTGCGTCTCCAAGATGGTTTTTTGCGCGCTCAGAACGATGTCATCCTCGCCCGGATGGGTCGAAGCCGCGAGCCACAGAGGGCGGTTCCCGATCACGCCTGCCAACCGGGCGCTTTCATCCCGGTCAACGGGCAGGGGCGCGGCCATGGCCTTAAGGTTGGGACCCGCGGCGGCCTGATGAAGTCCCAAGCGGTGGAGATGACTGGTTGTGCGGTCGTCCTGACAATGGATCATGCGAAAACTTCCAAGCAAGTGACGCGCCGACCCTGCCATGCGGGACCATTGCCGCGCGGAACGATCCGAAATACGGGCATTGACCAGTGCGAGGGGGATGCCAGCGGCCCTCGTTCGGGTGAGCATGTTGGGCCAAAGCTCACTTTCCACGAAAACGGCCGCATTTGGCGCCCAGTGATGCAGGAACCGGTCCACCACCTTTGGTGTGTCCATCGGCGCAAACTGGTGACGCGTGCGGGGCGGTAGACGGTTTGAGACGATCTGTGCAGAAGTGGCGGTGCCCGATGTCAGCAGAAATTGCAGATCGGCATGGACCTGCCCCAAATGCTCGATCAGGCGCAGCACTGATAGGGATTCGCCCACGGATGCCGCATGACACCACAACAGCCTGGCTTTTGGGCGCGGTTCCGTCGGGTAGCCCTTGCGCTCCTCCACCCGCTCGGGCGGCATGCCGTGAGCCACCAGTTTCCGCGCGATCTGAGGGTAAAGGAATGGACCCACCGCTGCGCTCAGCCCTGTATAGAGCTGCAGGGGCAAAGGTTTTCCGAGCATCATTAGCCGCCGGTGTGGCTCATGTGGCGGGACATCTGGCCGGTGATGTTCTGACGATCATAGTCGAAATCATGGCCTTTGGGCTTAGCGGCAATGGCAGCTCGGATCGCGTCTTCCAA
>JBCCCZ010000097.1:0-10568 GCA_039033255.1 Pseudomonadota bacterium
CAAAGCCGAAATTGGGATCCTTGCGGAAGCTTTGCTTGCTGAGCGTGCCATCAAGTGCGGCCGTCAGCAGCGCCCGCGTGGCCTTGATCGGCATCCGCGACCCAGTGCCATAGGCACCCCCCGTCCAGCCCGTGTTCACCATCCAGCAGGTCGCGCCATGCTTGGCGATTTTTTCGCGCAGCAGGTTGCCATAGGCCTCCGGCCGGCGCGGCATGAACGGTGCACCGAAACAGGTGGAGAATGTGGGCTGCGGCTCTGTCACGCCACGCTCGGTTCCCGCCACTTTTGCGGTAAACCCCGACAGGAAGTGATACATCGCCTGCGCCGGGGTCAGCCGCGCGATGGGGGGCAGCACGCCAAAGGCATCACAGGTCAGCATGATGATATTCTTGGGGTGCCCGCCAAGCGCATTGCTGGACGCGTTGGAGATATATTCCAACGGGTATGCACAGCGCATGTTGGCGGTCAGGCTGTCATCTTCGAAATCCAGCTCCAGCGTCTCTTCGTCATAGACCATGTTTTCAATGACCGTGCCGAATTTGGACGTGGTGGCGTAAATCTCCGGTTCCGCTTCCGGATCCAGATTGATGGTCTTGGCGTAGCAGCCCCCCTCGAAATTGAACGTACCCCGGTTCGACCAGCCGTGCTCATCGTCACCGATCAAAATGCGCTCTGGGTCGGCCGACAGTGTCGTCTTGCCCGTCCCCGACAGACCAAAGAAAATCGCCGTGTCCACCGGGTTGCCCTTGGCGTGATTGGCCGAGCAATGCATCGGCATGATGCCTTTTTCCGGCAGCAGGTAGTTCAGCAGCGTGAAGACCGATTTCTTGTTCTCACCCGCGTATTCCGTCCCGCCGATCAGGATTATCTTGCGATCGAAGTTCAATGCGATCACCGTCTCCGATTGGCATCCATGGCGCGCGGGGTCCGCCTGGAAACTTGGGCAGTTGATCACGGTGAAGTCGGCCACGAACCGGTCCAGCGCCTCGCGCTCCGGACGGCGCAGCATGTGCCGGATGAAAAGCCCATGCCAGGCCAGTTCCGTCACCATCCGCACATTTATCGAATGCGCAGGATCGGCCCCGCCAACAAGGTCCTGCACGTAGTAGGTGCCACCCTCCATGTGCGCCAGCATGTCGTCATAAAGCGCGTCAAAGCCATCCGCGCTCATCTCCGCATTGTTCTCCCACCAGATCGTGTCGGCCACGCTGTCGGTCTTGACGACGTGTTTGTCCTTGGGCGACCGGCCGGTGAATTTGCCGGTTGAGACCAAAAACGTCCCACCACGACCCAGCTTGCCTTCCCCGTTCTGGAGTGCGGCCTCGATCAATGCGGGTTCGATCAGGTTGTAATGGACCTCTTCCAGCCCCGTGATGCCTTGATCTTGAAGCCGAAAACTCGGGTTAACCCGTCCGAATGCCATGTGCTGAACGCTCCCTGGTCGCGTTGGCCGCGCCCGCGGCCTCTCAATTCAAGCGGTGAATATGGTCCCGTTTCCCCGCTCGGTGACTGTCGGCACGGCGTGGTATACCGCGCCTTCTTCGGCGTCTTAACATGAGCGATTTACAGAAGAACAGGGCGGTTTCAGGTCGTTAGCGCCACCACCTGCGGATCGGACCAAAGTTAGCGCAACCATCGGCTGCGAGGGGCGAAACGTGTAAAATGCAAAGCAGAAAAGTGAGTCAATTTAGCCATTGGTTGGCAAATTCGCGGCAGATTGGACACGCAAACCCGCGCGAATCACAATTATTCATTGATCGAAACGGCTAAAACTGAACATAGTGTCCGAAAAAAGCAGGCAAACAGAGCAGCAATAAGGAAAATAATGATGTCCAAGATCGCCTTGGTGGACGATGACAGGAATATTCTGACATCCGTATCCATGACGCTTGAGGCCGAAGGGTTCGAGGTCGAAACATATAACGATGGTCAGCAGGCCTTTGATGCGTTCAGCAAGAAACTGCCCGATATGGCGGTACTGGATGTGAAAATGCCGCGCATGGATGGCATGGATCTGTTGCAGCGTCTGCGACAGAAAACGTCGATGCCGGTCATTTTCCTGACATCGAAGGACGATGAAATTGACGAAGTCTTGGGGCTGCGCATGGGCGCGGATGACTACGTCAAAAAACCGTTTTCCCAGCGCCTTCTGGTGGAACGCATCCGCGCGCTTTTGCGCCGTCAGGAAGCCAATTCCGGTGAAATGATCACGGAAACCGAAGAACACAAGGTTATTGAGCGCGGTGAGCTGCGGATGGATCCGCTGCGGCACGCGGTGACGTGGAAGGGTAAGGATGTGTCGCTGACAGTGACCGAATTTTTGCTTCTGCAAGCCCTGGCGCAGCGTCCAGGGTTTGTGAAATCCCGCGATCAGCTGATGGATGTGGCCTATGACGATCAGGTCTATGTAGATGACCGCACGATCGACAGCCACATCAAGCGCCTGCGCAAGAAAATGCGCATGGTCGACGATGAATTTTCCGCCATCGAAACCCTCTATGGTATTGGCTACCGCTACAACGAAGAGTGATACGCGAGCCGTTCAGAAGGTGGGCCAGAAGGTAAGCCTGTGCGAGACCATACGCTGATAGACGACGATGATGTTGTCCTCGGAGATGATTTTGTAGCCCCACGGGATGTGGTGGAAGATGAGGTGCGCCAGCGCCGTGAAAAGCGTGGCTACCTGTCCTCGACCGGGGCCTCGCTCACGCGGAAAATCATTACCTTCAACCTCATTGCGCTCAACATCCTCGTGGCAGGAATTCTGTATTTGAATGCCTCCCGCGAGGGTCTGGCACAGCAGCACGCCAATGCGTTGCAGCGTGAAACCATCCTGATTGCCGACGTGTTTGAGGCGCAATTGCCTGCCGCGGCACCCGTCAATCTCGTGACCGCAGACGGCATTGATGTGGCGGCCACGTTGACCGGAATCGACGTGCGTGAAGGCATGTCGCTCTATGTTTTTGATGCAGAGGGTCAGCTGGCCGGCACGCTGAAAAGCGATGAGATGGCCACCGGCGACCGGCAACCCACCTATATTATCAACGTGATTTCCTGGCTTTGGACGAAAATATCCGCACCGTTCTCCACCCCGTCGGAACGTCAGGCGGTGACAAGCACAGAGGATACCGCGCGCAGTCTGGTTCCCGCCGCAGTGAGCGGTCAGGCAGAGGCCGTCCGCTCACCAGGCACTGATACGTCACCTTTTACCGTCGCGGCCCCGATCATGCGCGGCGACACCTCTGTGGGCGCAGTTGCCATGGCCAGTGTGGGCGGCGAAATCGACTATCTCATCCGCATCGAACGCGAAGGCGTGTTGCAGATGTTCCTAGTGGCCACGCTCGTGTCGGTAGGTCTGTCCCTCATCCTCGCCTCCACCATTTCCAACCCGCTGGCGGAACTTGCGGCCGCCGCAGAGGTGGGCGGTGCGCGTAATCGCAAGACCAATCAAGGCAAAGGCGGGCGCGTCCGCATCCCTGATCTGACTGCGCGCCCCGACGAAATTGGCCGCCTCAGCGGTGCCTTACGCGGCATGGTGGGCGCGCTTTATCATCGTATTGAAGGCAATGAACAATTTGCTGCTGACGTGGCCCATGAAATTAAAAACCCGCTGGCGTCCCTGCGTTCTGCCGTGGGTACCATGCGGCTTGCCAAGCGCGAAGATCAGCGGATGAAACTGCTCGACGTGATCGAACATGACGTGCGCCGTCTAGATCGCCTCGTCAGCGATATTTCCAACGCCTCCCGCCTCGACAGCGAGCTGGTGAAGGAAGAGCAGGAAAGCTTCGATCTCTTGATCATGCTGGGCAACCTGTCCCAATATCTGACTGAGGAAGCGGAGAAGAAGGGCGTCGAATTTATCACTGACTTCCCTGATGAGCCCATCGTCATCACCGGCCTCGAAGGGCGCTTGGCGCAGGTTTTCGTCAACCTCATCACCAATGCGATCAGTTTCTGTGAAGACGGCGATGCGATTCGCATTTGGGCCCGCAAGCGCGACAATCGCGTGGTGGCCGTGGTGGAAGACACCGGCCCGGGCATTCCCGATCAATCGCTCACCAAGATTTTCAAACGCTTTTATTCGCACCGCTCTGAAAAGGATTTCGGCAATAATTCCGGTCTTGGGCTCAGCATCTCAAAACAGATTGTGGAGGCCCATGACGGTGTGATCTGGGCCGAAAATATCCGCCCCACCGATGCCGATGCCACGTCTGATCCGCTCGGCGCGCGCTTCGTCGTGGGCCTGCCAGCGTAAGCCGTATCGGGGCGCGGGTCATGTCAAAGCACCCGCAAAACCCTGACACCGCAATCCTGCATGCCAGCTGCGTCGCGATAGATGGCAGCGCTGTGTTGATCACAGGCGCGTCCGGCAGCGGCAAATCCGGCCTTGCCCTGCAATTGATGTCGCTTGGCGCCAGCCTGGTTTCTGATGATCGCACGATCATCTGGCGAAAGGGCGACACTCTCATGGCCGACGCCCCCGATCGCCTGCGCGGCCTCATTGAGGCGCGCGAGGTGGCCATCCTGCGTGTCGATCCTGCAGGCCCGCATCCCGTCTCTCTCTTGATCGACATGGACGCGGTGGAAACCCAACGCCTGCCAGACCACCACCAGACACAGTTGCTGGGTCTGCACATCACGATCTTGAAAAAATCCAACCTCGCTCATTTTCCCGCAACGATCCTTGCCTATCTTAGGGGTCAGCGAGAGGCATAAAGGCGATCATGTCACACGACACCCCCAGCGACAGTCTCACCGATGGCACCCCCCGCCTCGTTCTGGTCACGGGACCATCGGGTGCAGGGCGCGCCACCGCGATCCGTTCGCTTGAGGATCTGGGTTATGAGGCGATCGACAACCTCCCGCTCTCGCTCATCCCCCGTCTTTTTGATGAGCAGGGCCCGCTCAAACCGCTGGCCTTGGGCATTGACCCCCGCAACCGCGATTTTTCCACCTACGGCCTCATTGAAGTGATCGACCGTTTCAGCGCCGGGCATGATGCCGCGCTTCAGGTGCTCTACCTTGATTGCAACCGCGACGTGCTGCTCCGGCGTTTTTCCGAAACCCGCCGTCGCCACCCCCTCGCCCCCGCTGACAGCCCCGAACAGGGGATCGACCGTGAACTCGATCTGCTGGGCCCCATCAAGGCCCGCGCCGACCTGCTGCTCGACACCTCCGAGATGTCGCCTAATGACCTGCGCGGCGATCTCGCCCGTTGGTTCGCGCCCGCAGGCTCTGCCCCCATCGCGCTGACGGTGCATTCGTTTTCCTACAAACGCGGTCTGCCGCGCGGTCTAGACATGGTGCTCGACTGCCGGTTTTTGCAAAACCCGTATTGGGACGAAAACCTGCGCAGCCTCGATGGCCGCGACGACGCCGTGGCCGACTACGTCGCCTCCGATCCCCGTTTTGCGGATTTCCGTGAAAAGGTCGTCGACCTCGCGCATCTTTTGCTGCCCGCCTATGTCGACGCAGGCAAGCCCTATCTCGCCATCGGGTTCGGCTGCACCGGCGGGCAACATCGCAGCGTTGTGATGGCAAAAACCTTGGGTCAGGCCCTTGCGGAAACCGGCTGGCGGGTGTCTATAAGGCACCGCGAGTTGGAGCGCAGCGCAGCCCATGCCGCCCCAAATAAAGCAAGACCCAAAGGTCCCGCCAGCGCAGGAGATGGTAACAAGTGATCGGCATTGTGATTGTCGCCCATGGCGGGCTCGCCTGCGAGTATGTGAAAGCCATAGAACATGTCGTGGGCCCACAGCAAGGCCTGCGCGGCATCCCGATTGAAAGCGAATGCAATCGAGGCTCCAAACAGGATGAGATTTGCCAGGCCGCCAATGATGTCGACCAAGGCGACGGCGTGGTGATCGTGACCGACATGTTCGGCGGCTCGCCCTCCAACCTGTCGCTCAAGGCCTGCCGACCGGACAAACGGCGCATCCTTTACGGGGCTAACCTGCCCATGCTGATCAAACTGGCCAAATCGCGCCACATGGATGTTGCAGATGCGGCCAATGCGGCTATGGATGCAGGGCGAAAATACATCAACAGCCACGTCGTCACCGCCGACTAGCCCTCTCAACAGAGCCATGCCCCGATGACCGAGACGATTTCCCGGCAAATGATGATTGTAAACGAAAAAGGCCTGCATGCCCGCGCCGCCGCCAAACTGGTGGAAACCGCAGAAGCGTTTGATGCGCAAGCAAAGGTTTCCCACGATGGGCAATCCAGCGGCGCCGACAGCATCATGGGCCTTTTGATGTTGGCAGCGTCCAAAGGAAAGATTATTGACGTGCGCGTCTGGGGGCCCGAGAAAGAGGCTCTCGCCGGGGCTATCGAAACACTGGTGGCCGACCGGTTCGGCGAAGAGATGTAAGACCACCCCGCACGGGTGGTGATGCATGGGTGGGAAAGAACCAGTTGGTGGATCAAAGGCCAGATCAGACGCCGGATGAGGGTGCCGGTTCGGTGAATTTCACCAAGTACGACCGCCGCAGTCTGACCTATGCCAACTCCTTTGACGCGCCGTTCACATCCTTTTGCATTCGCACTATTGAATGGCTCACCGGCAAGCTGTCCATCGTGAAGATGATCCGCGCCTTTGAAAAGAAAGGCGCCCCCAGCGGCCAGCCATTCTGGCGCGCCGCCCTCGACACGATGGGCATTCCTTTGCAAACCCCACAAGACGAGATTGACAACATCCCGCTGGATGGCCCGGTCGTTGTGGTGGCCAACCACCCCCATGGGCTGGTCGACGGCATGATCCTTGCCGATCTCATCGGGCGGCGGCGGACAGATTACAAGATCCTCACCCGCGCGCTGCTGACTGGCATTGATGAGGTTGCGGCCTCCTACATGATCCCGGTGCCGTTCCCCCATGAACCCGACGCCCAGCGTAAATCCGTGGAAATGCGCGCCCAAGCGATGGCGCATCTCAAGGAAGGCGGGCTGATCAGTGTCTTCCCCTCGGGCGTCGTGGCCTCCTCAGACAGCCTCTTTGGCCCTGCGCAAGAACGGGAATGGAACGTCTTTACGGCGCAGATGATCCGCCGGTCCGGCGCGCGCGTGGTGCCCATCTTCTTCCCCGGTGCCAATTCGCGGGCCTACCAAATGGCCAACCGAATCTCTGCCACCCTCCGCCAGGGGCTTTTGCTCCATGAAGTGGTGAACAGCTGTAACAATCCGCAAAAACCCGTTGTGGGCCCCGCGCTGACCGATGAACAAATGGAACTGCTGCAATCGGATCCCCGTGGGTTTATGGCCTGGCTACGAGATCATACTATGTCGTTGGCCGAAAAAGCTTAGGTACCGGCTAACCTGGTTTAGGATGGTTGAAAGGGCACAGTGTTGTCCCCTTTTCCCCTTGAGCTCGAAAAACATGCAAAGCTTTTTGATGCATGAAGCTGCCCATTCGGCGCTCACAATTTTTTGCCTTCATCGCCCAGAGAAAAACACTTTTGGCGCCGATACATTGACAAAAATCACGCTAGGCAAAGTCAGTGGCATCAAAAAAATCTCTGCTCCACAAGCTCATTGAGAGCGTACGTCAAAGGCCCAGTGCCAACCATGGTGAACCGAAACAGGTGGTTCCCCAAAGGCGCAGCACAATGCGAAGCCCGGCTTTCAAAATCAAGCTTCGGTCACCCTACAAAGACGACCCCGTGACGCATTCGTGGTTCGGCGGATTGCCCAAAGTTCCGCATGATTTTCGGTGGCCCCGCAATGATAAGGGCAAACCTCTTCATTTTCTGGCACAGATCGACCTTTCAATGATGTCACCGGCCTACTTACCTGAGCCAGAAGAGACGTGCCTGCCAGTTGAAGGATGTCTGGTCATCTTTATCGATGACGCAGACGCGGATAGTCATGAACGGGGCGCTATGAGTTTTGCCTGTGTGATTGGTTCCCCAGAGATGGCGAATGCGGCGATACGGCCCGCGCCTGACACGCTTCCTGACATTCTGGATGACGGGTCAACCCAGTCCAGAAACCTGCATTATGCGTTCTCTTTCGATCTTGAACGGTGCGAACGACGGGAAACGCAGGACTCCCTTGAACCAGCGAAAACCGATCCATTGTATTGGATTGACACGTGTGGGTTGGCTTTGTTCGAAGCCAGAATTGTTCAAAAATTGCTTGAACAGGAAACCTTCCATCACAAAGGGCGCTTGGAAATTGTCGAAAACGCCCGCAAATTCAATGGCGAGAGGGATGCGTTGATCGAAAAGGGTGTGGACTACCAATTGCCGCCGGCCCGGAAAGTCGCGGATTTCCAACTGCGCGCAATCGATCTCCATGAAAGAGTTAAGCCACAGATTGACGCCTTGCTAAACCACTTGGAAGCCTTCAAAAACGTGCTGGAAACGCTCAATCCCGCTGATCCGATTGACAAAGCCAGACTTGTAGAAGTTCTGGATATGCGCGCGAAACTGGCCGAAGAATTTGGCCCTCGGACGAACCAGTACCGTCAGTTGATGGGGGACTACAGGACAGTTCTGCGTGAACTTTTCTGGGCGTTTCCTGGTATTCGGCAAGGCAAAGACTTTGAAAAAGTGCCAATGGAATTTCGACCTTTTATCGAGCATCACATCACACGCTGGCGCGGCCACCACTTGTTGGGATCACAGCCGAGCCCAGAATTCAACGCGTTCAATTCCCATGGTTTACAATGCCTTATCGCATTCCACAGCGACGATTTTCTGGGCACCGTCTATGATCACTCCCACAGCATGTCTTGCTGGTTTTCGCGTGAGCACCTGGAGCGTGGCTTGTTCGAAAATGGTGTCTACGTAAGACATCAAAACGGTTGATGCCGCTTATACTGAACATGATCTGGAGGCCGCTCCGACACATCTTGCGGCCTCACCTGCGCCAGAGTGCGACATATTTCTTCGCTGACCCTAATGCCTAGTCCAGGGTAAAAAGCTCCTGCCGCTCCCGCACGCCCCGCAGGCGATACTGACCAAGCGACACCAGTTCCGGCACATGATGCAGCAATGGCCGCGCGACCGCAGCCGATATCACGATCGCCTGATCCACCGCACTGCACATCCCCTGCATGCGTGAGGTCTGGTTCACCGCAGGCCCGATCACCGTGAAATCCAGCCGGTTCTTGCCGCCGATATTGCCGTAAAGCACGTCGCCCGCATGCAGGCCCAGCGTAAAGCCCGTGGTCGCCAAGCCGCCCGCAGCGCGCCGCTCGTTCAGCGGCACAAAGGCACTGCGCAACTCCAGCGCCGCTTCAATCGCCACGCGCCGCGCCTGCGGGTTCTGATCCATGTCGAAAATCGCCAACATCCCATCGCCCATGAATTTCAGCACATTGCCCCCATGGCGTTCGACAATCTCCACGGCATCGGCGAAATAATCATTCAGCATCTCGATGATTGAAGGCCCGGGAAGGGTTTCGGACATCTTGGTGAACCCTTGCAGGTCGAAATACAGGATCACCGCCGACAAGGTCTGGCACGACCCCCGGCTGATATCCCCCGACAGCACCCGCTGACTGGCATCCCGGCCCATATAGGCGGCGGTGATATCCTCGGCCATCAACCGGTTTGCCCCGCATTTCAAGGTCAGGCAAAGCGGTGCAAGCAATTGGCGCAACCCGTCCAGCTGCGCATCCGAAAACCCGCCCGGCGCGTCCGTGCTCATGGAAATCACCACGCCTTCATCGGGGTGCATCGGGTCGAAGGACGGCTCCTCGCCTTGAGGAAAAAAGAGCCTCTTGGCGGAGAAATAATCCGTGCCCCCGCGCTCGCGCAGCTCATCGAAAATGGGAAAATGAAGCGCTGGGTCAGGATCGGTCAGGTTTTGTCTGATTTCGTCAATGTCGCGGGAGAGCAGGTAATAAATCGGGCTCAGCAGGTAATCCTCCGGCGCCTCAGACACGCGTTCGTAAGTCAACTGCTCATAGGCGCCACCGCGATGCCAGCGAAACGCCACCGACCCGATCTCCGGGTGGTGCGCGCGCATGGTGATGTTCACCCGCTGCAGCGGTATGCCCGACGCCACCAGCCGGTTGCACAGGGCTTCAAGCCACGTCTCAACGGGCGTGTCCTCCAGTCCCTGCTGGATAAGCCAGGTCGTCAGGTCCGACAGCGCCGCTGTCATTTCCCAGTTTTCCAGTGTTGGGGCCGCCATGCCGCCGTCCTCTGCTCAGTGGATGTGGAATGCCATGGCCTTCACATATGTCACGTTTCGTCAGGTGCCGCAAAATTCTGACAACCCGACATTGCGCACTAGGTTTACGCCAAGGCAGTGGAACGGAGGCGCAGATGTCAGAAAATCCGACCCAAGGGCGCATGGGCAGGCCATTTGCGCGTTTCGGCGCGGGGATTCTCAGCGCGGGTTTGATGGCGGGCGCAGCGGCGGCAGAACCAATGATGATCGAAGATTTCTCAGACGGCCAGGCGCAGGGGTGGCGCTATGTCAGCGACCGCGTCATGGGCGGCGTCTCTGATGGTAACATGCTGATGATGCAGCAGGATGGCGAAACCTTCAGCCGTTTAGCGGGCACCGTCAGCACCGCCAATAATGGCGGCTTCATCCAGTTTCGCCGCGCGCTGGAG
>JBCCCZ010000098.1:0-10480 GCA_039033255.1 Pseudomonadota bacterium
ATGATGAGCACCAACCATCACCGCAGAAGAGCGCGCCAAAATCGGCAAAGTTTGCGCAGACGCCGTGGCGCGCATTGATTACACCGGCGCGGGCACGATTGAATTTCTCTATGAGAATGGCGAATTCTACTTCATCGAAATGAACACCCGCCTGCAGGTCGAACACCCAGTAACCGAGGCCATTTTCGGCGTCGACCTGGTGCGCGAACAGATCCGCGTGGCCGAAGGGCTGCCCATGTCGTTCGGCCAAGAGGATCTGGTCATCAATGGCCACGCCATCGAGGTGCGGATCAACGCGGAAAAACTTCCCGAATTCGCGCCGCGCCCGGGCAAAATCACGCAGTTCCATGCGCCCGGCGGGCTTGGGGTGCGGATGGATTCGGCGCTTTATGATGGATACTCCATCCCGCCCTATTACGATTCTCTCATCGCCAAACTGATCGTGCATGGTACAGATCGCCCTGCGGCACTGGCCCGCCTGAGCCGCGCTTTGAACGAGCTGATCGTCGATGGCATCGACACAACTGTGCCGCTTTTCCACGCGCTTTTGGCCGAAGACGACATCCATTCCGGTGAGTACAATATTCACTGGCTCGAAAAATGGCTGGAAACCAACCTTCAGGAATGACCACCGCCCCTTGACGTGGGGCCGGTGGGCATCATCCTTGGCACGAATAAGCCGGTTCCAAAGGACGGCCGATGAAGGACTTCGATCCGCCCCTCACACCGGAGCTTTTGCTTCGCGCCTATGCCTCGGGGATTTTCCCGATGGCCGAATCGCGTGGCGATCCGGGGATGTTCTGGGTGGATCCCCGGATGCGGGGTGTACTGCCGATCAACGGTTTTCACATCTCCCGATCACTGGCGCGACGCATGCGCAAAGGCGACTACCACGTCAGCCTCAACAAGGATTTCGCCGGCGTGGTCGCCGCCTGCGCCGAACGCACCGACACGTGGATCAGTTTTGAAATCGAAGCGCTCTATTCCGGGCTGCACGATCTGGGCCACGCCCATTCGCTGGAGGTTTGGGAAGGCGATCTGCTGGTCGGTGGGGTTTACGGCGTGGCCCTGGGCGGCGCGTTTTTCGGCGAAAGCATGTTCTCGGCGCGTAAGGATGGCTCAAAGCTGGCGCTCGCGCATCTCACCGACCATCTGCACCGCTGTGGATTTTCGCTCTTTGACACGCAGTTCATCACCCCGCATTTGATGAGCCTCGGCGCCTTTGAAATCCCGCGCCGCGAGTACCGCGCAAGGCTGCGCGAGGCGCTTCAGATAGAAACATCCGTGCATCGCGAACCGCTCGATCCCAGCGGTCATTCGGTGATGCAACGCACCACCCAGACGTCGTAACGCGAATGCTCCAACGCATTGAGCGCGGGGGATGACGCCAGCATCCAACCGCTGAACACATCGCGCCCGCGCGCCAGATCGCGGACCACCAGATAGGCATAAGCCTCCGCCACTGCATCCCCTTCGGGATACCGGCATTCCGTCATGCGCACGGACAGCGTGCCAAAGAACACCTCGCCCCCGTTCGCAATCTCCAACTCGCTGACTTTGGCGTCGGTCTTATCGAGGCCCCGCAGTATGGCCCCCTGCCCCTGCGCGACATTCTGCGCATAGCCTGCAACAGGAACGATCAGTGCTGCGATCAGGGCCGCAAGCGCGCGCCTCATTCCTCGCCCTCATCCCCGGCCACGAACTTGGTCAGCAGGGAAATCAGACTGACAGACCCTTGGGTGAATTGAATTTCATCGCCGGGCGCGAAGGCAAAAGGCGACCCGCCGGGCAGGATTTCCACGAAATTGCCACCAAGCAGCCCTTCCGACGAAATCGCGACCGCGCTGTCATCGGGCACTTCAATGCCGTCGCGCACGGAAAACGCAGCCATGGCGCGGAACGTCTCTGCGTCCAACTCCAACTCGGTGACGCGGCCCACCTTGACGCCCGCCAGCCGCACATCCGTGCCCACATTCACACCATCGGCGCTGCGGAAACTGGCCGTCAGTTCATATTCCGATGCATTGCCAGACACGCCCGCAACTTGCCCCGCATAAACCATAAATCCCACGGCCACCGCCAGCACGGCGGCCCCAACGATGGTCTCGGTTGTTTGTTGTGCGGACATGTGGATCACCTCGACGCCTGTTTAACGTCTCTCTAACCCGTTCACGCGGCAGACCCCAGACAAATTTGCGGGCTCAGCTGGCTGTTGCGCCTTCCTTCTGCGCGTCGGAATAGATCATCAAGGGCGCCGCGTCGGAGGTCACAGCCTCTTCGTTCACGACCACCTCATCGACATCGTCCATGCCCGGCAATTCGAACATGGTGTCGAGTAGAATGTCTTCCAGGATTGACCGCAGCCCCCGCGCGCCCGTCTTGCGCTCAATCGCACGCTTGGCGATCGCGGACAGCGCATCTTCGGTAAAGGACAGCTTTGCATCTTCCAACTCAAAGAGCCGCTGATACTGTTTCACCAAAGCGTTCTTGGGTTCGGTCAGGATGGTGACAAGTGCGTCCTCGTCCAGATCTTCCAGCGTGGCGATCACGGGCAAACGACCCACGAATTCCGGGATCAACCCGAATTTGAGCAGGTCTTCAGGTTCCAGATCGGTAAAGATCTCCCCCACACCGCGCGCATCCACGTCGCGCACATCAGCGCCAAAGCCCATGGCAGAGCCCTTACCGCGCTGCGCAATGATCTTGTCGAGCCCCGCAAAGGCCCCACCGCAGATAAACAGTATATTCGTCGTGTCCACTTGCAGGAATTCCTGCTGTGGATGCTTGCGCCCGCCCTGCGGCGGCACGGCCGCCACGGTGCCTTCCATCAGCTTCAGCAGCGCCTGCTGCACCCCTTCGCCTGACACGTCGCGGGTGATGGAGGGGTTTTCCGACTTGCGCGTGATCTTGTCGACCTCGTCGATGTAGACAATCCCGCGTTGCGCGCGTTCCACATTGTACTCGGATGCCTGCAAAAGCTTCAGGATGATATTTTCCACATCCTCGCCCACATACCCCGCTTCCGTCAGCGTCGTGGCATCCGCCATCGTAAAGGGCACATCAAGGATCCGCGCCAAGGTCTGCGCCAGCAGCGTCTTACCGCACCCAGTGGGGCCGATCAGAAGGATATTTGACTTCTGCAGCTCAATATCCCCGGACTTCCCAGAATGGTTAAGACGTTTGTAATGGTTGTGCACCGCCACCGACAGCACGCGCTTGGCCATGCCCTGCCCGATCACATAGTCATCCAGAACATCGCAAATCTCACGGGGGGTCGGCACACCCTCAGACGATTTCAGACCCGCCGTCTTGGTTTCTTCGCGAATGATATCCATGCAAAGTTCGACGCATTCATCGCAAATGAACACCGTTGGCCCCGCAATCAGTTTTCGCACCTCATGCTGGGATTTACCGCAGAAACTGCAGTAGAGGGTGTTTTTGCTGTCACCGCCTGAACTGTTCGCCATGTTTCAACCTCTTGCGGCGTGTTCCGGCGCTTAACTTGGCACCGCACAGCCACTTTGATCCGTCTGACAGGTAGCCTAGAGCAGGCCCTCCGGCACCACAACGCCAAAATGCCAATCTCGGCTGCGTCCTATTGGGCGCACTCCAGTCACTCGGAACGATGTTAAGTCTTGCTTTACTCTTCTTCATCCTTGGGTCGATTTTCGACAATCTCATCGATCAGACCCCAATCCTTGGCCGTCTCCGCATCCATGAAATTATCCCGCTCCAGCGCGTCTTCCACTTTTTTGAGCGTCTGGCCCGTATGCTTAACGTAGATCTCATTGAGACGGCGCTTTAACTTCAGCGTCTCTTCAGCGTGGATCATGATGTCGGTCGCCTGACCCTGGTAGCCGCCTGACGGCTGGTGCACCATGATTCGGCTGTTGGGCAGGGAAAAGCGCATGCCCTTCTCACCGGCCGTCAGAAGCAGCGATCCCATGGAGGCCGCCTGCCCCACCACCAGCGTGGACACCTTGGGTTTGATGTACTGCATCGTATCATAGATCGACAGCCCGCTTGTCACCACGCCACCGGGGCTATTGATATACATGGAGATTTCCTTGGCCGGATTTTCCGCCTCCAGGTGCAGAAGCTGCGCGACAATCAGGCTCGACATGCCGTCATGCACTGGGCCGGACAGGAAAATGATCCGTTCCTTCAAAAGCCGCGAAAAGATATCATAGGCCCGTTCCCCGCGGCTGGTCTGTTCGACCACCATGGGAACGAGAGTGTTCATGTATACGTCATATGGGTCCTTCATGGGGGCCTGCCTGTCTTACGTTTGCCGATGATTAGCTGTGAGTTGCTAAAATTGTATTAGTACCGCGCCCATGACCCGAACGGATCACCGCGTGGTAAATTGCAACGTAAGTCGGTCAGGGGGGAATGACCAGATGACGAGGGCGGAAATGCGCAATTTCCTTAAGGTCATGCAATGAGGCCTTCACTTCATCTCGCTTGCGTTAAGGCGCTGATTCTGATGCGCTCACCTCAAGCCGATGAATGTGCAACGAGCGAACCGATTCCATGCCCCAAACCCTGACCCACCGCGCAGACATCACATTGCAGACGGCCTGGTCCGTGGGGTTTGAAAGTCACGCCATCGACCTTTCTGATCAGGCACGGGCACGGATCTCTCACGGCCGCGGGGCCTTCGAGCGGCTTCTGGCAAGCGATACGCCGCCCTACATCTACGGCTCCACCACCGCGCCCGGCGCACGGGCCAAGACAAAACTCTCAGACGCCGATCAGGCCAAACTGGTGGAGTTGCAAAACATCTGGGCCTGTCGCGAGATCGGCATGGGGTCAAAATACATCCCTGAACACGCCACGCGCCTGATCCTTCTGGCGCGGGTGGCAAGCTATATCGAAGGCAACACGGCGATCAGCCTGCCCACCGCCGAATGGGTTGCGGATCTCAGCCGCAAACCCATGGGCAATATCCCCCTGGAGGCCGCCACTGGCCCCGGAGAGGTCATGCCACTCAGTTGCCTCTACCCAAGCGATCCATGGGGCATCACGTTGCAGGCCGGTGACATCATGGCGCTCTACAATGGCTCACCCTGCGCCACAGGTCTTGCCCTCGATGCGGCGTTGATTGCCAGACGACGCCCGTCTCTCCTGCAGCAGATCATGGCTTTGGTCATCGAGGCAGCAGGCGCTCCGCTGGACGCCTACGACCCGGCCATAGCCGAGGTCAGCACCGATCCGCACATGAAAACCGCCATCATCCAGTTGAACAATCACCTGCAGGGCGTGCCGCGCACGGGCAGGCTACCCCATCAAGCACCGGTCAGTTGGCGCATTATTCCCACCATCCTGGCGGCGCAGATACAGGCAGTGACCCTAGCCGAAGAAACAGCTCTTCACGCCATACACTCGGTGGCCCAAAATCCCCTTTTCGTACCACCTACGCCAGACCATCCCGATGGACGGGTGCTGTCCAATGGCGGCTATCACAATCAGCAGGCCAGCCGCGCAATCGACGGGCTCAACGCCGCAGGGGCGGATATCTGCGTGCTCATGGGAAAGCAAACGGCGCGGCTCATGGATGGCGCCCCTTTTGGCCTGCCAAGACTTCTAGTGGATCCGAATTCCGGCGTCGTTGGCAGCGAATTCATCGCCTGGTCCCAATCGGGCATTGTTGAGCGCGCGCGCTTGGCTGCAACACCCGCGACCCTGCCCACCGGGCTGGAAGATCCCGGCGGCGGCCAGTCCGATGTCGCCTCGCCGATTTTCCTCGCCTTTGAGCGCCATCTCGACATCTGCGATGCTGTGACCGCCTCAATGTCGTCGCTCAGCATTGCCATGGTGCAAACCTACCGGTTGTCCGGTCGCACGCCGCCTGACACGCTCAAGCCCCTTCACGATGCGATTTCCGCACAGGTCATCCCGTTCTCGACCGACCGGTTTGTTGAATTAGGCACATCGATGCGCCGCCTCAAAGACTTGTTTTCCGACGCCCTGGTTGGACAAGGCCAGATTTCACCTTTGATCAGGGCAACCTGCTCAGATAACAGCGGACCACCATGACCGACATCACCATTTCAAATACCACCGCTGACGACATCGCGCCTGTTCAGCAGATCGTCGACGCCACCGGGCTCTTCCCGCCGGAACTGGTGCCGGAATTACTGGATCCCTTTCTGGCGGGTGACACATCCGAGTTATGGCACAGCGCTCGGATTGGTGAGGATCTGGTCGGTTTTTGCTACACCGTGCCGGAAATGCTGGCCGAGGGGGCCTGGAACATTGCTGCCATCGCCGTCGATCCGTCTCATCAGGGCTCTGGCATCGGCAAGGCACTGCTTAGGGATGTGGAACAAGGCCTGCGCGACCGCGCTCAAAGGCTCATCCTCGTTGACACATCCAGCACCGAAGACTTTGCCCGCACCCGGGATTTCTATTTGAAAAACGGCTATGAGGAAGAGGCCCGCATCCGCGATTTCTGGTCAGGTGGCGACGATAAGGTCATGTTCCGGAAAGCGCTTTGAACGTCGCTTGTCTAGCAGCGCGCAAAGCGAGCGCCTCCGGGTCGGCCGGTCCGGCCACCCGATCGGATGCGACGCGCGAGGTGATACCAATAATAGTGCAAATGAAGCGCCTCGCGCACTAGGCTCAAGATACTGGTGCGGTCGAGAAGACTCGAACTTCCACGGGTGTTACCCCACAGCGACCTCAACGCTGCGCGTCTACCAATTCCGCCACGACCGCACGTGATCTGGTAAGCATCGCGCTTCTACGCAATCGGTCCTGCGATGTGAAGGGGTAAAATCAACGCCGCCAGCCGAACGAGAAACGCGGCGAGAGGACCCGCCGCGTCTACAATGTCAATTCGGTTTTCAGCCGATCAATCGCCCAGGCTGAAGACGGGCAGCTTACCGGTGGACGCCGATGTGGGCACTGTCGTCGTCGTATCAGCACCGGCCAGCTTTAGCGTCGCCTGACGCAGCACTTCGATGCGGTCTGCCTGATCAGGCGCAAAGACCGGGGCGGATCCGCTGTCGAGCGCGCCCAGCGCCGTCTCGTACCAGTTGATGGCCATGTCATTGCTTTCGGCCGTGCCAAACCCACCCTGAACATGATGACCGACAAGCTCTGCCACCGGGCGATCACCCAGCGCGGTCAGAAGCAAGGCACCCGCCAGCGCGGTTTGCATGTTGTCGGTCTTGTACCCGCTCGCCATGCAAATCTGCGACGTGGTGCGCAGCTGATCGGCGCTCATACCGGAACTCAGAATGACCCCGTTCACGTCATTGAGCACGGCCGTCGCGGGCTTGGACCCGAGTGTAGCAATCTGCCCGGTCAGCAAACCGCCAAACTGATCGCACTGTGCTTCGATCTGCTGCGGTGTGGCACCCTGCACAGTCGACATAAGCTCTTCACCCGAGGCCAGCGCGTAGGTGCGTGCCAGACAGAACTGCTCGCTCAGCGTGAAGTTCGGATCGGACATGGTCGCAACGGTCGTGAAACCGCCGTTCGAGCTCGTGAGCAAGTTGACCTTGGAACAGAAGCTCGCCAGCGATTTTTGCTTCGGTGCCGTGTTGAACACCGGCAGCGTCGCTGTCGTTGTCTCAGGCTTTTGCGTCTGGAACGTCGGCACGCTCGGCTGTGTCTCTGTGGAGGCCAGCTGCGTTTGCGGCTGCGCGCTCACCTGACAGGTGCCACCGACACAGCTGAAGCTCGCCGGCGTCGGCGACTGGATCAGCAGATCGTTGCGACGATAGCCATTGGGCGTCGAGGCAAAAACCATGGTTTTGCAAGCATTTGCGTTGCACCAGAAGCTCGATCCGGCAAGACCCGTGTCGATGATGTAATCCGTGTTGCCATCGCCATTGAGCTCCGCCAACTGAATAAAGCCGGAACGCTGCAACAGCTGTTCTGCCGATGGGTCGGAACTGTTGGCCACTTCATCCACGGCCTGCGACACTTCCAGCGGCAACCCGGCATACCCGGCGGTTCGCGTCGGTGTCACGGTGCCATCACGCTGCAGCTTCAGGACCGCGCGCACACCGTCGGGCGATTTGGCAATGGCCGAGGCCACATCAGCGCCACCTGCCACAGCACGGCTGTAGGCACCCAGAAGAAGTGTCTTTTCATATTCGTTCAAACGACCGGTTGCCGGGTAGCCCATGTAGGCCTGGTAGGCGGAAATTGCCGACCGGGACCGTGGACCAAGCGCACCATCGGCCACGCCTGCCGGGAACCCGAAATAGTTCAGCGATGTCTGAACCTGACGATTTTCCGACCGCTGGGCCGAGGCCTGCGGGTTCACATAAACGGTGCGCGTCCGCGTCGTCGTCGTGCGCTGGCGCTGGTTATTCTGGTGATTTACGATCCCGGCACCCACGGCGCCGCCGATCAGGCCGCCCACAAGGCCGCCCACAAATTCGTCCGCTTCCACGGTCTGAGCCGGAATGGCCATAACCGACGCGGCCAACATGACCGCGGTAAGCTGCTTCAATGGCATTGCAATATCCTCCAGGTAAACAGCATCCAATAATACTGGGCGGAGCGTAACACGGGTTTGGGATGCAGGTGCAAGCGAATTCCCAAATGATTTTTACTTTGCAGGCAATCGGTTGCTGAGTTTTTTTGGAATAGGGGCGAATCGCTGCCATTTTTTGCGGGGCTTGAGGCGTAACATGGTCAGTTGGATCACATCACCGGGACTCACCGACTATGAAGCGGCGTGCCACGAGATGGAAGCGCGCGCCGACGCCATCGCGCGCGGCGACGCCGAAGAGGCGATCTGGTTGCTCGAACACCCGGCCCTCTACACCGCAGGCAGCGCCGCCAACCCCTCTGATCTGCTGCAACCGGATCGTTTTCCTGTCTATCCGACGCGGCGCGGCGGGCAGTATACCTATCATGGCCCCGGGCAACGGGTCGTCTATGTCATGTTGAATGTGGGCCAGCGCGGCCGCGATGTCAGGCGGTTCGTGGAACAGTTGGAAGCGTGGTTGATTGCCACGCTCGACCAATTCAACGTCGCGGGCGAACTGCGCGATGGCCGCGTCGGGGTTTGGGTTGCACGCGATGACAAACCGCTGACCCCCAAAGGCGAAAAGCCCGAAGACAAGATCGCTGCAATCGGGATCAAAATGCGCAAATGGGTCAGTTTTCACGGGCTTTCGATCAACGTGGAACCCGATCTCGACCATTTCTCAGGCATCGTGCCTTGCGGCATTGCCGGGCACGGTGTGACATCCCTTGTGGATCTTGGGTTGCCCGTGGACATGGGCGATGTTGACACGGCATTGAAGAAAACATTTCCGCTTGTTTTCAAATCGTTACCCTAAAGACAATGCCAGTCCGCGCCGAGAGTCCCGGTCGCCGGAAAACGGGTGTTTCCGGCAAGAGGGGTGCGACAATACGCTACTCAATTCCGCCCCAAAACCCTCAATGCCGCATTGCTCCATAAAGAGCTGGCTTTTAGAGTGATGACCAACCAAGCAATCAAGCTCGGGCCGCGCCACTAGCCCACACGGGAGACAGCCAATGGCAGACGCAGCCGTACACGGCCACGGACACGACGACACCCGCGGATTTTTCACCCGCTGGTTCATGTCAACAAACCACAAAGATATTGGTATCCTCTACCTTATCGTATCGGCCTTCGTTGGCCTGATTGCGGTCCTCTTTACCGTTTACATGCGGCTGGAGCTTATGGAACCGGGCGTGCAATACATGTGCCTTGAAGGCGCACGTTTCATCGCAACCGATGCCGCCTGCACCCCCAACGGGCACCTCTGGAACGTGATGATCACCTATCACGGCGTCCTGATGATGTTCTTCGTGGTGATCCCGGCCCTTTTCGGGGGCTTCGGCAACTACTTCATGCCCTTGCAAATCGGCGCGCCGGACATGGCGTTCCCGCGCATGAACAACCTCAGCTTCTGGCTCTACGTCACCGGCACGTCGCTGGGCGTGGCCTCGCTGCTGTCCCCGGGCGGCAACGGCCAACTGGGTTCCGGCGTGGGCTGGGTGCTCTACCCGCCGCTCTCCACCTCTGAGGCTGGCATGTCCATGGACCTCGCCATCTTCGCGGTCCACGTCTCAGGCGCCTCGTCGATCCTCGGCGCGATCAACATGATCACGACCTTCCTGAACATGCGCGCCCCGGGCATGACGCTCTTCAAAGTGCCGCTCTTCTCATGGTCGATCTTCGTCACAGCCTGGCTCATCCTGCTGGCCCTGCCGGTTCTCGCCGGTGCCATCACCATGCTGCTGACAGATCGTAACTTCGGCACGACCTTCTTCGACCCATCGGGCGGTGGGGATCCGATCCTCTACCAACATATCCTGTGGTTCTTCGGACACCCGGAAGTGTACATCATCATCCTGCCCGGCTTCGGCATCATCAGCCACGTCATCGCGACCTTCTCGCGCAAACCGGTCTTCGGTTACCTGCCGATGGTCTGGGCGATCATCGCCATCGGCGCGCTGGGCTTCGTGGTGTGGGCACACCACA
>JBCCCZ010000099.1:0-10406 GCA_039033255.1 Pseudomonadota bacterium
CCGAAAGAGGTCACGACCGGCCATATCTATCGCGGCGTGGCACCCTTCGTGCTGATTCAGGTGGTGGGGCTGGCGATCCTGTGGTTCTTCCCCCAGATCGTGACGATCGTGCCCGCGCTGATCCCGTAAGGACGCGAAACAGAAAACCCGGCCGCCGGAGAAACCATCTGTTTTTCGGCAGCCGGGCCTTCAGGCCCGCAGCGCATCCGCGTTCGGCCCAATCGCTTCAGAAACGCCCGAAGAGCGTGAACCCTTTCCGGTGGACCCGATGCCGCTTTGCCCGCCCGGTCAATATGCTGACCGCCTGTTCACTGCGCATCCTGCGGCCGATCTGTGTGTAGTGATCGATGTCGATAGAGCCGTCCGCACGGTATTTGATGTCGGTCTGTTGGGTCATCTGAGCCTCCTGAACTCTTGTTCTGCCCCATAGACATCACGGATCGTGAGCCTGTGCTTGAAGAGGGTCTTCAGAAACTCTGGTGATTTTCATGAGATTGCCGTGCAGCCCTGATTTTTCTTTTCAAAGGCCCGGGCACTGGCATTACATGGCGCCATGGCCCACAGGTTCGGACAGTGCGAGATTGACCCAGACCGGCGCGTGTTGCGCAAGGACGGGTATGACGTGCATGTGGAACCTCAGGTTTTCAATCTGCTGCTGGCACTGATTCACGCAGGCGGCGCGGTGGTGACAAAGGACGCTCTGGTCGAGACCGTCTGGCGCGGGTTGCATGTGTCAGACGCCACGATCAGTTCGCGCATCAATGCCGCCCGCAAGGCCGTGGGCGACACCGGCAAAGCCCAAGCCGTGATCCGGACCGTGCCAAAGGTCGGCTTTCAATTGGTAAGCCCGGTGGAACGTAGCGACAGCGCACCTAAGGACGCCGCGGCATCCGCGCGCAAGATCCGATACACGACAAGCGCGGACCAAGAACCTATTGCATATGCCATCCATGGCCACGGCCCGCCTTTGGTCCGCGTTGGCCACTGGCTGTCGCACTTGGAAATGGATCTGGAAAGCCCCGTTTGGCGGCCCTTGCTGGATAGATTGGGCGCGGCGTTTACGCTTTACCGCTACGATCAACGCGCCACCGGTCTGTCGACGCGCTCGGTTGCCAATCTGACACTGGGTGCCTTTGTCGATGATCTGAAGGCGGTGATGGATGCAAACAACCTCGCGCAAGCGCCGGTTTTTGCTGCGTCGCAGGCCGTGCCCGTCGCGCTGCGTTTTGCACGGCTCCACCCGGACCGCGTCAGCAAATTGGTGCTCTACGGCGGCTACGCGGTGGGTCGGTATCACCGCGATATCGCGGCGGGGGACGTGGATGAAGACACCGTGCTCAGCTTGATCCGAGCGGGCTGGGGCAATGAAAAATCAGCGTTTTTCAAGGCCTTTGCCTCTCTCTTCATGCCGGGCGCCACATCCGCCCAGATCGAGAATTTCGTGGACATACAAGCGCGGTCTGTCACGGCCGAAAACGCGGTTCTGCTGCGTCAGGCGATCGACCGGTTCAACGTTCTGGAGGATCTTCCCCACATCAAGCAGCCCATTCTGGTGGTGCATCCGCAGGGTGACGGCGTGCATCCGATGTCACAGGGCCAATTGCTGGCCTCCCGCCTGCCAAACGCCGAATTCAGGATGCTCGACAGCGCAAATCACGTGCCTTTGCCCCAAGATCCAGCCTGGGCTGATCTCATTTCTTCCATCCTGACATTCTGCCGATAAAGACGCACTGCCCCGCCCCTGCCCCGCCCCTTCCACATTTTGGACGGTTTTCTAAGCGATAACCTGTCCACGACGAGTATGCGAAGGGGCCGTACGATGAATATGCATGTCACAAAAGGGGTTCAGCCACCCCCACCGCCATCCTTCCTCGAAGAGATGCGCCTGCCCATCGTGATGATGCGCGACATCGTGTTGAAAACCATGTTTCGCAAAAACATCGACATGGTTTCAGAGCTTGCCGAAGCCATTTGCCTGCCGCGTGCTGTGGCGCAGGAACTTATCGATCTGGCCCGCACCCAACTGCTGTTGGAAGCGACCGGCACGCTCAATGCCAACTCCGGCGGCGAAATGGGCTATCAGCTGACCGATAGCGGCAAGGCGCGCGCAATGGATGCGCTGGCGCAATCGGAATATTTTGGCGCGATGCCGGTGCCCCTGCCGGTTTACCGCGAACAGATCCAGCGCCAATCGATCCGCGATATCCAAGTGACCCGCGATGATCTGACGGGGGCCATGGGGCATCTGGTGCTGCCGGACAGCCTGCTTGACTATCTCGGGCCAGCCGTGTCTGCCGGGCGATCCATCCTGATGTACGGCCCACCGGGCAACGGGAAATCCTCTATCTCAAACGGTATTCGCGACGCGTTGGGCGATAAGATCTACGTTCCCCGCGCCATCGAATATTCCGGCCAGGTGATCACTGTTTACGACCCGATTGTCCATTCCAAGGCAGAGGTCGAAACCGACGATCCCAACTCGCTGCGTCGTCGCCGCACCTTTGACACGCGCTATGTACGCTGCGAACGGCCCACCGTGATCACAGGGGGTGAATTGTCGCTCTCGATGCTCGATCTGGTCTACAACCCCACCGCGCGGACCTATCAGGCGCCGCTGCAGCTGAAATCCACCGGCGGGATCTTCATCGTGGACGACCTTGGCCGTCAGGCGGAACCGCCGCAGGCTTTGGTGAACCGCTGGATTGTTCCGCTGGAAGAAAACAAGGACATCTTGGCCCTGCAATCGGGTGAGAAGTTCGAAGTGCCCTTCGACACGCTGGTTATCTTTTCCACCAACTTCCATCCCAACAAGATCTTCGACCAGGCCGCGCTGCGCCGGATCTTCTTCAAGATCAAGATCGATGGGCCGGACCAAGGCGATTATCTCAAGATCTTTGCGATGGTCGCCAAGAAGCGGGGCATGCCGCTTGATGAAGGTGCCTTGTTGCATCTGTTGAAGAAGAAATATCCGACGATCAACAACGTCTATTCGAACTATCAGCCGATCTTCCTGATCGATCAGATGATATCGATCTGTGAATTCGAAGGCATCCCCTATCAGATGTCGCCGGAATTGATCGATCGGGCCTGGGCGAACATGTTCGTCACCGACGAGGAAATCATCAACTGAGCGCCGCGTGTTCTGGTTCGGAATTGAGCAAATTCCTGCGCCAGATGCGGCTTTGCAAAGGGCCCTGAAACGCACTACCTAGAGCGGCATGACCGCGCTCCCCTTGCGATTTCAGGACTGGTTCAACGCCCGCGGATGGCACATCCATCCCCATCAGCAGTCGATGCTGCAGCGCAAGGATACGCCCTGCCAACTCCTCATCGCGCCGACGGGTGGGGGGAAGACGCTGGCCGGGTTTCTACCCAGTCTGGTAGAGTTGGAGGGTGGCCAACATCAAGGCTTGCACACGCTCTACATTTCTCCTCTGAAGGCACTGGCCTCCGACATCAAGCGCAACCTGCGCGCCCCGGTCGATGAGATGGCCCTGCCAATCCGCATTGATGATCGCACGGGTGACACACCGCAAAGCCGCAAAGCCCGCCAGCGCGCAGACCCGCCTCACATCCTGCTCACCACGCCCGAAAGCCTGGCGCTGCTCACCTCCTATGAGGATGCGCACCGCATGTTTGCGGGGCTCCAACGCGTGATCGTGGATGAAATCCATGCCTTAAGCGAATCCAAACGCGGCGATCAGATGATGCTGGCGTTGAGCCGGCTTGAAACGCTCTGTCCCGGTTTGCGTCGCGTGGGGCTTTCGGCGACGGTGGAAGACCCATCCGCCATCGCGCATTTGCTGGCCCGCCACCCCAGTCCGTGCAACATCCTGATGGCCGATCCCGGGCCTGCGCCCGACATCGCCATGCTACGCGCGCTGGACCCGCCCCCCTGGGCGGGCGGCGGCGCGGTCTATGCCATCCCCGCTGTACTGAATCAGATCCGCGCCCACAAAACCACGCTCATCTTCCACAACACCCGCGCTCAGGCGGAAATATTCTTTCACAATCTGTGGCTTGCCAATGAAGACGCGCTGCCCATCGGCATCCACCACGGCTCCCTTGATCGGGTGCAGCGGGAACGGGTCGAAGGGGCCATGCAACGCGGAGAACTGCGCGCAGTGGTCTGCACCGGCTCGCTCGACCTTGGGATCGACTGGGGCGATGTGGATCTGGTCATTCAGGTGGGCGCGCCCAAGAACGTGAAACGGCTGGTACAGCGGATCGGGCGGGCCAATCACAACTACAATGCCCCCTCTAAGGCGCTTCTGGTGCCCGCCAATCGATTTGAAGTGGTGGAATGCCAGGCCGCGCTGCAGGCTGTGATGGATCATGATCTGGATGGCGAACCAAAGGGTCCAGGCCCTCAGGATGTGCTATGCCAGCACATCCTGATCCGTGCGTGCGCCGGCCCTTTCGATGCCACGGGCCTTTTCGAGGAGGTCCGCACCGCCGGCGCCTACGCAGACCTGACCCGCGACGACTTCGACGCCTGCCTCGATTTCTGTGCCACCGGCGGCTACGCATTGCGCGCCTATGATCAATGGCAACGTTTGCTCCAACGCCCTGACGGTCTGTGGCAACTGCGCGATCCGCGCTCGGCACGGCTCATTCGGATGAATATCGGCACGATCCAAGACAGCGATCTGCTCAAGGTGCGCATGCACAGGTCGCGCGGTGGCAAACCGCTGGGCGAGGTGGAGGAAGGTTTCGCGGCCTCTCTGACGCCGGGTGACACGTTTCTCATCGGCGGTCAGATTGTGCGCTATGAAGGTCTGCGGGAGATGGTGGTGGAAGTGAGCCGAGATCGCGGATCCAAGCCCAAGATCGCCACTTTTTCCGGGACGAAATTCGCAAATTCCACGCAATTATCCGCCCGCATACTGGGGCTGATCAACTCCGGCGATTGGTCCGCCCTGCCCGCCCATACCGCCGACTGGCTGGCACTGCAAAAAGAAATGTCGCGATTACCCCAAGCCGGGCGACTTCTGCTGGAAAGCTTCCCCCATGACGGGCGCGAGCATCTGGTGATCTATGGCTTTGCAGGGCGCAACGCACAGCAGACGCTGGGCCTGATCATGTCCAAACGGCTGGAAGATCTGGATCTGGATCCGATGGGGTTTGTCTCCACCGATTACGCCACCCTGATCTGGGGCCTCAAGCCACTGACCGATGCTACGGGACTTTTTGATGTCGCCGCCTTGCGTCAAGGCCTTGATCAGTGGCTGGCCGGCAACCAGTTGATAAAGCGGACATTTCGCGCCTCTGCTACCATAGCGGGCCTCATCCAGCGCAATACGATAAGTTCAAAGAAAACCGGGCGACAGGCCACGTTTTCCTCCGATATCCTCTATGACACGCTGGCCAAATATGACCCCGATCACCTGCTGCTGAAAATCACTCGAACGGAAGCCATGCGCGGCCTGATCGATTTTGGCCGCATTGAAGAAATGGTTGCCCGGGTGGAGGGCCGTATTGACTTAATGCGCCTGCCCCGTGTGACGCCCCTGGCCGCACCGCTCTTTCTTGAGGCAGGGCGCACACCGGTGGAAGGCCAGGCACAGGAACGGCTTCTGGCCGAAGAGGCCGCGCGCCTGATGGAGGTCGCAGGCCTCGACATGGGCGAGGCGCGCCCGTAAGGGAGCGAAGAGCCGCACCGCAAAACGCTTGCAAAATCCTGACCGCCGGGCCAGACAGAACGGAACATGAACGAATACGCATTTTCTTTGGCTGGCGCGCCTCTCATGGCGCTCGGATCTGGCGCGCTCTTCTGGCCGGAGCAGAACCTTTTATGCGTTTCAGATCTGCATCTTGGCAAAGCAGAGCGCCGCGCGCGACTGGGTGAAGCACCGCTGCCACCCTATGAGACGCAAGACACTCTGTCACGACTGGAAAAGGATCTCAAAGCCACGCAGGCCAGCACAGTGGTCTGCCTTGGCGACAGTTTCGATGACCGCGCTGCGGCAGAGGCCCTGCCGGAAGCCGCCAAGATCTGGATTTCGGCGCTTCAGGCCGGGCGGCGATGGATCTGGATCGAGGGCAATCATGATCCTGGACCCGTCGATCTGGGCGGCACGCATCTGTCAGAGTTACCCCAGCCGCCACTCACCTTCCGCCATATTGCCCGCGAAGGGCAAAGCGGAGAGATATCAGGACATTACCACCCCAAGACCACGCTCAATCTGCGTGGACGCATGATCACACGACCCGCCTTTCTGGTGGATACCGATAGGGTGATCATGCCGGCCTATGGAACCTATACAGGCGGTCTGCGCAGCCACGCGCCGGAATTACAAAACATCATGCGTCAAGAAGCGATCGCGATTTTGACAGGTCCTGTGCCGCATCCGGCCCCAATGCCGCGATCTGAACCCAAACCGGGGTGAAGATCAAAAACGATCCAGCATCCCCGCATCGGCCCAATCCGTGCGAAACGTTCGGCTCACAGGGATCATGTCACCATTTGAAAGCTTCAGATATACCTTGTCTGAGCCCTTCCTTTCGGCTTGCACCACTGCGTCCTTGGCCACCCAGTGGGATCTGTGCGCCATGTATCCCTGCGTCGGTTCCATTTCGCGCACTGCATCGCTCAACCGTATGCGCAGCTTCTCTGTCCCGGATTCTGTGACCACTTCTACCATGTGATCCATGGCTGAAAGCCGCAGCACCGGAGCGCGGCGAGATGACGGCAGACGCTGCAACAGACGCGGCTCTGCGCCTCGTTTTGTCGACCCGGCGCGTCCGGTCTCTTCGGCCTGCCAGACCAAAACGACGCCCCGGACGACCGCCACCATGGCAACGACACCGAAGACATAAAGGGCTAACAACCGCACATCCCCTGCCAGGCTGGACAACCCTGAGCCAAACCAAATGACAAAGAGCCAGACCAGCGGAGTGTAGATCATTGTCATGATCAAAACGGACAAGGCTTCCTTCACAAAGACTGACGTCCGTTTTGTGAATGCGTACGCAACGCGATTTGAAAACCAACCCAAAGGAACCGAAGCGAAAATGAGAGGGCCCCAAAAGGCAAACCTTTTGGCCACGGTAAATTGGTCCAATGTGCCGAATGGGCCTGCGATAACAGCAAAGCATAAACCGCAAAACGCGATTGTAAAAACTCGAAAAGAAAAAATGGACTGCCATCTCATGGCGAAACTTCGCTGCAAAACGCGCACACTCACACTGTTCCCCAATACATTTGTAGCAACCTATAGGTTAACACCGATCTTACACAAGCACTGCAAACACTTGCTGCTGTTCAATTTATTGGTAACGAGAGGTTGAAAAAGCTGTCTTGAGCCATTGCGATCAAATGCATTGTGGCCGGGATGTCCGTTGCACCTTGGATCGGGTTGGATAGTCTGGCGCATGACAAAGCCGGAGACATCACGGATGACAGCCTCAAATCCACCGGATGCCAACATCCAAACCAAGATCCGGGAAAGTTTTGACCGGCAGAGCCTGATGTCCACACTGGGCGCGCGTCTTACGCATGTGGATCCCGGCACGGTCACGATTGAGTCCCCGATCAGCGCTGGAAGTCTACAACAGCAGGGATTTGCCCACGCGGGCCTCACGTTTGCGATCGGCGATAGCGCGGCAGGGTATTCTGCGCTCAGCCTTTTGCGACTGGATCAAGAAGTTCTGACGACGGAGATGAAAATTCATCTCCTGGCCCCTGCCACCGGGGACCGATTGGTCGCCCGGGGCCGGGTGATCAAGCCCGGCCGGCGGATTATGGTGGTGCAGTCGGATGTCTACGCGGTCAGCAACGGTCAGGAACGGCATGTCGCGCTCCTGACTGGATCGATGATACCCGTTGATCTTTAGGCGACCTTTTTAAGCCGTCAGCCCTTCGGGTTCGGACAGCCCGTTGGCGCGACAGCAGGCCGTCACGGTGTTGGCCAGAAGACAGGCGATGGTCATCGGCCCGACGCCCCCAGGCACGGGAGTGATCGCGCCCGCCCGTTCTGCGCAAGTTGCGAAATCCACGTCGCCGACCAGCACGTTTTTTCCATCCCGCTCGATGCGATTGATGCCCACGTCTATGACGGTTGCGCCCTCTTTGATCCAATCGCCAGGCACCATCTCCGCTCGGCCAACGGCCGCCACCACGATATCGGCACGACGGACCACATCGGGCAGGTCCTTCGTGCGGGAATGGGCGACCGTCACGGTACAGCTATCCCCCAAAAGAAGCATCGCCATGGGCTTGCCCACGATGTTCGACCGGCCAATCACCACCGCGTCCATGCCAGACAGGCTGCCATGATGATCTCTGAGCATCATGAGACATCCAAGCGGCGTACAGGGCACCATGGATTTTTGTCCAGTGCCAAGCAGGCCAACATTGGAAATATGAAAGCCATCGACGTCTTTCTGTGGAGAAATCGAATTGATAACGAGATCTTCGTCAAGGTGCCCTGGCAGAGGAAGCTGCACCAGAATGCCATGCACGGCAGGGTCATTGTTCAATTTATCAATCAAAGCGAGCAACTTATCCTCAGGCGTGTCAACGTCGAGCTTGTGCTCGAAAGAATTCATGCCAACTTCCACCGTCTGCTTGCCTTTGGAGCGCACGTAAACCTGACTGGCCGGGTCTTCGCCCACCAGCACTACGGCGAGGCCCGGCGTGATCCCGTTCTCTTCTTTCAGCCGGGTCACATGGCCCGCCACTTTCTCCCGAACGCTTGCGGCGAATGCTTTGCCGTCAATCAGTTGCGCTGTCATCTTCATGTCCCTTTTACGTAGAAAGGGCGGGGAATTCCCCGCCCTAGTTTCTTTAAAACAGGCCTTCGATCTGGCCGGTTTCATTGAGATGGATGTTCTCCGCCGCAGGTGTTCTGGGCAGGCCCGGCATGGTCATGATCTCACCGCAAACGACCACGACAAACCCCGCCCCGGCCGACAGCCGCACTTCACGGACGGGAACCGAATGACCCGTCGGCGCGCCGCGCAGGTTGGGATCGGTGGTGAAGCTGTATTGCGTCTTGGCCATGCAGACCGGCAGGTTGCCATAGCCCTGCTCTTCCCACAGCCTCAACTGATCGAGGATCTTCTTGTCCGCCAGAACTTCGTCCGCGCGATAGATCTTCTTGGCGATGGTTTCCACCTTCTCAAAGAGGGACATCTCATCGGGGTAGATCGGCTCGAAAGTCCCCTCCCCGGCGTCAATCATTTCCACCACTTTGTGGGCCAGATTTTCGGCCCCTTCGCCGCCAAATTCCCAGTGCTTGGAGACAACCGCTTCGGCGCCAAAATCGGCCACGTAATCTTTGACCGCCTGCACTTCGGCATCGGTGTCGGTGACAAAGTGGTTGATCGCCACCAGAACCGGCACGCCGAAGGACTTCACGTTCTCGATGTGACGGCCCAGGTTGGAACATCCCGCTTTCACGGCCTCCACATTCTCTGGCCCCAGATCGGCCTTGGCGACACCGCCGTTCATCTTCATCGCCCGGATCGTGGCCACCAGCACCACGGCCGAGGGCGCGATGCCCGCTTTGCGACATTTGATGTTCATGAATTTCTCAGCACCAAGATCAGCGCCGAAACCGGCTTCCGTCACCACATAGTCGCTGATCTTCAGCGCGGTCGTGGTGGCAATGACCGAGTTACAGCCGTGGGCGATATTCGCAAACGGCCCGCCATGGACGAAGGCCGGGTTGTTTTCCAGCGTCTGCACCAGATTGGGTTGCATCGCGTCCTTCAAGAGCACGGTCATTGCGCCCGCTGCCTTGATATCGCGGCAAAAGACGGGCGAGCGGTCGCGGCGGTAGGCCACGATCATGTCGCCCAGACGCGTTTCCAGATCATCGAGGTTCTTGGCCAGACACAGGATCGCCATCACCTCGGAAGCGACGGTGATGTCAAAACCGGCCTCACGGGGGAACCCGTTGGCCACCCCACCCAGCGAACAGGTGATGTTGCGCAGCGCCCGGTCATTCATGTCCACGACGCGGCGCCACTGCACCCGCCGGACGTCGATTTCCTGCTCATTGCCCCAGTAAATGTGATTGTCGATCATCGCCGACAGCAGCGAATGGGCGGACGTGATGGCGTGGAAGTCACCGGTGAAATGCAGGTTCATGTCCTCCATCGGCACAACCTGCGCATAGCCACCACCAGCGGCCCCGCCTTTCATCCCGAAATTCGGGCCCAGCGATGCCTCTCGGATGCAGATCATCGCCTTCTTGCCAATGCGGTTGAGGCCATCGCCCAACCCCACGGTCGTTGTGGTCTTGCCTTCCCCCGCAGGCGTGGGGTTGATCGCGGTCACAAGGTGCTAGAAAGCTGGTCATTATTTATACGTTTTCTACATTAACTTGTGCTTTGCTTACTAGTACCGTTGGTAGATATAACCCAATTCTTCCAGGAATGTTAAGAGGTGCGGATGTTGC
>JBCCCZ010000100.1:0-10373 GCA_039033255.1 Pseudomonadota bacterium
CGAGATCGCCGAGCTGGAGCGCCGCATCAAGGAAGAGAGCCCGAGGCGCGGCTGGCACCGGGAAGAGCGCGGAGAAGTAGCCCTCGATCGCCCAATCACCCAGCGGGTACATCAGGTTGTAGCCAATGAGCCAGTACATGATCGCGGCAATGGAAAAGAGCGCCACGTTCTTTGTCATCTGCATGGTCGCGTTCTTGGAGCGGACCAGCCCGCCTTCCAGCATCGCAAAACCTGCGGCCATGAAGAAGACCAAGAAGCCGCCGATCAGGAAGAGCAGCGAGTTCATGATCCATACGAATTCGTCAGAGGCCACCATTGCGACCTCTTCGCCATCTTGGGCGAACCCCAGTGCTGGCAGCGTCGCTGCAGCGAAGAGGGTTGAGAGGAGAAGTTTCTTGTTCATCAGACGTAACCCTTTGTCTTGATCGCCTTACAGCGCGTCTTCATTTGTTTCGCCGGTGCGCACGCGCGTGGCCTGTTCAAGATCCATCACGAAAATCTTGCCGTCGCCGATCTTGCCGGTGCGGGCTGTGGAGGTGATGGTTTCGACCACCTGGTCGGCGACGCCATCGGCAACCGCGATTTCCAGTTTGATTTTCGGAACAAAATTCACGGCGTATTCGGCGCCGCGATAAATCTCTGTGTGGCCCGATTGTGCGCCGAACCCCTTGATCTCTGTCACCATCATGCCGCGTACGCCGATCCCCGTCAGCGCCTCGCGGACATCCTCAAGCTTAAAGGGCTTGATGGTTGCTACGATGAGTTTCACTTAGACACCCCTTTTGATTGTTCCCTGCGCTGTCAGCCGCGCGTGGGATTGCACTCGCGAAATGACCCGAGCGTCACGCGGGCGTGAAGGTGCCGTGCGCGGCATGGCGTGGTGATCAAAGCGTTAATGATCAAAAATTGTGCAATTTGGTTTGAATGCACATATTTTAATCACACAGAAGATCGCGATAGGGGGTCAATTTTCCGCGAATCGCCGCTATCGTGCTGAAAAAAGAATGAGCAGCTTTTCTAGAGGACACTGATGAGCACGTCCGGTGGCAAGAAACCACGGTTGGTGGCAGATAAACGGCGCAAGACGCCCGCGAAACAGGGCTTTGGGTGGGGTCTGTTCGGCCGCACTGTGTCAAAACCTGCGCCTCGCAAGACGGCCGCGAAGAAGACGGTTGCAAAAAAGACGACCGCGAAGAAACCCGCCGCTCGCAAGAGCGCAAAGCCGTCCAACGGGCGGATCAGAGGATTCTTTGGCCGTATTTTCGGGTTTGTGTTCCGCCTGATCTGGGTCGTGTCCTGGCGGGTGACGGCTGTGGCAGCGGTGATCATCGTTGGTGCGGTGTTCTACACGTATCTGACGCTGCCAGATGTGCGCGAGTTGCTCGACGGGCGTGCGCGCGGGTCGGTGACTCTGATGGACCGCGAGGGCGAGGTTTTTGCCTGGCGTGGAGATCAGTTTGGCGGCGTTGTCACGGCCGAAAGTGTCAGCCCTCATCTGAAGAACGCGGTGGTCGCGACCGAGGACAAACGCTTCTACCGCCATTTCGGGATCAGCCCGCGCGGGGTGGCCAGTGCCATTCGGATCAACCTGCGAGAAGGTCGCGGGCCGCTATCGGGTCATGGCGGATCTACCATCACGCAGCAGACTGCGAAGCTCTTATGTCTGGGCGTTGAGTACGATCAGGACGTTTGGGATAGCGAAGCTGAATATGTGCGCGATTGCCGTCGCGGATCGCTGGGCCGAAAGGCGAAAGAGGCGATCTATGCGCTTGCGATGGAGGTCAAGTATTCCAAAGATGAGATCCTTTCGATCTACATGAACCGCGCTTACATGGGCGCTGGGGCTTACGGTGCAGAGGCGGCAGCGCAACGGTATTTCGGCAAGCCAGCGGCGGCGGTTACGGCTCAGGAAGGTGCGATGTTGGCCGGTCTTCTGACCGCGCCCACGCGCCTTGCGCCCACCACCAATTTGGAGCGTTCGCAGGCCCGGGCGGCCACGATCCTGCGTTTGATGGAAGAGCAGGATTTCCTGACCGCAGACGAGCGCAGGGCGGCGGATGCCAACCCGGCCACACTCTCTGAGGCGGCAGAGGCGCAGACGGGCGGATATTTTGCCGATTGGGTCATGGAGTCGGGCCCGGATTTCTTCACACGCGACACGACCGAAGATGTGATGATCCGCACCACGCTCGACCAGCGTATCCAACGCGCGGCGGAAGAGGCGCTGACCTACATTTTTGAGGAAAAGGTGCGCGAAGGCAGTGAGGCGCAAGCGGCCATTGTCGTGATGTCCGCCGATGGTGCTGTACGGGCCATGGTTGGCGGGCGTGAAAGCAAGGTCGTCGGCGGGTTCAACCGGGCCACGATGGCAAACCGCCAGACAGGATCGGCGTTCAAGCCCTTCGTTTATGCAACGGCGCTTGAACTGGGCTATGGACCCAACGCGACTGTCGTGGATGAACCGTATTGTCAGGATATCCCCGGCTCGGGCCGTTGGTGCCCGCAAAACTATCAGAAGGATTTCCGGGGCCGGGTGACACTGACCGAGGCGTTGAAATTCTCGCTGAACATACCGGCGGTGAAAGTGTCAGAGGCCGTGGGCCGCGATCTGGTGCGCAAAGTGGCCGAGGATTTTGGGATCCAGAGCGATCTTGCTGACAGCCCCTCACTGGCGCTGGGCGCGTCCGAAAGTACACTCTTGGAGATGACAGGCGCTTATGCTGGGATCCTGAATGGTGGCTCATCGGTCACGCCCTACGGCTTGGACGAGCTGACGCTTTTGGGCGAAGAGACACCCCTGATGGGTACGGCGGGTGGCATCGGCGAACGGGTGATCCGGGAAGAGGCGGCGCGGCAGCTGACATGGATGATGTACAAGGTGGTTTCTGAAGGCACGGCACGTCGGGCGCGGCTTGATGGCTGGGAAGTGGCTGGCAAGACGGGCACGACACAGGCTGCGCGGGATGCGTGGTTCATCGGGTTCACGGCCGATTATGTGACCGGTGTCTGGATGGGCTATGACGACAACAGCCCGTTGCAACAGGTGACAGGTGGAAGCCTGCCCACGGATATCTGGCGCGAAACTATGGTGCGGGTCAATGATGGGCTGACGCCCCGACCTCTCCCCATGTCGCGAGGTATCCAAGAGCAGGTTGTCGAGGATATGACACCTCGCCGCCAGCAACAACCGCGGCGCGAGACGGCCGTGGAGCGTATTCTGCGGGATATTCTGGGGCGCTGACCTGAGAGTTACGCATCTAATAATTTTTCAAAAAAAAGTATCCGAGTTTTCGCGAAAATTCGTGGGTGCTCTGGATATTGGTCGCTGCATTCTATCTGAGGAGCATGAGGGCGGTATTGCAAAGAGTGTCCGAAGCGTCTGTCACGGTCGATGGGCAGGTGATCGGCGAAATCGGGTCAGGTTTGATGATCCTGGTCTGCGCCATGCAGACCGATGAGGATGCTGCCGCCGAACAGCTCGCGGCGAAAATTGCGAAACTGCGCATATTCAAGGATGAGGCAGGGAAAATGAATCGGTCCCTGCTCGACGTTGGCGGGGATGCGTTGGTCGTCAGTCAATTCACACTGGCCGGTGATACGTCGCGCGGCAATCGGCCTGGATTTTCGGCGGCTGCACCGCCCCAGGACGGCGAGCGGCTTTATCTGCATTTTGCTGAGGCGCTGCGCGCGCAAGGCGTCGCAGTCGCCGCTGGGCAATTTGGGGCCGATATGCAAGTGGGTTTGGTGAATGACGGCCCCGTCACCATCTGGATTGAGACATAATGCAGCGCATGGTTTTCTTTGCATTTTTCGGGAATCTGGTAGGGTCGCGCCATGCCCTATGAGTGGTCCGACCCCGACGCGACGTCTGACGCTGCGCAAACCCTGCACCTCTGGCCGCACAGATCCCTGTCGCGCCGGGGATTTGCGGGTTTCATTCTGATCACCTCCGCCATGATCTCGGTCCCTCTTTTCCCACTGTTGGGCACGGTTGTGCTGTGGGGTGTTTTGCCATTCCTGATCATGTCCGTGGGCGGTATCTGGTTCGCACTTGAGAGGTCCTATCGCGATGGGCGCCTGCATGAGGAACTGACCATCGGTGCGGATGAAATCCACCTGACCCGTACCAGCCCCAATGGGCGCATGCAGGAATGGGAATGCGAAAGTTATTGGGCGAAGGCCCGGATGCATGAGACGGGCGGGCCGGTGCGCAATTACGTGACGCTGTCGGGTAAAGGCCGTGAAGTGGAGATTGGTGCGTTTTTGTCAGAAGACGAGCGGGTGTGTCTGTTCGGGGAATTGACGGACGTGCTGGTGAAGCTTTCGCGGCGTTGATCAGATGAAGCAGCGACGATAGCCGCGCCTCTCCTTTGCCAATCTCTTTTTTCTGGCATTATTTGGCGTCTTGCTGGCGCTCGCGGTTGTGTTTGAAGATCAAACCTTCGCCACGCGGGGCATTGTCCTTCTCTTTGGTTGCGTTGCCCTACCGTTTACAGCCTATGTCTGGCCGTCGTCGTTGAATTTTGCGGCCGGCGTGAACGAACGGACTCGCGGGAAAGGCTTTGGCGCGCGGGGGATCGCAAAGAGTGTCAAAGGCGGTACATCATGGTCGCCCGGTGGCAACAAGGACCCACACAAGGGAGCGATGTCAGCCAGATAGCTTTTCTTTCACCTTCGGCCCTACAATTCCGAAATCCATCCGGCCGGTATAGTCGGCCTTCAATTGTCCCATCACTTTGCCCATGTCGCGGATTGAGCCTGCATCTGTCGCGGCGATCGCTGCGTCGATGGCCTCGGCCACTTCGTCATCATTCAACTGCCGCGGCAGAAATTCGGCAATGATGGAAATCTCCTGCTTTTCCCGCTCGGCCAGATCGACACGCCCGCCTTCTTCATAAGCGCGCAGCGATTCCTGACGTTGCTTGGTCATCTTGCCCAGAAGCGCGAGGATTTCGTCCTCGCTCATCTCTTGCGGCAGCCCCTCACCGCGGCGTTCAATCCCCTTGTCCTTGATCACCGCATTGATCAGCCGCAGCGTCCCCAGACGCAGTTTGTCTTGGTCTTTCATGGCGCGTTTCAGGGCGTCGTTGATGCGGTCGGTGAGGGACATATGCCTGCTCTCTTGCTGCTTTGATTGAGGCGCGATGCCTAGCTGATAGATGGTCACGACGCAACCGCATGCAAGACCCCATATTGGCCCTTGACCCCTCGCTTGCGTCTGCATACACCTCCGACAATTTGCCGATCAGACCCTTAAGCAGAAAGCTGTCCCATGGCCATCATGACCCCGTCGCGCCCTACCGCATGTCTTGCGCTGGCGGATGGGTCCTTATTCTACGGTCACGGATTTGGCGCGACTGGGCAGGTCACGGCAGAGCTGTGCTTCAACACCGCCATGACAGGTTATCAGGAGATCATGACCGATCCGTCTTACGCCGGTCAGGTTGTGACCTTCACCTTCCCCCATATCGGCAATGTCGGCGTGAACCCTGATGATGACGAAACCGCTGATCCGGTCGCCGAAGGCATGGTGGTGAAATGGGATCCCACAGAACCCAGCAACTGGCGTGCCACGGAACGTCTTGCCGATTGGCTGGCGCGGCGGGGTAGGGTGGCGATTGGCGGGATTGATACACGGCGTTTGACCCGCGCCATTCGCCAGCAGGGTGCACCCCACGTGGCGCTGGCCCATGATCCGGAGAGTGATTTCGATGTCGAGGCGCTGATCGCCGCGGCGCGGGGCTTCGTGGGACTTGAGGGGCTTGATCTGGCAAAGGATGTGACCTGCGCGCAATCCTATCGCTGGGATGAAATGCGCTGGGCTTGGCCTGAGGGTTACACGCGGCAAACCGACCCCAAGCATAAGGTGGTGGCGGTCGACTATGGCGCCAAGCGCAATATTCTGCGCTGTCTGGCCAGTGCCGGCTGTGACGTGACGGTTCTACCCGCTACGGCAACAGCTGAGGATGTGATGGCCCATGAGCCCGACGGTGTTTTCCTGTCAAACGGCCCGGGTGATCCGGCGGCCACCGGGGAATATGCCGTGCCGATGATCCAGGGTGTGTTGGAACAGAACATTCCCGTTTTCGGCATCTGCCTTGGCCACCAGATGCTCGCTCTGGCACTGGGGGCAGACACGGTGAAAATGAACCACGGTCATCACGGGGCCAACCACCCAGTGAAAGACGTGGACACCGGCAAGGTCGAAATCACCTCCATGAACCATGGCTTCGCGGTGGACAGCCAGAGTCTGCCCAAGGGTGTGGTGGAAACCCATGTATCGCTTTTTGATGGGTCAAACTGCGGCATACGCATGGTCGACAAGCCGGTCTTTTCCGTACAGCACCACCCGGAGGCGAGCCCCGGACCCCAAGACAGTTTCTATCTTTTTGAACGCTTCGCGGCGTCCATGGCAGAGGCGCAAAAGTAAACGCGCCGTGCTTTTACGGCGCGTGTTAACTGGTTGTTAACTGAGTTCAAACTTCTGCAAATTAACCGCAAATTTACGTTTCCTTAACCCTCCCGAATTTAGCGTCTCCTCAGCGCGCAGAACAGGAACTCGGTTATGGGAATAACGGAATTACGCCAGCTTGGGCAGGCGAAACCGGTACTCGACGACAGTGGTGCAGACGTTCAGGCGCAACGGGCTTTGGATCTGGTGCGGCATGGCGCCAGCACGGGGGACGATATCGCCCACGCCCGCACTGTGCAGCGGAACTGCAAAGCATCGCTGGATCGCATCTTGCTGAGCGAGGGGCTGGCCAGCCGTCAGGATCTGCTCGACGTGCACGCAAAGTCCTGCAAGTCGCGGCAATTGACGGCCGGTGAACTGTCGGAATTGTCTTACATTCAAACGGACCTCGCGGTGCCGCTTCTTCTGACCCACGCGGTTATGCCCGTGATTGACCGCGACGGTCTGCCGGCTTTGGTGGTTGAAGACCCTGCCTCGCTGACGAACCTTGGCGACATGCTGCCCGATCAGTTGAACAGCGCGCGTATCCTTCTGGCCCCGCGCGAAGCCATCCAGAACCAAATCGCTAGTCTGCATCGCCACCACCTGACAGAGGCCGCCTGCACCCGAGTGCCGGAGATAGAAAGCTGCCGCACCTGGAGCCGGGCCCGCGCCGTGCGCCTGGCGCTGATTGCCGGGGCGTTGATGGCGCTTGTGGCGGTGACTTGGTCTTTTCCGAATGTTGTGCTTGCAGTCTTTGCCATGTGGGCGATCTTCACGCTTTTCGTCTCTGCCATTTTTAAGACGGCGGCGTTCGTGGCCCATAAAACCGTTGAACCGGACCGCGATGCCGCGTTGATCACGCGGGATGAGCCGCTGCCCAAAGTGTCGATCCTTGTTCCTCTCTTTAAAGAAACCGAAGTGCTGCATGCGCTGGTCGCGCGGCTCAGTCGGCTGACCTATCCCAAATGCCTGCTTGATGTGCTGCTGGTCATTGAAGAGGCCGACGAAACAACGCGCGACATGCTGGCCACCATAGATTTGCCTTCCTGGATCCGGCCCGTGGTGGTGCCCGATGGCCAACCCCGTACGAAGCCACGCGCGATGAACTACGCGCTCGACTTTTGCGAGGGTGATATCATCGGCGTTTATGATGCGGAGGACGCGCCAGAGCCCGATCAGATCACTCAGGTTGCCCGCCGGTTTCAGGCGCTCCCGCCCGAAGTGGCCTGCATTCAGGGTGTTCTGGATTACTACAACCCTCGGCAGAACTGGCTCGCCCGCTGTTTCACAATTGAATACGCCACGTGGTTTCGCGTGATCATGCCGGGGGTGTCTCAGTTGGGATGGGCGATCCCTCTCGGCGGGACCACGCTGTTTTTCCGTCGCAGGATTCTGGAACATCTTGGCGGATGGGATGCCCATAATGTCACGGAGGATGCCGATTTGGGCTTCCGGTTGGCGCGACATGGCTATCGCACCGAAATGCTCGCCACTGTGACGGAGGAGGAGGCCAATTGCCGCCCTTGGGCCTGGATTAGGCAAAGATCACGTTGGCTGAAGGGCTATATGACGACCTACATCGTTCATATGCGAAGGCCTTTGATGTTGCTGCGCCAGCTGGGGCTTTGGAAATTCCTGGGCTTTCAGGCCCATTTTCTTTCGGCATTGTCACAGTTTTTTCTGGCACCGGTGCTGTGGACATTCTGGCTGATTCTTTTTGGCCTGTCTCATCCACTGGATCCATTCCTGTCGCGTGAAGTTATGATCGGGCTGGGCAGCGCATTTCTGGTGATCGAAGTGATCAACATCACGCTCTACGCCGTCGCCGTGTCAGGCCCCCGGCATCGCCACCTGCTGGTTTGGACCCCGACACTGCATTTCTACAATCCGCTGGGCGCGATTGCGGCCTACAAGGCACTCTACGAACTGGCGATCAAACCTTACTTCTGGGACAAGACGCAGCATGGCTTGGCCGGGGTGACGCCCGAAAGGCGCGCGCGGTTGCAGGAAGTGCGGCGGGGCGGATGACGCGTCTTAAATCGTGCTTTGCATCTCGCCGGAATCAAGCTTCAGACGCGTTACAAAAGCTCTGGAAATGTGAGATCGCAGCGCCGCTGATGCGCCATCGGCGTCACCAGATTCAATGGCTGAGACGATCGCCTGATGTTCGGCCAATGCGTCTTCATCCCGGCCTACAGCAGCGAGCGATGTGGTGGCCATCAACGCCATGGAACGGTGCACCAGGTCCAATTGCTGCACCAGAAAGCGGTTGTGAGAGCTGAGGTGAATTTGCTTATGAAAGCGCCGATTGGCCCGCGCCATCGCCTGCGGTTTGCCGACCAGCTTGTGATCATCCGTCACCATGTCCTGCAGCACGCGCACTTCTTCGGGTGAGGCATGCCGCGCGGCCAGCCCGGCGGCAAGGCCTTCCAGTTCTGCGCGCACCACGTAAAGCTCTGCCAGTTGGTTGTGGTCAAGCGAGGCGACGATCAAACTGCGCCCATCGCGGGTCAGCAGGCTTTGCGTTTCCAACCGCTGCAACGCCTCCCGGATGGGTGTGCGCGACACGCCGAACCGATCCGCCAGATCGCTTTCCACCAGCCGGTCACCGGGCCGAAAATCGCCCCCATCGATGGCCTCTAGGATCAATGTGTAGGCGTCTTTGTTCATCGGCCCAAACCTTCGCGTGTCTGTCGCATGGGACTGTAACCCTTTTTGAACAAAGCACCATAGCTAACCAATAGGGCCTGGCCTGCGCTCTTCACTGAGCAAAACATTAGCCTCCACATCCCCCACACCGGGCAGCATCATGATGCGTCGCCGTAGCACGCGTTCGAAATCGGAGATATCACGCGCCACGACCCGCAGGCGGTAATCGTAAAGGCCAAGAATATGTTCGACCGTCTGCACTTCGGGGATGGCCGATACCGCGCGTTCGAAATCGGCTATGCTGACCCGGCCCTTGGTGGCAAGCTTCACACCCAGAAAAACCGTCACGCCAAAGCCCAAGGCCTCAGTATCCAGATCCAGGCGCTGGCCTTTGATCACGCCCGCCTCGCGCAGTCTTTGAATGCGCCGCCACGTGGCGGGTTGCGACAAGCCGAGTTTGCGACCCAGCCCGCTCGCCGTTTGGCTGGCATCCTCTACCAACAGGCGTAGCAGGGCGCGGTCGGTCGTATCAAGCTCCATCATAATGGCAGCACCTCATCGCTTTTGATCCGCGCCACATGCATCAGCGCCTCGATATCGGCGATGTGGGGCAGGGCGAGGATCGCGCTGCGATAAATTTCTTGGTAATGCGCCATGTCGCGGGCGATAACCGACAGGCGCACGTCGACGCGACCAAGGAAGGTTTGAATTTCCACAACCTCGGCCACCTCGCGCGCGGCCATCAGGAATTCGTCAAAGGCACGCGACGCGGATTTCTCCAAGGTCACGCGCAGCGACACCTCAACCTCATAGCCAAGCGCACGCCAGTCTATGACGGCGCGGTTGGCACGGATGATGCCTGCCTCCCGCAGCCGATCAAGCCGTCGTGCGCAGGTGCCGGGGGTCAGACCCGCCTCTGCCGCCAGATCCGCCACCGGCATTTCTGGCGCATATTGGTATTGGCGCAAAAGCCGCCTGTCTGTGTCGTCAAGCATGAAAAATTCAATAAGCCTTCTTTTTGGCTATAAATACTCAAAAACACCCCTCAAACAAGCACAAAATGACGGTCTGATCACCCGATTCCCCGTATGCTCCGCGCCAAATCAAACCGCTAAGGAGAAAATCAGTCGCGTTTATTACGACCGCGATTGCGACATCAACATGATCAAGGACATGAACGTGGCCATTCTGGGCTACGGCAGCCAGGGCCACGCCCACGCGTTGAACCTGCGCGATTCTGGTGCCAAGAATGTGGTCGTGGCGCTGCGCG
>JBCCCZ010000101.1:0-10366 GCA_039033255.1 Pseudomonadota bacterium
ATGGCGAGGCAGAGATCCCCAATGAATTCGGCGCAGCGCTGGACCTTTTTGAAGAGGCGACGGGGTTGCACGACGTGCTGGGCCCCGAATTTTCGCGGGTCTATGGCATCGTCAAACGCGCTGAATATGACGAGTTCCTGCAGGTGATCAGCCCGTGGGAACGGGAACATCTTTTGCTCAACGTTTGAACGCCTCCGGCGGGAGTATTTTTGGAAAGATGAAGCTAAACCTGCTTTATGCCAACGATAGGCGCGGCGAATATCCACCAAGCTGGTATGCCGCGACGGCCACGCCTCCGGGACCGTACGAAGCGCTTAAAGGCGATGTGACCGCAGATGTCTGCGTCATCGGTGCGGGCTTCACTGGGCTCTCTGCTGCTTTGCATATGGCCGAGGCCGGGCGGCGCGTGGTGGTGCTGGAGGCGCAGCGCGTGGGCTTTGGCGCGTCAGGCCGCAATGGCGGGCAACTGGGGTCCGGCCAGCGGATGGATCAGCATTACGTCGAGAAACTGGTGGGGCGCGATGATGCCGACAAGCTTTGGGCCATGGCGGAGGAGACCAAGTCGCTGGTCAAATCGCTGGTCAAAAAGCACAAGATTGACTGCTATTTGAAGCCCGGCATTGCCCATATGGGGTTTCATCCCTCCGAGGTAACCGAGGAACACGACTACGCCGATTTTCTGGCGGAACGCTACGGGTACACGCATCTCGAAAAGCTGGACCGTGACGCCGCACAGGCGATCTGCCCTTCGCCCAAATATGTGGGCGGGTCAATTGATCGGACGGCGGCGCATCTGCACCCGTTGGCCTATGCTTTCGGGCTCGCGCGCGCGGCCCATGACGCAGGCGCCGAGATTTATGATGGCACAGAGGTGACCGGTGTGGACGAGGGCAACCCGGCCACGATCCGCACCGCAAGAGGTCGCGTGATGGCGGATCATGTTGTGTTCGCCTGCAATGGGTATCTGGGCGGTTTGCAGCCCAAAGTGGCCGCGCGGGTCATGCCCATCAACAACTTCATCGCGGCAACCGAGCCGCTGGGAGGAGATGCCGCCCGCGTTCTGGCCGAGGATGTGGCCGTGGCGGATTCGCGGTTCGTGCTGAACTACTTCCGGCTCAGCCATGACAAGCGTCTGCTCTTTGGCGGGGGCGAAACCTATGGCTACCGCTTCCCGTCGGACATCGCCGCCCTCGTGCGCAAACCAATGACGGAGATTTTTCCCCATCTGCACAATGTCCGCATTGAATATGCTTGGGGTGGAACCCTGGCCATCACCATGAAGCGGCTCCCCTACCTCACCCGCCTGTCGTCCAACATGCTGTCGGCTTCGGGCTATTCCGGGCACGGCGTGGGCAATGCCACCCATGCCGGCAAGCTGATCTCGGACGCGATTTGCGGGGATGGGGACGGGTTTGACACCATGTCGCGCATTCCCACGCAGCCCTTCCCGGGCGGCACCGCCCTGCGCCATCCGATCCTTGTGCTGGCCATGACGTGGTTTGCCCTGCGCGACCGTTTGGGCGTCTAACGCGCATGCGGGCGCTGCGCGTTGTGGCCGCGCTTCTGTTCCTTGGGCTCTCGGGGCTTTTCGGAGCCACGTTTTACCGCCGCCGCGTGGCAAACCGCGACTGTTTCAACGCCGAAGGGCGCTGCTTTGATGCTGAAACTGGCACGGTGATCCTGGAACAGGCAGGGGTGGTTTGGATGTCCCTTACCCTCCTCTGCCTGGGAATTGCGTTCCTTTTGATCTGGTCCCTTAAACGCCCGCAATAAGCACCTTTACGCCCGCCTGCTTTGTCGCAAAAATTTCGCTTTGCGGCGCGGTTTGGCTGGAGTACACATCCTGAAAATCAAAATAACACTTTCAGGAAAGCTGAACATATGACCCGAGCAACCCCCAATGTCTACGACGCAGAACCTATCCCCGCCGAGGCCCGCGCCGAGATTGATCAGATGCTGCAATCGGGCGATCTCTTCCGCTACACAGCCCCAGAAGACGCGCCTGTCACCTTGCTGGAACAGGAATTCGCCGCGTTCATGGGCTGCAAATATGCGCTGGCCGTGTCATCCTGTTCGGCCGCGCTCTTCTTGTCCCTGAAATCACTTGGCCTGCCCCGCGATGCGCGCGTGCTGATCCCGGCCTTCACCTTCGCGGCCGTGCCGTCCTCGGTCGTGCATGCCGATTGCGTGCCTGTGCTGTGCGAAGTGGGCGAAAACTACCGGATCAACCTCGACGATTTCGAAGCCAAACTAGATCACAGTATCGACGCCGTGATCATAAGCCACATGCGCGGTCACACCTCCGACATGGACGCCATCATGACGCTCTGTGACGCGCGCGGCATCCCGGTGGTGGAGGATGCAGCCCACTCGCTTGGCACCACTTGGGGCGGACGCAAGATCGGCACGATTGGCCGCGTGGGCGCGTTTAGTTTCCAATCCTATAAGCTGGTCAATGCGGGCGAAGGCGGGATTATGGTCACCGATGATGCCGATCTGGTGGCGCGCGCGGTCATCATGTCGGGTGCTTATGAACACAACTGGGCCAAGCACGGGCGCCGGGATGACACGGATCTTAAGGCCGCTTTTGCGCGCTGGCAGAACAAACTGCCGCTTTACAATCTGCGCATGTCGAACCTGTCGGCGGCGGTGATCCGGCCGCAGATCGGGCATATTGATCGGCGCGTGACAGATGGGCTGGCCAACCACGATTACGTGGCTGAGGCGCTGAACACTTCCCCCTGGATTGAGGTGCCGCCCCCCCTTGGCCCTGAAAGCCGCGCGCCCGACAGCATTCAATTCAACCTGCTGAACACGACGGAGGCAGAGCGCAAAGCCTTCGCCGAAGCCGCCGGGGAACGCGGAGTGAAAGTGCAGATCTTTGGCCTTTCAACGGATAACGCTCGCGCTTTCTGGAACTGGCAGTTCCTGCCCGAGGCCCCGCCCGAGCTTCCCATGACCCGCAAGATGCTGATGCGCGCCTGCGATGTGCGCCTGCCCGCGCGCCTGACCCGCGGCGATCTGGATGCGGTGATCGACGTGCTGCTGACAGCGGCGCAGCACGTCATGGAAGAGCCGCGCGCCTACGGCACTTGACGCGAAGCGCCCCCCGCGCCTTTCATGGCGCCATGACACAGGTTTTTTCCGAAGGTGCCGCCTGGATGGCGGGTGAGGTCATCCCGATCACCGAGGCCAAGATTGGTGTGACCGATTGGGGCCTCACGCATTCAGATGTGGTCTATGACGTGGTGCCGGTGCGCGAAGGCGCGTTCTTTCGGTTGCCGGACTACCTGAGCCGCTTTGAAGCCTCGCTGTCCGAGGGCCGCATGGATGTGGGCATGGGCGCGGAGGAGATCGCGGATGCGCTCCATCAGATGGTCGCGGCCTCAGGCCTGCGTGCGGCCTATGTCGCGTTGGTGGCCTCCCGTGGCACACCGATGGTGCCAGGCAATCGCGACCCAAGGTTCTGCAACAATCACTTCTATGCCTGGTGCGTGCCCTACGTGCATGTCATCAAGCCCGAGATTGCAGAAGCTGGCGCAGATGTGCTGATCTCGGACACCGTCCGCCGCATCCCGGAAGACAGCGTGAACCCAAGGGTCAAAAACTACCATTGGGGCGATTTCACCCAAGGGCTGTTCGAGGCCAAGGAGCAGGGATATGAAACCGTCTTGCTGGCCGATCATGCGGGAAACGTGACCGAAGGCCCTGGCTTCAACCTCTTCGCGCTGAAAGGGGGCCGCGTCATCACACCGGACCGGGGCGTATTGCAGGGGATCACCCGCCAGACCGTGCTGGAGATGGCCGCCGCCGAAGGGTTCGACGTGGAAACCCGCGCGTTGCCTGTCGCGGAATTGATGGAGGCCGATGAGGTCTTTCTCAGCTCGTCCGGCGGCGGTGTCCTGCCCGTGCGGCGGATCAATGACCGGGTGTTTTCCAACGGGAGTGCTGGTCCTGCGGCGATGAAGCTGCGGAAACGGTATTTCGATCTCACACTTGATCCCGCCTACCGAACCGAAATCACATACCCCTAACCCAACATCTCCACCTGATCTTTCAAGAACGGATAGGCCGCGATGGCAGGATCCAGCACGCTCTGCTGCAGGATGGGCCGCAAGGTGGCGGCGACCTGCGCTGGCATGTCCTGCAACAATTCCTTGCGGGCGGTCAGGCTGATCGTGCGGCTGAGCGGTTCCAGCGGCAGGGCCATCACATCGATCTGATCGGCAAAGCGCTGCCCCCGCATCAGCGCAAGCGGCGTCAGGATCGACCACCCCGCCCCCTGCCCCACAAGCGCCAGGATCGCGTGATAGCTGTCCAGTTCAAACCGATGCGGCAGGCTCATGTTCTGGCGCACCAGATGAGCGGTGATCAGACGGCCCATGTAATGGCGCTGCGTGTACTGAATGAGCGGCAGGCGTTTGAGTTGCTCCATCACGTCGCTGGAGGGATCAATCGCCCCTTTGGGTGCGGCCACGATGAAGCGCTCTTTCAAAAGCGGATGCACCTCGACCCAATCGTCATCGCCGCCCAGATCGGCGGCCACAATGACATCCAGACTGCGCGCATCCAACAAGTCATAGAGGTAGTGACTGGCCCCGGTCTCCAGCAGAAACTGACAGCCCTGCAACTCTTCGGCCATATGCGTCAGAAGCTGCGGCGTCACGTCCGCCTCGAAATCCTCGATCATGCCCAGCCGGAAACGCGTCAGCACAGACAGGTCCGACATCGCCAATTCCGCCTTCGCCAAGGCGGCCTCATTCAGAATGACCTGCGCGCGACGCTTCAGAATCTCGCCCGCAGGTGTCAGGCGCACAGGCCGCGCATTGCGCTGCAAGAGCGTCGCCCCCACGGCGGCCTCAAGATTGGTGAGTTGCTGCGACACGGCAGAGGGGCTGGCCCCCAACCGTTTGGCAGCCGCCGAAATGGAGCGTTCATCGGCCGTGGCCATGAACACCTCGATCCCCCAGAGCGTGATCCGTCCCGGGCTGTCGACCATCAGCTTGGCCCTTTTACTTGGTCATCTTGGAAAGCTTGTCCTGCAGATCCGAAAGCTGTTTCTTGATCTCGTCCAGCTCTTCTTCGGGCTCTTCAGTCTCTGCGATATCTTCTGCCGCAGAGGATGGCATGGTGGACATCCCCGGCATCGTCCCCGTCATGGCCTTCAGAAATGCCTCTTGCTGGGCGCGCATCGCATCCATTCCCGGCATGCCCGACAGCGGATTGGCCTTGGCCATGTTTTCCATCATCTGGGACTGGCCATTGCGCAGCATCTCAAAGGTGGTGGCCAGGAAATCCGGTACCATGCTCTGCGCCTGAGACGTGTAGCTGCGCACCAGATCGTTGAGCACGTTGATCGGCAGCATGTTTTCCCCGCGGCTCTCATGCTCTGCAATGATTTGCAGCAGGTATTGCCGGGTCAGGTCATCGCCCGACTTCAGATCGATGATCTGAACATCCCGACCCGTACGGATAAATTCGGCAATGTCTTCCAACGTGACGTAGTCGGACGTCTCCGTATTGTAAAGCCGTCGGCTGGCATAGCGTTTGATCAGCAGGGGTTTATCTGTATCTGCCAAGGTCGTTTCTCCGCTATGGCCTTCATGCTGCATGACAGCATAGCAGTTGCCGCGCAAATTGAAAGGCCGTGCAAAAAAGCAAAGAGCGGACACGAGGGCCCGCTCTTTGTCGTCGCGTCAGGTACCCGGCAGGGAGGAAGTGGGGACCCTGGCGATGCTCGTGTCCCGCCTTCATGGCGGTGCCAATTACTTGGCGGTTGCTTTCTTGGCAGCAGCCGTCATGTCGTCGGTGGCTTTCTTGACGACTTTGGAAGCATCTTCCTGGATGTCTTTGCCAGCAGCCATCAGAAGCTCGACCGTGTCCATCTGGACCTTCTTCGCGATCTCGGCGAAAGCGGCCATGTTTTCAGCAGCCACTTCGGCGTTGGCGGATGCGAAATCAGTCATTGCCTTGGCGTAGTCCGCAGGCTCGGTCTTCGCTTTGGTGACTTCGGTCAGCTTGGCGAGCGTTGTCTTGGCCCATGTGCCGGACACTTCAGCGGACTTTTCAGCGGCTTCCAGAGCCACACCGGAGAGCTTCTCGCTCAGCGCGGCTTGGTTCTTGAACGCGTCTTCCATTGCTTTGGTGTCAACGGGGAATGCGCCCATCATGTCTTTGAGGACGGCGTTGAAATCTTGTGCTTTAGCCATTGTTTATCTCCTTGGTAAGCGATCAGGCGCTGTTGTCTTTCTGCGTCTGCACGGTAGATACATGCTGCAGTGCGGCATTTCAAGTTTTTTTTCTGCACTGCAGCAAAAAAGTTTACCTAAGGTCAGTATCCGCCAGCCAGCGCGATACGCCCCATGCCCGGCACGCCCGAAGAAGTGGGCCGCTTGGGCCCTTACCCCTTGCACCGCCATGCCCGCCCCTTCATCCTGCGGCCCATGAGCAGTCAACCGACATGGGGTGTGGTTTCGACCATCAAAGCGCCCGCGCAAGACATCCTGAATTTCGCGGCCTATCACCTCGATCTGGGGGCGCAGCGCGTGTTCATCTATCTCGACGCCCCCAATGATGCCGCGTTTGCCGCGCTGAAGAACCATCCGAAATGCCGGGTCATCGTCACGAATGACGGCTACTGGAAACGCCGCAAGGGCCGACCAGACAAGCACCAACCGCGTCAGACGGCCAACGCCACCCATTGCTACAACCGCGACCCGCAGGTGGATTGGCTTGCCCATATCGACGCCGATGAATTTCTCTGGTCGCCCGACGCCCGCGCCATTGACGACCAACTGTCGGCTGTTCCGGAAGACGCCCGTTCCGCCCGCGTGAAACCGATTGAAGCGTTGGAAGAAGACGCAAACGATCCCCCGCCGCCCGGCCAAATATGGTGCAAAGGCTTTTCCCGCCACCTACGGCTGCGCCGAGCGGAAACCAACGCGATCTATCCCACCTACGGCGATCATCTGAATGGCGGCTTTCTGAGCCATGTCGCAGGCAAGGTGTTCGTGCGCACGGGACAAGACAACGTGTCTTTCCGCATCCACAACGCGTTTTTCAAAGGCGAGGCTGATCCAGACCCCGCCCCCCTTTCCGACTTGCGCCTTGTCCACATGCACGCCCACAGCTGGGATCATTTCCATGGTCTCTATCAATTCCGCCTCACGCAAGGCTCCTACCGCGACAGTCTCAAACCTGCGCCGATGCCTGACGGCGTCGCGCTCAATATGAACCAACTCTTTGCAGCACTGGAAGACGAGGGGGGCGAGGAGGCCGTGCGCGCGTTTTTCCAAGAGGTCTGCACCGCGACAACGGAGTTGCGCGCGCGGCTTAAGGAGCACGGTCATCTTTACGCGGTGACGCTCGATCTGGAGGCCAAGCGGCTTCGACATTTCCCCAACGCGGGCTAACTGTGCCAAAAACGCGAACTTACTCACCTTTTGGCGAAATTGCCCTTCATGGATTGACCAACCCCTGCAACCTACCGTAGATGGGCCATCCGGCGGAAATAGCTCAACACAGCATTTCCCCTTACTCGATACGAAGGCGGGCCAGGTCAGTGTCCGCAAACCTTGTGGACCCATATGACGAAATTCTCGGACCTGAATCTCAATCCCAAAGTTTTAAAAGCCGTTGTTGAAGCGGGCTATGAAAGCCCGACACCGATCCAGGAAGGGGCGATCCCGCCCGCGCTGGAAGGTCGTGACGTGTTGGGCATCGCCCAGACCGGCACCGGTAAAACGGCTGGCTTCACCCTGCCCATGCTGTCGCTTCTGGCCCGTGGCCGGGCGCGCGCGCGGATGCCCCGGTCGCGGGTGCTCTGCCCCACGCGGGAATTGGCGGCGCAGGTGGCGGAGAACTTTGATACCTATTCCAAGAACCTCAAGCTGACCAAGGCGCTGCTCATCGGCGGTGTCAGCTTCAAGGAACAAGAGGTCATCATCGACAAAGGCGTCGACGTTCTGATCGCCACGCCCGGTCGCCTGCTCGACCATTTTGAGCGCGGCAAGCTGATACTGTCGGACGTCAAGGTGATGGTCGTCGATGAAGCCGACAGAATGTTGGACATGGGCTTCATCCCCGATATCGAACGCATCTTCGGGCTGACGCCCTTCACCCGCCAGACGCTCTTCTTCTCTGCCACCATGGCGCCAGAGATTGAACGGATCACCAATACGTTCCTCCAAAACCCTGCCCGCGTCGAAGTGGCCCGTCAAGCGACCGCCTCGGAGACCATTGAACAGGGCGTGGTGATGTTCAAATTCTCGCGCCGTGATCGGGCAGATAGCGAAAAACGAACGCTGCTGCGCAAACTGATCGACAATGAAGGTGACGCGCTCACCAACGCGATCATTTTCTGCAATCGCAAGACAGATGTGGATATTTGCGCCAAGTCACTGAAAAAATACGGCTATGACGCCGCCGCCATCCATGGCGATCTGGATCAATCCCAGCGCACCCGCACGTTGGAGGCGTTTCGCAGCAAGGAATTGCGGCTGCTCGTGGCATCTGACGTCGCCGCAAGGGGTCTCGACATCCCATCTGTGAGCCATGTTTTCAATTTCGACGTGCCGGGTCATGCCGAAGACTATGTGCACCGCATCGGTCGCACGGGCCGCGCGGGCCGTGATGGCAAAGCGATCACAATCTGCAATCCGCGCGACACCAAAGCCTTTGATGCCGTGGAGGCTCTGATTCAAAAGGAAATCCCGCGCCTCGACAATCCGGTGCCCGTCAAAAGCGGCGCAACGGCGGAGCAGACAGAAGAAAAGCCAAAGCGCTCCCGGTCTCGCAAGCGCGATGAAGATAAGGCCGATGCGCCCAAACGCGAGCGGCAGGAAAAAGCCGCCAAGGAGGACCAGCCGAGCAAACCCCGCCGGTCGCGCCAGGGAGAAGACAAATCTGGCCGTAGCGGCACCGTGGGCATGGGAGATCACATGCCCAGCTTCATCGCCAAAAGCTTCGATGACCGCCGCACAGGCTGAATCATGCGCCGGTGTCATCTTTTGCGCGATCAGACCGATGAGAGGCGCAAGGGGCCACTTTTCACGGCCCTTATACTCCCTTATAAGCGCTGAAAATAAGGACGCTTGAGGACACCATGGCGAACAAGACCAATGATGAGGATGTGGCTTTCATCCGGGCTCTGGCAGAACTGCTCAATGAAAACGATCTGACCGAATTGCAGGTCAAACGCGAATACGGCGAACATGACGGGCTGAATGTGCGCGTCAGCCGCAAAACGGAAGTGGTCACGCAAATCAGCGCGCCAGTCACGGCCAGCGGCGGTGCTGCGGCCGCCCCCGCGCCTGCCGCCCCTGCACCCACTACCACAGCACCGGCCGCTGAAGCCGCGCCCGTTGAGGACCCCGCCGACCATCCCGGCGCTGTCACCTCTCCCATGGTGGGCACGGTCTATATGCAGGCCGAACCCGGCGCGCCAGCCTTTGTCAAAGTCGGCGACAGCGTCTCCGAAGGCGACACGCTGCTGATCATCGAGGCGATGAAGACCATGAACCACATCCCTGCCCCGCGCGCAGGCACGGTGAAGCGCATCGTGGTGGAAGACGGGGCGGCCGTGGAATACGGCGCGCCGCTCATGATCATCGAGTAGACGGATGTTCGATAAAATCCTCGTGGCCAACCGGGGCGAGATCGCCCTTCGCGTGATCCGCGCCGCCCGGGAAATGGGCATTCAGACCGTGGCCGTGCACTCCACCGCAGATGCTGACGCGATGCATGTGCGCATGGCCGATGAAAGCGTCTGCATTGGCCCGCCGCCCGGCTCGGAAAGCTATCTGTCCATCCCCGCGATCATTGCCGCCTGTGAAGTAACCGGCGCGCAGGCGATCCATCCGGGCTACGGGTTTCTCAGCGAAAACGCGACGTTTGTGCAGATCGTCGAAGACCACGGCCTCACCTTCATCGGCCCCACGGCGGAACATATCCGCATCATGGGCGACAAGATCACCGCCAAGGACACGATGATTGAGCTGGGCGTGCCATGCGTGCCGGGCTCCGACGGAGGCGTGCCCGATCTGGCCGCCGCCAAGGCACTCGGCGAAAAGATGGGCTATCCGGTGATCGTCAAAGCCACCGCCGGCGGTGGCGGACGCGGGATGAAGGTTGCCAACTCGGCCGCTGAGATCGAAACCGCCTTCCGCACCGCGCGGTCCGAGGCGAAAGCGGCCTTCGGCAATGATGAGGTCTACATCGAGAAGTACCTCACCACACCGCGCCACATCGAAATCCAGGTCTTTGGCGATGGCAAAGGCAAGGCCGTGCATCTGGGCGAACGCGATTGTTCCCTGCAACGCCGCCACCAGAAAGTGTTTGAAGAGGCCCCCGGCCCCGCCATCAGCGA
>JBCCCZ010000102.1:0-10360 GCA_039033255.1 Pseudomonadota bacterium
ACATGGGGTCTTTGTTTTAGTCCCTTTCTGTCCGGGGGGGGCGGGTTCCCCCCCCCGGGGTTTCGTTGGGGGGGCCCCCCCCCCCCGCTACTCTAGGCCACCAAGGAACGCCGTAGCCGCCTCGCCCAGCGCATTTGACACATACCCCCCTTCCTGAACGCAAACGAGCGACAGCCCCTGACCAGCGACCGCCTGCGCCATCCGTTCAAATCCAGGCGTGGTCACCTTGAGCGCCTGAAACGGATCAGCTTCATGGGCATCCAGCCCCAGCGCCACGACGATCACATCCGCTCGAAAGGCTCGGATCGCCTCAAAGCTCTTGTCCAGTGCCGCCAGCATCTCATCCGTGCCTGATCCCATCGCCAGCGGCAGGTTGAGGTTGCCGCCTGTCCCATCGCCGTCTCCAATCTCTCCTGCATAGCCCCAAAAGAAGGGATAGAAGGCGGTGGGATCGGCATGGATCGACACGGTGAGTACATCACCGCGAGTGTAGAATATACCTTGCGTTCCATTGCCGTGATGCACATCCACATCCAGGATCGCAGGCCGCCGCCCCGCCTCGAGCAGATGTTGCGCGGCGATGGCGGAATTGTTGAGAAAGCAAAACCCGCCCGCTTGATCGGCATAGGCATGATGCCCCGGCGGACGACAAAGCGCATAGGCCGCAGGTGCCCCACCCAGAACAGCCCGCGTGGCGGCAATGGCCGTTTGTGCGGACCAATAGGCCGACCCCCACGTATGCGCAGAAATCGGACAGGCAGTATCGGCCTGATGAAATCCCGCCTGCCCCACCGCACCGGACGGGTAGCCATCGCCCCGCGCCCTGGGGTGCACATTCGGGATCACCTCGTCGGCCGCACCCGGTAGCTCTTGCCAACGGGCGTGGATGGTTTGAAGGAAGGTCATGTAAGCGGCGTCATGCACCGCTTCAATGGGCGCCATCCCTGCATCTTCGGGGGCGGCAAACGCGCATCCCGCCGCCATTGCCCCCGATTTCAGGATGTCCACGCGATAGGGATCTTCCGGGCTGAGGCGCAACCGCCCCGCGGACATGAAATTCTTGGGCGCGTGCAGACGTTGCCGCTCATCCAGAAAGGCTTGCATGCTGACCCTTTCCAACCGTTGTCTTGCGTGGTGTGGCCAGTGTACCCTCACCCTCGGAGGACGCAATCCAAGAGCGGGCAACAGGGGCAAAAGCGCTGAACATGACCGAGATGATCCCGAGCGGCTCCGCCGCGCGCGCGCTGACCGTGCTGGATTTGACGCTGAAACACGGGCCTGTCACCCCCGCAGAGTTGACCCGGTTGAGCGGGCTGAGCCGCACCGCCGTCCACCGCGCCATCCACGCCCTTATCGAACAGGGCTTTCTGCGCTACCAATTGGGCAAGGCCCATGTGATTGTCACGGCCAGGCTGCAGACCAAGCTGGAGGGCGCGTTTTTCAGCCCGGCAGGTCTTGATGCGCTGTCCCGCGCGATTGACGAGGCGTTGAAGGGCCGGCGACTGCACTGTGAAATTGGCATTCTGGAACGCGACGGCCCGTTTCAGATCGCGGAAACCACGCAAACCGAAATCGACCGTCTGGAAAGCTTTTTCGAAAGCGAACTGGTCTCGGTGCTCTTGTCCCGGTTTGAACCGGTTGAGGTGACGCGCATCACCGCCCGTATCCTGCGCGACAGCCAAGCGGGCACCAAAGTGGAAACCGATTTTCTGGATCGCTTCCGGCTGGCGCAGTATCAGGGGTATCTCTGGAATGCCGATCTGGGATCGCTGTCGGTAAGATTGCAAAGCGCTGACGATACGGCGTTGGCCATCCGTCTTTCCCCCCGACAAGACAGACGCCTGAACAGCAAGGAAGCCACAACCGCGCTGGCCGCGATGCATGATGCGCTGCCGGATGTTTTTCCGCGGGCGGACAAGCTCAGCCTTTGACATCCGCTGGCCAGCCGCGGCCCGGGCGCAGCGGCGAGGCGCGCCTGAAAAGGGGCGACGAGCTGCCCCTTTCGCGCCGATGCAAAAAGGCGTTACATAAGGCAGCCACCGTCAACCGGCCCTTTTTCACCAGGATCCGATTCATGACCAAAGCCAATCTGCTCAGCCGACGCCGCTTTCTCACCGGCACTGCCAGCTTGGCAACGCCGTTCCTGATCACATTCGCCCGTGCCGCGTCAGATCAGCTCAACATCATGATGTGGTCCGATTACCTGCCAGAACCCTTTCTCCGGGGGTTTTCAGAAGCAACCGGCATCACCGTCAATCACACGTCCATCGGGTCAAATGAAGAAATCCTCGAACGGATGCAAGCGCCTGACGGGGCTGACTATGACCTGATCAGCCCCACGAGCCAACGCGCCCTTCAATGGGCACCGCTGGACCTTTTGCAGCCGTTTGACCTGTCACGCGTGGCCTTGGATAGCGTCAATCCCGCCATGGTCAAGATCGGCACGGACACGTGGAATTTTGCGGCAGCAGGCACCCATTGGCTGCCTCATATCTGGGGCACCGAGGGCATCGCCTATCGCACGGATCGCTGGCAACCCGATGGCATGGCCCCCAGTTACGGCGATGTGTGGTCCGAGGCATTATCAGGTGCCACCATGGGCCGCGCACAATCCATGCTGGTGGGCGCGGGCCTATATCTGGAAGCCCAAGGAGAGATGGAGCCCGGATCGGTTTGGGCCTCATACAAGGATGAGGACATCATGCGCGATGTCTGGAGCCGGATCACCGATTGGGCGATCGCACGCAAGGCCCGGATCAACCGACTTTGGAACGACGCGGAAACCCAGCGCAGGGCCCTGCTGGGTGAACAGATCACATTGGGCCAAACCTGGGACGGCCCGCCGCTGGCTTTGAAATCCCAAGGGGAGCCAGTGCATTATCAAGCCCCAGTGGAAGGGGCGATGGCCTGGGTGGACGGGCTCGCCATGCCCAAAACTGCTCGGAACACCGACGCGGTCTATGCCTTCATCGAATATGCCTACCAACCGGAATATGCGGGTCTCGCCACGCAAAGCCATGGCTACAATTCCCCGGTTCTGGGCGCGGACAGATTTGCAGGCGAAACCTATGCCAAAAACTTCGCAGAAGCCTACCCGGGCGACAGCTTGTCCCGCCTCAACCCCTGGCCGTCGGAGACACCCTGGTATGCCGCTTTGCGCGCCGAATTCGTGGCCAAATTCAAACACGCCTGAATGGGTCTGCTCTTCGCTCCCTGGCGGGCGCGTCTCGCGGGTGGCATCCGGGTCCCTTTGCGCTAGAATTGAACGACCATTCAACGAAAAGGCATGGCCGATGAAACCGATCCAACCTCAAGAACGCAAGGTCGCCAATATCTTCGATGACAGCGCGTTCACCAATTACGATGCGACAGGCGAAAGCGGGACATCTTTCATTCAGCTCAACCCCAACGCCACGCAGGATGTGGGCTTCTACATCTACCGTATGGCCCCCGGCGCCCAGTCCACGCCCCACCGCCATGGCGGCGCAGAGGAGTTTCTGGTGGTGCAGGGCGAGCTGATCGACAATGACGGGACGGTCTACAGAACAGGCGATGTGGTGTGGTTGGATGGGGACACCGAACACACCTCTCATACGGAAACGGGCTGCATCGTGGCCGTCTATTCAGAGGCAGAAGAATACGCGCCCGGCACCTGAGGCCTCAGAGCGTCTTTTGCATCAAAACCAGATCCAGCGCACGACCGAATTTCTGCCCGACGCCGGGCAGGCGGCCCACCTCACCGAACCCCAGTCGGGTATGAAATACGATGGCCGGGTCATTCTCCCCGCTTATGCCTGCAACCAAAGCCCTAGCTCCGCCCATGCGCGCAATCTCTTCCACAGCCTCCATCAGACGACGGCCCACGCCATTGCCCGAAGCCCCATCGCGCAGCATCACGGACGTCTCAAGCGTGCGCGTGTATCCCGGGCCGGGCCGGAAGGTTGAAGCGGCCGCAAACCCGATCACGCCCATCTCACCTTCGGCCACTACAACGCTCAGCCCGCCTGACCTCCTTGCGTCGATATAGGTGGCCACCAGCGATGCGGTCTTTGCATCGGTGGTAAATGTCACGGTGGTATCACGAATGTAGTGGTTCCAAATCTCGGCAATGGCACCTGCATCTTCACGACAGGCCGATCGCGTTATCACGACAAAGCTCTTGGACCGAAAGGCGTTGTAAACTCTGCTGACAGCCCCGCATCGCCCGTTTCAATCTCAATGCGTGCATCCTCCATCGCACCCAGCATCGCGCGCAGCGCATCCGCCTCCGGGTGACGGATCGTCAGCCGTTCCAACCGGCACCCGGAAGGTGCCAGTCGCGCAGCCGGATGATCTATTCCATTCCATTGCATCACAGCCGGATGGCAATTGGTGAAGGGCAACTGCCCGTTCTCCGGCACCGCCATCCGCCAACTGAGGTTCCCACGCACCATATCCACCGGCACACCCACACGCGGGTCCTGCGCCGCATGGGCATTCAGATCATCGGATCGACAAATCCAATTGGTCAGCCGCGCATATCCTTCGAACCGATCCAGATCAAACCAGCGCGGATAATCGGGCTCAGGCGCGGACGGATCAATCGCGATAACTTCGAGGTACAGCCCGTCTTCCAACCCCAAAAGCAGGTTATGGGTACCATAGCGCGGATGTTGCCCGCCCGGTTGCAAGACGACGCCCAGCGCGGCCTCGACCGCTTCGCGGCCCTCGTCCAGCGTCTCACACGCGACGGCAAGATGATCCAGTTCCAACATGAGTTCAGCCTTAGACAGGTGGTTTCGGCCACCCTACGCCCCACTGCGCCAGCCGCAAGATGGAACCCTGCGTCAGATGGCCAGTGCGATCAGGGCCCAAAGCGCCACCAGCACCGATGGGAAAAACGTCGCCGCAAATCCCACGGAGCGCAGCATCGGGCTGCGATGGCAGCCCACCCAGAACAAAAGCCGCGCCACAGCAAATCCCAGACCCAGCGCGATAATCACGCCCGGCCCCGCCGGCCCCAGCAAAACCGCCGCCGCCGGCCAGATCGCAGCGGCGATCACCAGCTGCTCGACCGTATTCTGCAAAACCCGGCGGTCCATCTCACCCGCCTCAGACAGCGGCTCCATCCTGGTGTCGACCTCGACAAACCGCCTGAGCGCCACGCGCGCCACCATCGCGGCCATCACCAGCCCGGGGGAAAAAAACGCCGTCATGATCGTCGGGATCAGTGCAAACACCGGGATCTGCACAAAAACGCCCGCGCCGATCAGAAGGGCTGCCGACCATATCAGGCCCAGCCCACTTCCCAGCATCGCACGGGATTTGTTGCTCATCGCCCCGGCTTCATCTTTCCAAAAATACTCACCTGAGCCGCCTATCCGTCACGCGCGCGCCTCACGAATGAGGCGCAGAATGTCCTCCGCCGCCTCCGGAATGTTCGTGCCCGGTCCAAAGATCGCCTTCACCCCCGCGCCCATCAGGAAGTCGTAATCCTGTTGCGGAATGACCCCGCCGCAAATCACGATGATGTCTTCGGCATCCTTGTCCTTCAACGCATCAATCAGCTGCGGTGCCAGTGTCTTGTGCCCTGCGGCCTGGCTGGAAATGCCCACCACATGGACGTCATTGTCCACCGCATCCTGCGCTGCCTCATCCGGCGTCTGGAAGAGCGGGCCCACATCCACGTCAAAGCCGATATCCGCGAATGCCGTGGCAATCACCTTCGCGCCACGGTCATGCCCGTCCTGACCCATCTTGACGACCAACATGCGCGGCCTGCGCCCTTCATCTTCGGCAAATTTCTCCACCGAGCTCTGGATCTGCGCGAAGCCTTCATCGCCCTCATAGGCCTTGCCATAGACACCCGCCAAGGTCTTCACCTCCGCCCTGTGACGCCCGAATTCGGTTTCCAGCGCCATGCTGATTTCACCCACCGACGCCCGCGCCCGTGCGGCCTCCACCGCGCCTTCCAGAAGGTTGCCCCCTTCCGCCGCGCGCCGCGTCAGTTCCGTCAATGCCGCCTGACAGGCCGCCTCATCCCGGCTCGCCCGGATCTTCTCAAGCCGCGCGATCTGCGCGTCGCGCACCGCGTTGTTGTCGATGGACAGAATATCGATCGGGTCTTCGCGATCCTTGCGGTATTTGTTGACGCCCACAACCACCTCATCACCGCGGTCAATCATCGCCTGACGCGTGGCCGCAGATTCCTCAATCCGCAGCTTCGGCATGCCGGACGTCACGGCCTTGGTCATCCCGCCCATCTCATCGACTTCCGTGATCAATTCCCACGCGGCCTCAGCAAGTTCTGCGGTCAAGCTTTCGACGTAGTAAGACCCCGCCAACGGGTCGACCACATTGGTCACCCCGGTTTCTTCCTGCAATATCAACTGCGTGTTCCGTGCAATGCGGGCAGAGAAATCGGTGGGCAGCGCGATGGCTTCATCCAGCGCGTTGGTGTGCAGGGATTGCGTGCCGCCCAGAACCGCACTCATCGCCTCATAGGCGGTGCGGATCACGTTGTTATAGGGGTCTTGTTCCTGCAAGCTGACGCCCGATGTCTGGCAATGGGTCCGCAACATCTTAGAGCGTTCGTTCTTCGCGCCCAGATCATCCATGATCCGATACCACAGCATCCGTGCGGCGCGCAGCTTGGCCGCTTCCATGAAGAAATTCATGCCGATGGCGAAGAAGAAACTCAGACGGCCCGCGAACTTGTCCACGTCCATCCCCCGCTCCATCGCGGTTTTCACGTATTCCTTACCATCAGCCAGTGTAAACGCCAGTTCCTGCACCAGGTTCGCGCCAGCCTCCTGCATGTGATAGCCGGAAATGGAGATGGAGTTGAACTTGGGCATCTCGTTCGAGGTATATTCAATGATATCCGCCACGATCCGCATCGATGGCTCCGGCGGGTAGACATAGGTGTTGCGCACCATGAACTCTTTCAGAATGTCATTCTGAATGGTGCCCGAGAGCACGGATTTATCGTGACCCTGCTCTTCGCCCGCGACAATAAAACTGGCCAAAACCGGGATCACAGCACCGTTCATCGTCATCGAAACAGATACCTGATCCAGCGGGATACCATCAAACAGGATCTTCATGTCCTCAACACTGTCGATCGCCACCCCGGCCTTGCCCACATCGCCCACCACGCGCGGGTGATCACTGTCATAGCCGCGATGCGTGGCCAGATCGAAGGCCACCGAAACCCCCTGCTGACCGGCCGCCAGATTGCGCCGATAAAAGGCGTTCGATTCCTCCGCCGTCGAGAACCCCGCATATTGCCGGATGGTCCAGGGGCGGCCCGCATACATCGTGGCCTTCACCCCCCGCGTGAACGGTGCCTGACCGGGGATAGACCCCATGTGATCAAGGCCAGCCGTATCTTCGTCGGTGTAAAGCGGTTTGACGTCGATCCCTTCCAGCGTGTTCCACGTCAGATCGTCCAGAGCGCGGCCCCGCAGCTCTTTTTCTGCAATCTCTGTCCAGATTTGCGATTTCGACCCCATATCACACCTCGTTCCTCGTCTGGGCGGCGGCAACATGCTGCTCTGCAGCACGCTCAAACCATTGCCGCTTAAACCCCACTTTCGCGCAAAATGGAAGTGCGACGCTTTTTTCGTCACGTTCACTGAAATGTACCTTCGCAACCGGCAGCGCGCGACCTATATCTGGGAAGAAGGAGACCTTATGAACACGCGCCATACCCTTGTTTCTACCTTTGTTTTTGCCCTTATGTCTCTTGGCCTGACCGCGCCGGGTGCCGCGCAGGAAGCAAGTGAAAGTGGGGACACCGCTCTTTTACAGCAAATTGTGATGCCGGGGGATGCCGTCGATCTGGACAGCCTGATCTGGCAAAATCGCGTGCTGGTGGTCTTTGCCGACAGTCCCAACGACCCCCGCTTCATCCAACAGATGGAGTTTCTGACCGAGCGTCTTGAGGAGTTGGAAGAACGCGACGTGATCGTTCTGACCGACACGTCAAAGTCCGAGGGCAGCGCCTTGCGTACCAAATTGCGTCCGCGCGGCTTCATGCTGGCGATGATTGGCAAGGATGGCGATGTGTATCTGCGCAAACCGCTGCCGTGGGACGTGCGAGAGATCAGCCGCGTCATCGACAAAATGCCCATGCGGCAACAGGAAATGCGCGACCGTCGCGGGGATAGCTAACGCATCCTTCATTGAAGTTTTACAAAAGACCGCCTAAGTATAATGTAAGTGCTCAACCAAAGGACGCTCATGTCGCGGACGCCCAAATCACCGCCGCCCATCAAAGGCCAGACTGGACCCCGACCCGGGTACTGACGCATTTGGCGGGGCTTACCCCCACTTTTCCAAGCTTTTTTGCAACGCGAAACTGACCTTGCGGCCGGCCTCAAGCGCTTCGTTTTTTAGCCCGATGTAATCGGTAAAAATTGCGATCCGCTGGTCTTGGGTCATGACCGGACCGCGCGCAGGATCAGTGTTGCGAAAATCAGGTGACCGCAGGTCTTCGATCAAAGCCGAAATTGCCACGACCTGATTGTAGTAATAGGTCACCGGCTCCACCACCGGGCCCGGCAGGATGGAAATGTCCTGCAGCACGCTTTGAAACACCATGTCGTTCTTTTCGGCAGGGATGAAGGGGATGTAGGCCGGATCCTGTTCCATCCGCAGGACGATGTCTTTCCAGAACTCATCGAGGTTCATTTTGTCGTTCGATAGCGTGGCGACATAGTGATCAATCTCCGCCTTTAGGGCCGTTTGAATATCGACCCGCTTTTCGCGCCTGCGCCGCCGTTCGGATTGGCGCTGCCTGCGGCCCGACAACAGGAAGCCCACCACATTGACCATCGCCGCGATAACGGCAGCAATGATTGCTGGGCCGACCCATGTGTCGGGCAGCTCCATCGGAGATCACTCAAATTCCATAATCACATCATCCACGGCCAGGCTATCGCCCGCACCCGCATTGATTTTCGTCACCACGGCTTTCTTTTCCGCGCGCAGGATGTTTTCCATCTTCATGGCTTCCACGGTGCAAAGCGCCTGGCCTTCCTGCACCTCATCGCCGACCTCAACCGCCACCTTCACGATAAGGCCCGGCATCGGGCAAAGCAGCATCTTGGACGTATCAGGCGGCAGTTTTTCAGGCATGAGCGCCGCCATTTCGGCCTGACGCGGGGTCCGGATGCGCACGGGGATATCCGCCCCGCGTGTGCGAATGCGGAACCCTTGGGTGATCTTGCCGACTTTCAGAACCAGTGGCGCACCATCGACCATCATCTCGGCCAATTGATCGCCGGGCGTCCAAGCCCCGCTCACCCGCATCTCGGCCCCGTCTTCAAACCGCACGGTCGCGCCGTCATGATCGGCACTTATCACGAGGGGCAAGGCAGCATCTTTATCGATCTGCACGACCCAATCATCGCCCACCTTGCGTTCGTGATTGTCCATCCGGCCAGAGACCCGCGCCCGACGGATTTCCGCCACCCGGTGCATCGCTGCACAAGCCGCCGCCACGCGGCGCCTTTCACCTTCGGGCAGATCGACGCCCTGGAACCCATCGGGATATTCTTCTTCGATGAACGCCGTGGTCATATCGCCTGAGATAAATTTCGGATGATCCATCACAGCCGCCACGAAGGGCAGGTTATGCCCGATCCCCTCCACCTCGAACCGGTCGAGCGCCACGCGCATCGCCTCAATCGCCGAGGCCCTGTCCGGACCCCAAGTACACAGCTTGGCGATCATCGGGTCGTAATACATTGAAATCTCACCGCCCTCATAGACGCCGGTGTCATTACGCGCGCCTGTCTCACCGGAGGGCGCATCATCATGCCAGGTGCCCGCCTCCAGCATCGGACCTGCGGCCACCTCCATCGGCGGGCGGTAGCGGGTCAGTCGACCAATTGAGGGCAGGAAATTGCGATAGGGATCTTCGGCGTAAAGCCTGTTTTCAATCGCCCACCCGCCGATCTTCAGATCGTCCTGCTTCATCGACAGCTTTTCCCCGGCGGCCACGCGGATCATCTGTTCCACCAGATCGACGCCCGTGATCAATTCCGTCACCGGGTGTTCCACCTGCAAGCGCGTGTTCATCTCAAGGAAGTAGAAATTCTTGTCGCCATCCACGATGAATTCCACCGTGCCCGCGCTGGCATATCCTACCGCGTGGGCCAGCGCCAAAGACTGCTCCCCCATCGCCTTGCGCGTCTCGGGGTCAAGGAAGGGCGACGGCGCCTCTTCGACAACCTTCTGGTTGCGCCGCTGGATGGAACATTCCCGTTCATGCAGGAAAACGCCATTACCATGGGTATCGCACAGCACCTGAATTTCGATGTGGCGCGGCTGGGTCACGAATTTCTCGATGAAAATCCGGTCATCGCCAAAGCTG
>JBCCCZ010000103.1:0-10239 GCA_039033255.1 Pseudomonadota bacterium
GAAATCATGAAATACTTAACGCCATTTTCTGCGGCGAAGGCGGCCAGATCGGTGGTCATTTTGTGCTCCCTGTCTTTTCGTGACGCGACCCGGAGGAGGTTTCCACCGGGTCGCGCAATTGTCAAAGTGTTAAAGCTCTACATGCCGCTTCCGGGCATGCCAGGATACCAACTGGTTCCGGCCAGCGGGATCTTGGCCATGGCGGCCGCCTCCATCGTCAGAGCGGCGAGGTCTTCGGGTTCTAGATTGTTGACATGGTTCTTACCGCAGGCCCGTGCGAGCGTTTGCGCCTCAAGCGTCATCACCTTGAGGTAATTGTTGAGCCTACGCCCCGCTTCCACCGGATCAAGCCGCTTGGACAGCTCCGGATCCTGCGTGGAAATCCCTGCCGGATCCTTGCCTTCGTGCCAATCGTCATAGGCCCCCGCAGTGGAGCCGAGCGCGTTATAGTCCGCCTCCCACTTGGGGTCATTGTCGCCCAGCGCAATCATCGCCGCCGTACCGATGGAGACCGCATCCGCGCCCAAAGCCAGCGCCTTGGCCACGTCGGCACCGGTGCGAATGCCACCCGACACGATCAGCTGCACCTTGCGGTGCATATCGAGGTCTTGCAGCGCCTGAACCGCTTCGCGGATACAGGCCAGCGTCGGGATGCCCACATGTTCGATGAACACATCCTGCGTGGCCGCCGTGCCGCCTTGCATGCCGTCAATCACGACCACGTCGGCCCCGGCCTTCACCGCCAAAGTCGTGTCAAAATAAGGCCTTGCCGCCCCGACCTTCACGTAGATGGGCTTCTCCCACCCAGTGATTTCCCGCAGCTCCATGATCTTAATCTCAAGATCATCGGGCCCCGTCCAATCCGGGTGCCGACAGGCGGAGCGTTGGTCGATCCCCTTGGGCAACGTCCGCATCTCGGCCACACGGTCAGAGATTTTCTGGCCCAAAAGCATGCCACCGCCGCCCGGCTTCGCGCCCTGACCGACCACAACCTCAATCGCATCTGCCTTGCGGAGATCGACGGGGTTCATGCCATACCGGCTCGGAAGGTATTGATAAACCAAGTGTTTTGACTGCCCACGCTCTTCCGGCGTCATGCCACCATCGCCCGTGGTCGTCGAAGTGCCAGCGGCGGATGCCCCGCGCCCCAGCGCCTCTTTCGCCTGCGCCGACAGCGCGCCAAAGCTCATGCCCGCGATGGTGATCGGAATTTTCAGCTCAATCGGCTTCTTTGCGAACCGTGTGCCGAGAACCACATTGGTGTCGCAGCGCTCGCGGTATCCCTCCAGCGGGTAGCGGCTCATGGACGCGCCCAGAAACACCAGATCGTCGAAATGCGGCACCTTCCGTTTCGCGCCGCCGCCGCGAATGTCGTAAATGCCGGTGGCTGCCGCGCGCCGGATTTCCGCGTTAATTTCGGGCGTGAAGGTACTGGAATACTTCGGTAAAGTCTGGGGCGGTGTTACGTCGTCTTTGGCCATCTGTCGCCTCCTCAATACGCGTTGTCGATGTTGAAATTATAAAGCTGCCGGGCAGACCCGTAGCGCTTGAAGTCTTCCGGTTTGGCATCGCTTTCCCCAGCGGCCAGCAACTCCGCCAGCTTTTCCAAATGCTCCGGCCGCATCTCTTTTTCGATGCAATCCGCCCCCAGCGATTTGACCGACCCGCGCACGAACAACTGCGCCTCATAGATCGAATCGCCCAGCGCATCGCCCGCATCGCCACAGACCACCATGTGCCCGCGCTGCGCCATGAAGGCCGACATATGGCCCACATTGCCATGCACCACGATGTCGATCCCCTTCATGGAAATCCCGCAGCGCGAAGACGCATTGCCCTTGATCACCAACAGCCCGCCATGACCCGTGGCACCCGCGTACTGGCTGGCATCGCCTTCCACGATCACCGCGCCGCTCATCATGTTCTCGGCCACACCGGGCCCCACATTGCCATCCACGCGGATCGTCGCCTTCTGGTTCATCCCCGCGCAGTAGTACCCGGTTGACCCGCGCACCTGCACGTCAATCTCTGCGTCCAGACCCACCGCAATGGCGTGACTGCCGCGCGCATTCACGATCTCCCACGCGGTTTCATTGCTCCCGTCGCTCGGGTTCTGCAGGGCCGCATTGGCCTCCCGCAGGGTGATGTCGGTCAAATCAAGCACCTGCATTGGCACCTCCCTTTGCATACATTCCTGATAACGTGTCGAGCGCGGCTTGTAGTATCGCCGCGTCTGATTTGTCTTCCCAATCCCAGGCCTGATCCGCGCCCGTAAAGGCACAGAGCACCGGCGCACCGGTCACATAAGTGAAGTTGAACCACGTGGAAAACGGGCGCTGCTTGTCCGCCGCCAGCATGATCCATGGTTTATCTTCGTCCCAGAAAGGCTTGTTAAACTTGATATAAAGCTTGTTGAGTAGCCCCAGCCCCAGCTTGCCAATCGCATCCTGCTTGTCATTCGGCAGCGGCGGGTCAAACCGCACATGGCCCGCCTGCAGCACCCCAATGGGCAGTGTCACGATCACCGCGTCAAAGGCATGGACGCGTCCATCCACGGTGACGGAAACACCATCGCCCCACTCTACCGCCTCAACCGGATGGTTGAGCTTCACCTCATAGCCCTTTGTCAACGCAGGAAAAAGCGCCTCATACCCGCGCGGGAACACCACATCCATGCCCGGCAGGTCTTCGCCTTCGTCAAAGGCTTTTTCAGACAGCTTTTCGCGCGTCATGGCGTAGTTCTGTTCAACCTCGAACGCTTCCCACACCCAATCCGGGATGTCATCATCGGCGACCGGGTCCCCCTCGGGCGTCAGCGCGTGAACATCCTCGTAATCCGTCTTCACCCGGACCACGCCTTGCGACTTTGCCAATTCTGTCAACGGGTTACCCTTCGGCCCGTGGATCCAGGACGCGCCCAGATCCATCGGCAGGCCGAGGGAATGATCCGTCCAGGTGCGCCCGCCAATCCGGTCACGCGCCTCAAACACCTCTGCCTCGCGGCCTGCATCCACCAGGTCGCGCGCAGCGCCCATCCCGGCCATGCCCGCCCCAATGACGCAGACGCGTTTGGCCTTGGTTTTCAGAACCTTCTTCGCCGCCTGTTGCCCTGTGATCAGCGCGCCATGCACCATCGCCGGGAAATCCTTCGACACATGTTCACCGGCAAAAAACACCACATCACCCAAAGGCTTGCGGATGATCTTGCGATCCTTCGCGCGCGCCCCCTTTTGCAGCGTGGAATAGCTGCACAGCGCATAAGGGTCTTGCCCCCAACTGGTTCGCAGGTAAGCCACAGGGCGCGGAATGCCCGCGACCGTCACGGCCTCAGGTATATCTGTCGAGAAATCGGCAGAAGCTGGCACGTATCAGTGCCTCCAGAAATAAACGGTGGCGGGCTCAGGCTCCCACACTTTCGCGTCTTCAATGCCGGGCAGGTTCACCAACGCACGGTATTCGCTGCCAAAAGCCACGTATTGATCCGTTTCCGCCATCACCGCCGGTTTGCAGGCAATCGGGTCGCGGACCACGCCGAACCCGTCCTTGGTACCCACAACGAATGTGTAGAACCCATCCAGATCATCGAGCCCTGATTCCAGTGCCTCGCCCAGCGTTTCCCCTTCCTGCATGCGCCAGGTCAGGTAGGCCGCGGCGACCTCGGTGTCGTTCTCTGTCTCCACATGTACACCCTGACGGCGCAGCTTGCGGCGCAGCGCGTTGTGGTTCGACAGCGACCCGTTATGCACAAGGCACTGATCGGGCCCGGTGTTGAACGGATGCGCGCCCAGCGTGGTCACGGCAGATTCGGTGGCCATCCGCGTGTGGCCAATGCCGTGCGAGCCTGTCAGCTGCGGAATATCAAAGCGCGCAGCCACATCCTCGGGCAGGCCCACTTCCTTATATATCTCAATGACTTCCCCGGCGCTCATCACGCGAATATTAGGATGGTTTTCGCGCAGATAGGCGCGCACCTCTGAGATCTTATCCTCCGGCATTTCAATCACCGCGTGGGTATCGATCACCCGCACGCTAACTTCGGCGCCGATGGCCTCCAACACCGCGGCAAGGGCGGCAAACCCGGCCGGATCGGCGGATTGCACCGTCAGTTTGGCAAACCCGTCGCGATCCTGCCCGTAGACAGCAATACCCGCGCTGTCAGGGCCCCGATCCGTCATGGTGATCAGCATCTCGGTGAGCATTTCACCAAGCTTCGGTTCCAGTGATTTATCCTTGAGGAAGAGACCAACAATGCCACACATTTCATGCTCCCTAGCAGCTGTTCCTCTATCCCTACCGCGACGGCGCGCGACGTTCAATAAAAAGAATGAAATTTTCCTGTGGGTGAAAAATCAAGGAGCCGGTCAGAGCGGCTTCGCAAGGCCCCGGTCTGGCGAACCCGACCTGCGAACAGCAGCGCTTTATTGCCGGGTTCCCGGACGACATCCGAGCGGCTTCCTGCAGTTGCATTTTCGCCAGGCGTCGCGCCAAAGGCGCGCCATCCATAGTGGCACACCACAGGTGTGACGGTGGGGCCCTCCTCTCAGCGATTGCCACGCAATCGCCTGCCGGGCAGCGGACGAAGGCGCGGCGCGCTACGCGCTTGCTTCCGCGCCAAGAGCAAATCCCTAGCCCCGCTGTGGATAGGAAATCACGCAAATAAACCGGATCGGCAATTCAATCAACTTGTCCGGCCCATGCGGCGCATCCGCATCAAAAAACAGGCTGTCTCCGGGGCGCAAGTGATAGCTCTGATCACCGTGGCGATAGCTGACCTCGCCTTCCAACATGTAAATGAGCTCCACCCCGTCATGCTGAAACGTCTCGAAAACGTCCGAGTCATCGGCCAGCAGAATCAGGTAGGGCTCTACCACCACGCCGCTGTTATTGCCACCCAGATGGCCCAGCAGGTTGTAATGATGCCCGGCCCGCGTGCCCGCCCGCTCAATCTCCACTGCTTCGCCTGCGCGCATATGCACGGCTTCGCGCGCCTCTTCGAAACGGCGGAAAAACGCTGTCACGGGTACTGACAATGCAGATGATAGCGATTGCAGCGTGGTTAGAGACGCGGACGTCACCCCATTTTCAATTTTGGAGAGCATGCCCACGGACAGCCCCGTCGCATCGGCCAGATCGGCCACGGTCATGCTGCGCGACTTGCGCAGATCCCGAACTTCCCGCCCGATGGCCAATTCCAGGTTCTTCTCGCGCCCCTCGCGAATCTTGTGCGGGTCCTGGTTCAATCGGGTGACGTTCACGGGGCGCATCCCTTTTCTGCGACGCGGGTCAGCATGGGCACTTCACGGGCCAATTGCAAGGATCAGGCGTCCAACTCGGTGTCCCAGTAAAGGAAGTCGATCCAGCTGTCATGCAGGTGATTGGGGGGAAATTTACGCCCCATATTGCGCAGCTCTTCGGCGCCCGGTGCCCGTGGCGGTTTGCGCAAGGCGAGCCCCGCCCCTCTGAGCGACCGCGCCCCTTTCTTGAGATTGCACTTGGAACACGCCGACACCACGTTTTCCCAACTTGTGATCCCCCCGCGCGACCGTGGCACCACGTGATCGAAGGTCAGATTGTCTTTTGACCCGCAATACTGACACCGAAACTCATCGCGCAAAAACAGGTTGAAGCGGGTGAACGCCACGCGTTTTTGCGGCTTTACGTAGTCTTTGAGGACGATCACGCTGGGGATCTTGATGGCCTGCGAGGGGCTGTGCACCTCGGCGTCATATTCCGCGACGATGGACACCCGATCTAGATAGACCGCCTTGATCGCATCCTGCCAGGACCACAAAGACAGCGGATAATAAGACAGCGGGCGGTAATCGGCGTTAAGCACCAACGCGGGGTGTTGCCTGAGCGCCGAGGGCTCTCTCACGAAATCCGTTCTGAATTCTGTCTCCATGCAGCCTGCCCCCTCAAGACCGATCGCGTTGCGCCAGTGTTTCCTTTCTGGTGCGTGGCCGGGTCATCCGGCCACGCTAGTGCCGTGTCTTGACGCCCACTATATCTCGGGTCCGGAGCCTGACAAGTGGGCTTTTGGACATATATTTAGTATGTGTCTGCGGCCGGTTCCTTTGCGCCTATCGGCTTGCCGCTGAACGCGCGGAACCTTAGGGTACGGCCATGAACAAACCTGATGCCCCTCTGCCACGCGCCCCCGCCCCTGCTGCCGTGCTGGAAGCCGCACTTTATGTGGACAATCTCGACGCAGCGGCGGATTTCTATGGCCGAGTGATGGGGCTTGCCGAAGAACTGCGGGTTCCGGGACGGCATGTGTTTTTTCGGGTGGGTGCAACGATCCTGCTGCTGTTTGATCCTCGTGTCACTGCGCAAGGGTCCTCTGACCCGCGCATGCCCGTGCCCGCCCATGGGGCAGACGGCCCGGGGCATCTTTGTTTCGCGGCCAGCCGCCATGACATTACCGCCTGGCGCGACCGCCTGATCGCGGCGGGCCACCCCATCGAGGCCGATTTTGACTGGCCGGGCGGCGCGCGCTCCATTTACTTTCGCGATCCTGCGGGCAATTCCATTGAAATTGCCGAACCGAGACTATGGTATGATGAATAGCCGCAAACCCATTTTTTCGGGGCCACCTGACGGCCGCGCCTTGCGCGCGGGGGCGCATCGGAAAGGACAGGATGAATGAAGGATCTCTCCAGCCTTTTGCAAGCCGACCTCTCCGGCCTCGATTGGGATGCTTGGTGCGAACGCCTTGATGATCTGGCGGGCGATGACGGTTATTGCGATCCGCTCGGCCCAGAGCACGCCGCGTTGCTCATCGAAAAAAAGCCTGTCCTTCTGGTCACGTTTGAGAGTTTCGACAGGCTCATTCAGACCTCACAAATGGGCCACCCTATGGCCTGGCCGATGACGGAAGCGCTCGGCTGGTCGCATATGGCGCTCCTTTCCATCACCGACACCTGGTTCCGCGATCCGTATGTCTATGCCTATTTCGACCGGCTGGTGGATGATGGTTTCTTCGACGACTTCGACGAGGTGATTTTCTACGGTGCAGGCTCCGCCGGCTACGCCGCCTGCGCCTTCTCGGTCGCGGTCCCCGGTGCCCGCGTCCTCGCGCTGTCGCCCCAGGCGACGCTGGATCCGGCCCGCGCGGGCTGGGACAACCGCCACATCGCCGCCCGTCGCCGCGATTTCACCTCCCGCTACGGTTACGCCCCTGACATGCTGGAGGCCGCCGATCACGCCTGGATCGTCTACAGCCCCGACATCCAAGAAGAGGCGATGCATGCAAGCCTCCTAAAAGCCGACAACACCACCCTGATCCCGGCCCGCTTTTTCGGCCCAGACCTGCAAAATGCGTTGCTGCGCATGAACATCCTCTATCGGATGCTGGCGCAAATGAGCTCGGGCAGGCTCACCCCCCAAAGCTGCGCCACCCTCATGCGCGCCCGCCGCACCGACGGGGGATACCTCACCAGTTTTATGGTGCATCTGGAACAGCGCGGCCAGTTCCGCCGCATGAAAACCCTGTGCGCCGCCGCCCTGAAGGATCGCGAATCCCGGCCCATCCGGCGCGGTTTGATCCGGGCCACCAAAGCGCTGGAAGACGGTTAGAGACGCACTGGCCTCCCCCACGCGGATTGTGTAAGCCCACCTCATGACCGCCAGCACGACGACCAGCCTCACCATCCGCCGCCCCGACGATTGGCACCTGCATTTGCGCGACGGCGCGATGCTCTCGGCCGTCTGCCCGGAAAGCGCCCGCCACTTCGCCCGCGCCATCATCATGCCCAATCTGCTGCCTCCCGTGGTGCGCGGGTCCGACGCGGCCGCCTACCGTGACCGGATCCTTGCCGCCCGGCCCGAGGGCAGTGAGTTCACGCCCCTGATGACGCTTTATCTGACCGAGGATACCGACCCGGGCGACGTGGCCCGCGCCCATGCCGACGGGATCATCTTTGCGGTCAAACTTTATCCCGCCGGCGCCACTACCAATTCCGCCAGCGGCGTGCGCGATTTCGACAGGGTGCGCGGCGTGCTGGAACGCATGGCAGAGATCGGCCTGCCGCTCTGCGTCCATGGCGAGGTGACCGATGATGACATCGACATTTTCGACAGGGAGGCCGTGTTCATCGACCGCGTGCTCGACCCGCTGCGCCGCGCCACGCCGGATTTGCGCGTCGTCATGGAACACATCACCACGTCCCAAGGCGTCGACTATGCCCGTTCAACGCCACGCGGTCTCGCCGCCACGATCACCACGCACCATCTGGTGATCAACCGCAACTTCATCCTCGCCGGCGGCATCAAACCCCATTACTACTGCCTGCCGGTAGCCAAACGCGAAACCCACCGTCTCGCCTTGCGCAAAGCAGCCACCTCGGGGGATCCACGCTTCTTTCTTGGCACCGACAGCGCGCCCCATACTGACCCGCTGAAACTTCAGGAATGCGGCTGCGCGGGCTGCTTTACCGCCACCAACACCATGTCGATCCTCGCCCATGTCTTTGAAGAGGACGGCGCCCTCGACAAGCTCGAAGGTTTCACCTCGCTCCACGGCCCCGCCTTTTACGGCCTGCCCGCAAATGAGGACAAGATCACCCTCACCAAATCCGCCACCCCCGTCATCTACCCCGACAAAATCCAAACCGGCGACGGACCCGTCACCGTGTTCGACCCGCAATTCCCGCTCTATTGGGATGTTTTCTAGGCTTCTTTTTGGCCAGAAATACTCCTGGCCCAAAACCTAACTGCGGCACAGATTCTCAAGGACCCAACCATGATCCCCACCAGCTACCCACCCAAAGATGAAATCGCCCGCCTCACCGCGCGCATGCTGCTGGAAATCAAAGCGGTGCATTTCTCACCCGAAGAGCCGTTCACCCTCGCCTCCGGCCTGCCATCCCCCACCTATATCGATTGCCGCAAACTCATCTCCTACCCGCGTATCCGCGCGACCTTGATGGATTTCCTTACCGTTACTGTGATGCGTGACGCAGGCTTTGAAGCCTTCGACAACGTCGCTGGCGGGGAAACCGCGGGCATCCCATTTGCCGCCTTGGTGGCCGAACGGATGGCGCTGCCCATGTCTTACGTGCGCAAGAAACCCAAGGGCTACGGCCGCAATGCCCGCATTGAAGGCCACATGTCCGAAGGCGACCGCGTGCTTCTGGTTGAGGATCTCACCACCGATGGCGGCTCAAAACTAAGCTTCGTCGATGCGATTCGCGAAACGGGTGCCACCTGCGGGCACACGGCCGTCATCTTCTACTACGGTATTTTCCCCGAGACGGTGAAGACACTGGGCGACCATGGCGTTGAATTGCATGCCCTTTGCACATGGTGGGATGTCCTAAAAGAGGCCCGTGACAGCGAAATCTTCTCCAAAGACACGCTCGACGCAGTGGAGACCTTCTTGCGCGATCCGCGCGCCTGGCAAGCATACAGAAGCTGACCGACATTTAAGCATTCTTAAGATTGCGTAAAAAAACTTGTGGACGTTTTCCGGGATATTAACCTCGGTTACCCATCATATTGCGATTGTGATCGATTCTTTACCTAGATATTGATATACACAGACCATCCACAGAGATTTCCACGTTGCATGGCCGATTGTGACACCGCTATGACACCGCTGCGAACAGGGGGGACAGGACGTTAACATGAATACAGTATCAAGCTTCAACGCCACTGGCGTTGACGCGTCAGCCATTGACGCGCTGCCGCATTCTATCGAGGCCGAACAACAGCTGCTCGGCGCGATCCTCACCAATAATGATATCTTTGACAAAGTGGCGAGCCTCATTGGCCCACAGCATTTCTACGACCCCGTCCATGCCCGCATCTATGAGACCGCAAGTGCGCGCATCGGCAAAGGCGCGTTGGCCTCGCCGGTGACACTGAAAACCTTCCTCGAAGAAGATGACGGCCTCAAGGAATTGGGCGGTCCCGCCTATCTCGTCCGCCTCGCCGGTGCTGCAATCAGTGCCTTCGCCGCGCGCGATTACGCGCAGATGATTTATGACATGGCGATCCGCCGCGAACTGATCGGACTGGGACGCGACATCGCCGGTCAGGCCGCCCGCGCCGATGTGGATCTCGAACCCAGTGATCAGATCGTCGATGCAGAAGCCAAGCTCTACGCCCTCTCCGAACAGGGCAAATCCGAGAGCGGATTTCAAAGCTTTCTCAGCGCTGTAACCGACGCTGTTAATGTCGCAAACGCCGCCTTCAAACGCGAAGGTGGCCTCGCAGGCGTCTCCACCGGATTGACTGATA
>JBCCCZ010000104.1:0-10235 GCA_039033255.1 Pseudomonadota bacterium
GGCGCTCATTTTCCTCTATATCTGGGCCGGTCCCCACCACCTGCATTACACGGCTCTCCCCGACTGGGCGTCCACGCTTGGGATGGTCTTTTCGGTCATCCTGTGGATGCCCAGCTGGGGCGGTATGATCAACGGCCTGTTGACGCTCCAAGGGGCGTGGGACAAGATCCGCACCGATCCCATCATCCGGATGTTCGTGATCTCCCTCGCCTTCTACGGCATGTCGACCTTTGAAGGGCCGATGATGTCGATCCGCGCGGTCAATTCCCTGTCGCATTACACCGACTGGACCATCGGGCACGTGCATTCTGGCGCGCTTGGCTGGAACGGCATGATCACCTTCGGCGCGCTCTATTTCCTGACGCCGCGTCTCTGGGGCCGGGCGCAGATGCACTCCATGGCCGCCATCAACTGGCACTTCTGGCTCGCCACCATCGGCATCGTCCTCTACGCGGCGGCGATGTGGGTGACGGGCATCATGGAAGGCCTGATGTGGCGTGAGGTCGATGCCAACGGCTTCCTGGTGAACAGCTTCGCCGACACGGTGGATGCCAAGCTGCCCATGTACATCCTGCGCGGTGTGGGCGGGCTGCTCTACCTCACTGGCGCCCTGATCATGGTCTGGAACATGTGGATGACCATCCGCGCAGGCCAGCGCCAAACCGCCACTGTCGGAGTACCAGCAGAATGAGCGATACATCCTTCACTTCCCGCTTCCTCAAAGGCCACGCCGTTCTGGAACGCAGCCCCACGCTGCTTCTGGGGCTGTCCCTGGCGGTCGTGACCATCGGTGGCATCGTGGAAATCGTGCCTCTCTTCTACCTCGAAAACACCATCGAGGATGTGGAAGGCGTGCGGCCCTACTCACCGCTCGAACTGGCCGGGCGCGATATCTACATCCGCGAAGGCTGCTATGTCTGTCACAGCCAGATGATCCGCCCAATGCGGGATGAGGTCGAGCGCTACGGTCACTACTCGCTGGCCGCAGAAAGCAAATATGACCGTCCCTTCCAATGGGGTTCAAAACGCACCGGGCCGGATCTGGCGCGGGTCGGTGGGCGGTACTCCGATGCCTGGCATGTGGATCACTTCACCGATCCGCAATCCGTTGTGCCCGAAAGCGTGATGCCGAAATACGAATTCCTGCTCTATGCGGAGCTTGAGACGGAATACATCTCCGATCTTCTGGGCACTCATAAGCTGATCGGCACGCCCTACACGGATGAAATGGTCGAAGAGGCCGAGGCCGACATGCGCGCCCAAGCCGACCCGGATGCCGATTGGGATGGCGTGGTGGAACGCTATCCCGGCGCGGTCGTGTCCAACTTCGATGGTCAGCCTGAGCTGACCGAAATGGACGCGCTCATCGCCTACATGCAGATGCTCGGCACGTTGGTGGATTTCTCCACCTTTACGCCGGACGAAAGCCGATAGGAGCGCGCCATGGAACTCTACACCCTCCTGCGCGCCTTCGCCGACAGCTGGTTCCTGCTGGCCATGACGCTGTTTTATCTGGGCGTCTTTGTCTGGGTCTTCCGCCCGGGATCTCGTGCCACCCATGATGAGATTTCCCAGATCCCGCTACGTGACGACGATTTTTATGCGTCTGACCGCACGAAAAAGGAGGCCGAGTGATGGCCGATCAATCCTCTGAGCATGATCCGATCACTGGCACGGAAACCACCGGCCACGATTGGGACGGGATCACGGAGCTTAACACGCCGCTGCCGCGCTGGTGGCTCTGGACGCTTTACGGAACGATCGTCTGGGGTATCGGCTACACCATTGCCTACCCGGCCTGGCCCATGATCAACGGGGCCACCCAAGGGCTTCTGGGCTACTCCACCCGCGCGGAAGTTGCCGAAGACATCGCCCGCGTCGATGCCCAAAACGCAGGCATCGCCGCAACGCTGGCCAGCGCGGACCTCTCTACCCTGTCCCGCGATGACCCGGCCTATCAATTCGGCGTCTCGGGCGGTGCGGCTGTCTTCCGCGCCAATTGTTCCCAATGCCACGGCGCAGGGGCGGCAGGCGCTGTGGGTTACCCGAACCTGCTGGATGACGCATGGCTCTGGTGTGGCACGCTGTCCGAGATTGAATACACCATCACCCACGGCATCCGGAACGATCAGGATGACGATGCGCATTGGTCCGAAATGCCCGCCTTCGGCGACATCTTCTCGGAAGAAGAGATTGGCATGACCACGGACTATGTACTGTCGCTGTCGGGTCAGGATCACGACGCGGCGATGGCTGAACAGGGGGCCGTGCTTTTCGCGGAAAACTGCGCCTCCTGCCACGGCGATGCGGCATTGGGCGATACCTCAGTGGGCGCGCCGAACCTCGCCGATGCGATCTGGCTCTATGGCGGCAGTCGCGCGGATATCGAATATTCCATCACCAATGCCCGCTTCGGCGTCATGCCCGCCTGGGGCCTGCGCCTGTCCGACGAGGATGTGAAGGCTGTCACGCTTTACATCCATCAGCTTGGGGGCGGTCAATGACATGGGCGTGCAATCACAAATATCCGGACGCGCCGCGAAGGCGATGACCGATCCGGCCCCCTCCAGCCTTTACGCCGCCAGAGAGCCGATTTTCCCCCGCGACGTCAAAGGCAAGTTCCGCCGCCTGAAATGGGCGATCATGGCGGTGACCTTGGGCATCTACTACATCACGCCGTGGATCCGGTGGGATCGCGGCCCGAACCTGCCCGATCAGGCGGTTCTGGTCGATCTGGCCAACCGGCGTTTCTACTGGTTCTGGATTGAGATCTGGCCCCATGAATTCTACTTCGTCGCGGGTCTTCTGGTCATGGCGGGTTTGGGTCTTTTCCTGTTTACCTCTGCGCTTGGCCGCGTCTGGTGCGGCTATACCTGCCCGCAAACTGTGTGGACCGATCTGTTTTTGCTGGTCGAACGCCGCGTCGAAGGCGACCGCAACAACCAGATCCGTTTGCTCAAATCCAAATGGAACTTGCGCAAAATCCGCCTGCGGATGACCAAATGGACCCTCTGGCTGCTGATCGCCGTGGCCACCGGCGGTGCATGGGTGTTCTACTTTGCCGACGCGCCGACGCTCTTCGTCGATCTTTTCACTCTTCAAGCCGCCCCCGTGGCCTATTCCACCGTCGCCGTCCTGACCGCCACCACCTTCATCTTCGGTGGCTTCATGCGCGAACAGGTCTGCATCTACATGTGCCCCTGGCCGCGCATTCAGGCGGTGATGATGGATGATGACACGCTGACGGTGGCCTATCGCGACTGGCGAGGGGAGCCGCGCGGAAAGGCCCGCAAAGCCGAGGCCCCAAAAGGCGATTGCATCGATTGCATGGCTTGCGTCAATGTCTGCCCCATGGGCATCGACATCCGCGACGGCCAGCAGATGGAATGCATCACCTGCGCGCTCTGCATTGACGCCTGCGATGAGATCATGGGTAAGATCGGCAAGGATCGCGGGCTCATCGACTACCTCGCCCTGTCCGATGAACCCCGCGAGCGCGAAGGCCAGAAACCCCGTTCCGCCTGGTCCCATGTCTTCCGGCTGCGCACGATGCTCTACACCGCCGCCTGGTCGCTCTGCGGTCTTGTTCTGCTCTACGCGCTCTTCATCCGCCCCGCGATCGACATCACCGTTGCCCCTGTTCGCAACCCGCAATTCGTGACCCTATCTGACGGCGCCATCCGCAACGCCTATGACGTGCGCCTGCGCAACAAACATGGCGAGGCGCGGGCGTTCGAATTCCAACTGGTGGGCGATGCCGCCTTGACCCTACGCCTTGAGGGGCAACCCGACCTCAACACACTGGTCCCCGCCGATGACACTGCCTTGCAGCGCGTCTATGTCATCGCGCCCGCAGGCTCCGCCCCCGCAACAGGCGACCGGTCAGAGCTGCGTTTCTGGATCGAAGACATGGTCTCCGGCGAGCGCGCTTACAAAGACAGTTTATTCAACGGAGAGGGCACGCAATGAAGGACCGCACACTGACCGGCTGGCACGTGCTGGCGATGTTCTGCACAGGTTTCGGCATCATCATCACGGTGAACATGATCTTGGCCTTTTCCGCCGTGCGCACGTTTCCGGGGCTGGAGGTGAAGAACTCCTATGTGGCCAGTCAGTTCTTCGACCGCGACCGCGCCGCGCAAGAGGCGCTTGGTTGGGACGTGACGGCCAGTGTGGAGGACGATTTCCTTGTGCTGCGCATCGACGATGCGCTCGGCCCCATCGCGCCCCAGATCACCCGCGCCACCCTGGGCCGCGCCACCCATGTGGGCGATGATCGCGAACTCAACTTCAAATTCGACGGCACCGCGCATTTTGCCGGCGCGGCGGACCTCGCTCCCGGCAACTGGAACCTGCGCCTTGCCGCCGTGGCCGAGGATGGCACGCAGTTCAAGCAGCGCATTATCCTGAGGGTGAAGAGATGAGCGTCACCGCCTGTCCCGGATGCGCCACGGCGCCTGCGGGCAGGCAAGCCGCGTCTTTTGACGCGCCCACGCACCACCTCGTCCTGCCCGGCATCCACTGCGCGGGCTGCATCAGCGCAGTGGAAACCACCCTGCTCAAGGTCCAAGACATCCGCGCCGCCCGCGTGAACCTCACCAAACGCCGCGTGGCGATCACGTCTGAGCCCGGCACCGACCCCACCCCGTGGATCGCCGCGCTCTCCCGCGCGGGCTTTGAAGCCTATGAGGCCGGCGCGCCGGACGAACGCCACGGCGATGACCTGCTGCTGCCCTTGGGCGTTGCGGGTTTTGCCATGATGAACGTGATGCTGCTTTCCGTCGCCGTCTGGTCCGGCGCGGTCGACAGCACGCGCGATTTCCTCCACTGGATTGCCGCCGCCATCGCCCTGCCCGCCACCGGCTACGCCGCACAACCTTTCTTCCGCCATGCCTGGAGCGCTTTGCGCGTGGGTCGCCTCAACATGGATGTGCCGATCTCGCTGGCCATCATCCTCGCCTGTGGCATGTCCGTCTATGAGGTGATGCATGGCGGGGCGCACGCGTGGTTTGACGCCGCCCTTGCGCTTACTTTCTTCCTGCTGGTGGGTCGCGTTCTGGATCAACGCCTGCGCCGCCGCGCGCGCTCTGCCGCCGATGATCTGGCAGCCCTTGAACCTGCCCGCGTCATGCGCCTTGAAGGCGACATCAAGATGAGCCGCCCTTTGGCAGAGATCAACGTGGGCGACCGCCTCTGGATCACGGCCGGGGGCCGCGTGCCCGTCGATGCTGTGCTCGAAACCGGCACAGCCGAGGTCGATTGCAGCTTCCTCACCGGCGAAAGCGATCCCGTCACGCGGCAAGCGGGCGACGCACTCTGCGCGGGCGAGGTGATGCTGACCGGCCCCGCCACTCTGCGCGCCACGGCCGTGGGCGAAGACACCACCTTGCGCCGCATCGCGCAGCTTGTCGCCACAGCAGAAATTTCCCGCGGCACCTACCGGTCCCTGGCGGACAAGGCGGCGCAAATCTACACCCCCGCCGTTCATATCATTTCCGCCGCGGCCTTCCTTGGCTGGTTGATCGTGACCGGCGACATCCGCATGGCGCTCAATGTCGCCATCGCCACGCTGATCATCACCTGCCCCTGCGCCCTTGGGCTTGCTGTTCCGGCCGTCGCCGTGGCCGCCACATCGCAGCTTTACCGCCGGGGGCTGCTGCTCACCTCCGACACCGCGCTGGAACGGCTTGCCGCTGTCGACATGGTCGTCTTCGACAAAACCGGCACGCTGACCGAACGCCGCCTCTCCATCCCCAACACCATGCCTGCCGAGACGCGCTCCGTTCTGCGCGCTTTGGCAGAAGCCTCCGATCACCCGCTCTGCCGTGGTCTGTTGCCGGGTCTGCAGGATGTGTCCCCTGCCCCGCTGCGCGACATCATGGAAGAGCCGGGCGAAGGCGTGCGCGCGGTCTGGTTGGACCATCCCGTTTTCCTGGGCCGCCGCACGCCAAATGATGCAACCGTTGTGCTGCGTATCGGCGACGAGGACCATGTCATGCCCTCTCGCGAAACCCTGCTGCCCTCTGCCAAGGACGCGGTCGAGGGTCTGCGCGCCCTGGGTCTCAAAACCGCGATGCTGACGGGTGATACGGCGGAAAACGCCGCCCGCATGGCGCAGGAGGCCGGCATTGATCTGGTCTGGTCAGGTGAACGCGCCGATGCCAAGCTCGACATCATTGAAAGCCTCAAAGCCGACGGCCAACGCGTCATGATGGTGGGCGATGGCCTCAATGACCAAGCAGCTATTTCCGCCGCCGATATCTCCGTCACGCCAGGCTCCGCGCTGGATGCCACGCGCAGGGCAGCCGATATCATCATCGTCTCCGGCGACATGACTCAGATCGCGCCTGCCATCCGCACAGGCCGCCTCGCCTGTCGCCGGATGAAACAGAATTTCGGCATCGCGGCGGGGTACAATTCCATCGCCGTGCCCATCGCGGTGCTGGGCTTTGCCACGCCTCTGGCGGCGGCGATCGCCATGTCCACCAGTTCAATCACGGTGGTTCTCAACGCAATACGGGGGTTTCGATCATGAATATTCTTGTGGTTCTGGTGCCTTGCTCCCTCATCCTGGGGCTCGGCGCGCTTGTGGCTTTCATCTGGACGATCCGGTCCAACCAATACGAAGACATGGAGGGCGACGCAGCACGCGTGCTTTTGGACGATGACTGATCTGAGCCCGCTCGCAGGGATCCCGACCGACATTGATCTGGATCAAGGCCAGACATCCGGTCGTGCGGCACAAACCACTGTATCACTGAACCGCAGATTAGGCCGCTCACACGTCAAAGGACTGTAGAACATGTGGGATCATCTCGAGCCCAAAGAAAAAACGCGCTGCTCCCCGCTTGAGGATATGGCGCAGCACGCCCTGCGGGTGGCGCAGGTCTGCGATCTTCTGGAGGCCTTGGCCGATGACCTGCCCCGCCGCCCCGTCCCTGTCTGGCGCGAAGCCGCGCATATGTGCAATGACGTGGTGAGGCGACATTACAAACTTCTTCTCGACGTGCTTTTGCCGATGCTTGAGGATCGCACCCGTGGGAACGGCGAATGCGATCCTGTCCTATTGCGGCTGCAATCCGATTTCGAGGAAGAAGCCAGCGGGCTTTATGAACTCAACGCGCTTATGGTGGATGCAGTGAATGACAGGAGCGGCAACATCGGGGCGGAGGCTTTGGGCTATGCGTTGCGCTGTTTCTTCGGCGCGCTGCGGCGGAACGTGTCCTGGGAAATGGAGGTCCTGTTGCCCCTCGCCACACGACGGCTCAACATCGCGGACCTCAACAAGCTCAGCCGGCTGATGCAGGCCGATCCCCTGACCCGTGCATCCTGAATCGGTTCGGCCCATCAAAACCCCGCGCGTTTCTCCAGCTCCTGCCGATCCAGGCTTATAACTCGTTTTGAGCCTTCAAACGCGATCACCCCGTCCTTTCTCAACCTGGTGATCTGACGGCTGACCGTCTCAAGCGTCAGGCCAATATAGTCAGCAATCTCTGTCCGGCTCAGCGGCAAGTCAAAGCTCGTCCGCCCCTGGCAGCCCAGATTTTCCATCTTTTGCGACACATGGACCAAAAAACTCGCCACCCGTTCTTCGGCCGTCTTGCGACCAAGTAGAACCATCCATTCCCGCGCCAATTGCAATTCATCCAGCGTGCGTTTCAGCAATTTGAACTCCAGCGACGGATGCTCGTGCAAGACCTCCTCAAATTGACGCCGTGGAAAAATGCAAAGCTGTAATTCAGTGATCGCTTCGATGGAGTGACGCGCGGTGGTGGGATCTCTGTCCCCCAACGCGCCAGCAATGAAATCAGATGGAAAAAGCAGGCCCACAATCTGACTGCGGCCGTCCTCTGCCCCGCACACCATCTTGGCCACGCCTTGGGTTACGTTGGCGAAATCGCCTGAAAGATCCCCCTCCATCACATGGGGTTGGCCGGCATCCAGAACCTTGCGTCGGGCAATGGCGCTCAGATCTCGGATCTCCTCGCTCGACAGCGCGCCGCAAAGGCTTGAATGACGTATGGTGCATGCAGAGCAGGGGTCAGGATCGCGGCCAGCCCCTGCCATCGAAAGGATCGCACTATCCGACATGCGCCCGGTCCCCCAAATGGGTGCCGCAAGTGGATGCGTCAGACAGATATTGCCCCGGCATAATTGATTGTCTCCCGTTATGATCACTATACGGGGGCCCGCAGCTTTCTCTTTGCTCTTGAACAAAGTGCAGGGCAAAGAGACGGGTGAGCCGACCGACAAAACGTCGCATTTCAGGGATTTGCCTGGCGAAATGAGCCTCTCCCCTCTTTACGCGGGCAAGGCCTCTGGCTCGCAAACCACGACGCGGCGGCGTTCGCTGCGCACGATCCCGCGTCTTTGCCAGCCGCTCATGCAGCGCGACACGGAATGGAGGGTCGTGCCAGTCATGTCGGAAATATCCTGACGAGTCAGCGGGAAATCGATCTCAATGCCGTCCTCGGTCGCCTTACCCGCCTGTTTCATCAACCGCAGGATCGCCTGGGCGATGCGCCGCTCTACCCGCGCGGTGGCAAGGCTAACCACACGGTCCTGCATCTCCTTCATGCGATGGCCAAGGGCGACGCGCGCCGCCGCCTTGAAGCCCGGATAATCCTGAATGAACCGGTCCCATAACTCTGACGGCCAGGACAACGCCACCCCGTCGGAAGCCGCCCGCGCGGTCATGGTGTAGCGCGCACAGTCAAAGGCTTTGGCGATGCCGAACATCTGACCTGAGGAAATATGCAGCATGATGACCTGATCGCCATCCTGCGTGGTGCGCCCGACGCGCAAAAACCCGTCGAGCAGGATGTAAAAATTATCCGCGCGCTCGCCTTCATCAAAGAAGGTCTCGTCGCGCGCCACACGGTGGACCGTGGCCAGGCGCATCAATTCATCGATCTGCGCATCGCTGAGATCGGCAAAGGGTGAAAGCGCGGAGACATCCGACGGCAAAAGTCTGTCAGTTCCGGCGGCGGTTATGGACTGGATGCGGTTCATGATCATGACCTCTCCAAACCGATCTTTGAGGGGATATGCCGAGCAGGATCGGTTGTGAGGCCAAGCATATCTTGCCCGTCTGAGACGCGTCTTCTCTGCGTCTGGGGCATACAATTCCTACCAAAACCCGAAGGGTAAAAATTTGCGCTAGATCAATATTTTTTAAGCGACTGGCGGGGTTGCATTCTGTGCATGGCCAGTCAAGCCGGGCGCAGTCCCAGAATGTCCCGCGCCTGAGCCAGGGTCGCCACGGGGCGTTCATATTTGGCGCAAAGATGGGCCGCGCGGGCGACAAGCGCGGCGTTCGACGGCGCGAGCGTATCGCGGTCAAGCCGCACGTTATCCTCCAGCCCCACACGGGTGTGCCCGCCTGCTGCAATCGCCCATTCGTTCACGATGATCTGCCCTGCCCCGATCCCGGCCGCGCACCATTCCGCCTCTGGCGCGCGGGTGCGCATCTGGGTCACGTAGAAATCAAACACCGCGCGGTCCACTGGCATCGCATTCTTCACGCCCATTACGAATTGCACGTAGAGCTTGCCGTAAAGCTGCCCCGTCTCATGCATCGCGATGGCTTGCAGGATATGGCTTAGGTCGAAGGCCTCTATTTCGGGGGTCACCTCATGGGTGCGCATCTCTGACGCCAACCACGCCACCAGATCGGGCGGGTTTTCATAGACCCGCGTTGGAAAATTGTTGGACCCTACCGACAGCGACGCCATGTCAGGCCGCAAGGGCAGCATGCCGCCCCGTTCCTGCCCTGCACCCGATCGCCCACCGGTGGAAAACTGAATGATCACGCCGGGGCAGTGTTTTTCCAATCCATCTTTCAGCGCGGCGAACCGTTGGGGATCGCTGGTGGGGGTTTCATCGTCGCCGCGCACATGGGCGTGGATGATCGAGGCACCTGCCTCCACCGCGGCGTGGCTGCTTTCAATTTGCTCTGCGACGGAGATGGGCACCGCCGGGTTGTCAGCCTTGCGCGGGACCGACCCGGTGATGGCACAACACAGAATGCAGGGTTTGCCGCGCAGATCAGACATCGAAAAACACCGTCTCTTTGGGGCCTTGCAAGTGGATCACATGGGCATAGCCTGCATTGGTCCGCGCGGCCACCATGGTCTCTGCGCGATGGCCCGCCAAGTCGAACACAGGGTCGCCCGCATTGTCCTCATCGGGAAAGTAAACACGCGTGGTCAGGCCCAGATTGATCCCCCGCGCCA
>JBCCCZ010000105.1:0-10231 GCA_039033255.1 Pseudomonadota bacterium
AAGTGATGGCGTTGCTGATCATGTTTTGCACCAGCATGCGCATCTGGCTGCGGTATCCGGTGATGACGGGCAGATCGTCGATTTGAACGCTTGCATCAGCTTCCGCAATGACCGTTTTCAGATCCATTGTGACGTCCGTCACCACATCCGTCAGGATGACCCGTTCTTCAGTGTGTTTCTGCTCCACCAGACGACCGTAATCCAGCAGGTCAGAGATCAGCACCTGCATCCGTTTCAGCGTCTGAACCGCGTATTCAAACAGCTCTTTTTGTTCATTCGTCAGGTTGCCGTTATCGGCGAGCAACCCTTCCTCAACCAATTGCAAGGCCGTGCGGGTTGGGGATTTGAGATCGTGGCTGACGCCATAAGCAAAGGCCATCAGTTCCTCATTGGCCAGTTCCAGCCGGGCCTTTTCAAGATTGGACTCCTGCTCCGCCCGTTTGGCGGTGGTCAGATCGTTATGGGCGCCCAGCATGCGGATGGGCCTGCCTGTGTCGTCACGAATGGCCAAACCTCGGCAGCGCACCCAAACAGTGGATCCATCTGCGTGGCGGTATCGAACGATCTGATCGTAGGGGTGATCGGGGTCTGCGCAGTGCTTTTGAAAGTTGTCGAGCGCAACGGCGAGGTCGTCTTGGAAAATAATGTCCTGCCATTCGGCGGGGTTGTGGGTTTTGGTGTGCGGATCAATGCCCAGAAGTTTCCAGAACTCTGGGCTCATCCATTCGCAATCGGTATTTTCCAGGTCCCAGTACCACACCCCGTCGAGCGAACCCTGCTGCAGAAAGTCCCAGGTGTCAGAACCGGACGCAATCAACTCCCGCAATTCGGTTTCGAGATAGTGTTGTTGAGGTATGTCTGTTTTCGCCAGGGCGTGCATTCCGTGTCCCGCAGGGCAGTTGTGAGTTGCGCTGCGGGAAAGCTACGGGCGAGGTGTTAAAGTTCTCTTTCCCAAGAAGGCATTATAGCCACGTATCGGAAAATTTGCTTAAGATTTTAGAGGTTCGCGGCGTGGCTTCAAATCAGCGCGTCTTTTTTGAAAAGCTCCAGCACGCTCTCGTCAGGTCGCGCGCCGTAATGGCCGATCACTTCTCCGGCGGCGATGCAGCCCATGCGGCCCGCGACCTCAAGGGATTGCCCGGTGGCGAGCCCGTATAGAAACCCGGCGGCGAATTGATCGCCCGCGCCTGTGGTGTCCAGGGGGCTGACCTCATCCACGTCTACGCGAACCGTTTTTTCGCGCGCTTTGATCACAACTTCATCTCCGGACCGGGTGCAGACCAGAAGCTCACATTCCTTCGCGGCACGGTCCAGCGCGGTGGTGAAATCATGGGTTTCATACAGCGTTTTCCACTCCGCCTCATTGCCGATCACAAAATCTAGCTCTTGCAGGAGTGTGTGGAAATCATCGCGGTGGCGTTCGACGCAAAATGGGTCCGACAGCGAAATCCCCGCCTTCCCGCCGCCTGCCTGACAAGCGCGCGCTGCGGCTAGAAATGCCTCTTTGCCCTGGGGTTTGTCGTACAAATATCCCTCAAGGAACAGCAGCCCGGCATTGCCTGCCACATCGGTGTCCACATCATCGGGGCCAAGTTCGGTGGAGATGCCCAGATAGGTGTTCATGGACCGCTCCCCATCCGGTGTGACGAAAATCATGGATCGTGACGTGGGCAGATCCGCGCCCGCGACAGGCGCGTTGGTCACATGGGTGCCGACTTCGGTCATTTCGCGCACGTAATCGACGCCAGGTGCATCATCGCTGACCCGTCCAATGAATGCGGTGGAGATACCCAGCGCGCCGAGCCCCGCGATGGTGTTGGCCACAGATCCGCCCGCCATCTGGGTGCGGTTTTCCATGCCAGCGTAAAGCGCCTCACCCCGGTCCTGATCGACCAGCTGCATGACGCCCTTGTCGATTCCCATACGGGTCAAGAACGCATCGTCACATTGGGTGATCACATCCACCACGGCGTTGCCGATGCCGACAGCTTGAAATTTGGTCATAGGGTCTTTTCCTCGTAAAGGCATAGGTCATTGATAATGCAGCTGGGGCACATGGGTTTGCGCGCCTTGCAATGATAGCGCCCGTGTAAGATCAGCCAGTGGTGGGCGTAAAGCTGAAAATCCACCGGAATGTTATCTTCTATGGCCCGTTCCACGGCGACCACATCTTTTCCGGGCGCAATGCCGGAGCGGTTGCCGACCCGAAAGATATGTGTGTCGACAGCCTGGCTTGGGAACCGCCACCACATGTTCAGCACCACGTTGGCGGTCTTGCGGCCCACGCCCGGCAGGCTTTCGAGCGCCGCGCGGGAACAGGGGACCTCGCCACTATACTCCTCCACCAGAATACGGCTCAGCTTCATCACGTTCTTGGCTTTGTTGCGGTAGAGGCCGATGGTCTTGATATGCTCGATCAGCTTCTCTTCCCCCAGATCGAGCATTTTTTGCGGGGTGTCGACGATCTTGAAAAGCGCCTCGGTCGCCTTGTTTACCCCCACATCTGTCGCCTGCGCCGACAGCGCCACTGCCACGACAAGCGTGTAGGCGTTGGTGTGATTGAGTTCGCCCTTGGGCTCGGCCACATGGGCCTGAAACCGGGTGAACGCCTCGCGGATTGAATGGTAATCAAGTTGCTGGGCCATGGGGTCTTTCATGCCCGGCAGCGCGAGAAAGCGCAACATTCGGGTCGTGTCAGTGCGTGCCACCAGATAGATTGGCTCCATGTCCTGTAAAGGAGGGTAAGATGACCCAAGAGAATGAAAACGGCTACCACTTTCAGGTGATGCGCCGTGCGATTGATTTGATTGATGCCGCAGCCGCGGAAGATCCGGGTGTGATCCCGCTGGAGCGACTGGCGGGCGAGATGAACATGAGCCCTGCGCACTTCCAGAAGGTGTTTACCGCCTGGGCCGGGGTGTCGCCCAAACGCTACCAGCAATATCTGGCGCTGGGTCAGGCGAAGACGCTTTTGTCCGAACGGTTCACGATGCTTGAGACGGCCAATGAACTTGGCCTGTCAGGCACGGGGCGTCTGCACGATCTTTTCCTGCGCTGGGATGCCATGAGCCCCGGCGAATTCGCCCGCAAAGGCGAAGGTTTGACCATCTATTGGGGGTGGTTCGACAGCCCCTTTGGCCTCGCGCTCGTGATGGGTACGGAAAAGGGCATCTGCGGGATCGGGTTTGCCTGTGAGATGGGTGAAGACTGGGCCATGCAGGACATGATCAGCCGCTGGCCCAAGGCGGATTTCGTGGAAGACCCCATGATGCTGCGGCCTTGGGTGCTGACAGCCTTCGGCGCGCCGGGTCAGACGGGCGAAGCCGCCCCGCTTTACCTGATCGGCGCACCGTTCCAGATCAAGGTGTGGGAGGCGCTTTTGCGTGTGCCATCAGGCCACGTGACGAGCTATTCCGAAATTGCGGGGTCTATTGGCAAACCCAAGGCCGTGCGCGCTGTGGGCACGGCTGTGGGACGTAATCCGATCAGTTTGCTGATACCCTGTCACAGGGCGCTGCGCAAATCGGGTGAACTGGGTGGCTATCACTGGGGGTTGCCGGTGAAGCGGGCGATCCTGGCTTGGGAATCGGCCCGGGCGGATGCGGAGTTGCAGCAGGCTGTCTGACGGGTCACCGTCGAATCTTCTTGTGCCAAGAAAAACAATATTTGTGTCAAAAAATTGTGTCTCTGTGGGTCACGACGCGCTTGAGGTGGATACGATCCAGTCGCGAACACGCTCTGTTTTTGGGTTCACGCTGTCTGTGGAGGACGACACGACGGAAAACCCTTCACACGCGTTCGCCCCTGCAGGAACAATGCGTTGTCACCAAGCCGCAGCCCGGTACACGGTGCCTGACAGGGAGCGTTCCAATTGGGGACGAAATCCACGCAAGGGTGGCATTTTCGGGAAGGGCATTTGAGACGAATGCATAGGTAACGGGCCAGCGTCGACAATGTGGTCAGGTTCACTGGCACCGCCATCACGCGCGTTGCGACCTGATCACACGGTGGCGGTCTTATGCATATGGGCGAACGTGCGCGCCGCGCGTGTTTTACCGCTGTTTGGTAGAGGTCGAGACAGCAGGTTGTCAGGCGTGCGCGGATCGGCGGCGGGGGATAAGGAACCCGTGCGAAGGTGGCCTCGCACACCAGAAGATGGTGTAGGGAGCAACCGCGTTTCCTGGGTTTTTGCGTAACCTGAAATTATCCAGGTGTTTGCAACTTGCATGCGCCACAAAACTGCGTGTCAGGTTTAGAATTTTACCCCCGCATCGAGATATCCGCGCGGCCAGTCGGGCCTGCCTGCGGCGAACACACGTCGCAGAAGGCGGCGCTGCGCAGAATGCGGCGCGAAGGATTCGCGCGCGCGTGCGTATGAGCGGTGGAATGCGAGACTGGTACGGTATGAAATGTCACCGATTGATGTGGCGAAAGAAGAAGAATTGAAGGACTATAACGCCAAGCGAAAGGGAGACGTCCCGGAGGCGTTTCATTGGATAAGTTAGGGGGGCCAGCCCCCCACCCCCCCGGAGTATTTCTGGCAAGATGAAGCAAGGGAACCGGAGATTGACGATGCGTGCAGGAGCGAAATTTGATGCGGATCTAGCGGCTCGGTTGGAAGGGCTGAGGCGTGAGGGTTTGCATAAATCCGAGCGGGTGATTGCATCGATGCAGGCCGGCGAGGTGACGCTTGTCGGTGGGGCTGAGGTGGTGAACCTGTGTGCTAATAATTACCTCGGTTTGGCGGATGATGCGCGCGTGATTGAGGCGGGGCATGCCGCGCTGGATCGTTATGGGTTTGGCATGGCCAGCGTACGGTTCATTTGCGGGACGCAGGAGGAGCACAAAGCGCTGGAGGCGCGGATTGCCGGGTTTCTCGGCGTGGAGGATGCCATTCTCTATGCTGCTGCCTTTGATGCCAATGCGGGGCTCTTTGAGACGCTTCTGGGGGAAGAGGATGCGATCATCTCGGATGCGCTCAACCACGCCAGCATCATCGACGGTGTGAGGCTCTGCAAAGCCAAGCGGTGGCGGTATGCAAATTCGGACATGGCCGATTTGGAGCGCTGCTTGCAGGAAGCGGCAGGCGCGCGTCATCGGTTGATTGCCACGGATGGCGTGTTTTCCATGGACGGGTACTTCGCCAAGCTCGATGCAATTTGCGATATGGCGGAACGGTATGATGCGATGGTGATGGTGGATGATTGTCATGCGACCGGGTTTGTGGGCGCCACGGGGCGCGGTACCCATGAGCATTGCGGTGTGATGGGACGCGTCGACATTCTGACCGGCACGCTGGGCAAGGCGCTGGGTGGCGCGTCGGGCGGTTATACTGCGGCCAGCGCGCCGGTGGTGGATTGGTTGCGGCAACGCTCGCGGCCTTATCTCTTTTCCAACACGCTGGCGCCGGTGATCGCGGGGGCATCTTTGCGGGTGTTTGATCTGTTGGACGAGGAAGGCGACGCGTTGCGCGCGCGGCTTTGGAAGAATGCCGCGTATTTCCGCGATGAGATGGGCAAGCTGGGCTTTGAGTTGCTGCCCGGAAGCCACGCGATCATTCCGGTGATGCTGCGAGACCCCAAGCTGGCGCAAGAGATGGCGGCGCGGTTGCATGAGAGGGGCGTGTTTGTCACCGCCTTCAGCTTTCCGGTGGTGCCCAAAGGGCAGGATCGGATCCGGACGCAGATGTCAGCGGCTCTGACACGGGACATGCTGGACCGGGCGATTGCGGCCTTTGGGGCGGTGGGGCGCGATTTGGGGGTGGTTACGTGATTTACCCTTCTGTCATAGAGACCATCGGGAACACGCCCCTGGTGGAGCTGTCCCGCGTGCGCGATGAACTGGCGCTGGATGGACGCATTCTGGCGAAGCTTGATTTCATGCTGCCAGGCTATTCCAAGAAAGACCGCGCGGCGCGGGCGATCATTGAAGGCGCGCGGGAGGCGGGGGAGCTGACGCCAGGGCAGACGGTGGTGGAGCTGACCTCGGGCAATATGGGCACGGGGCTGGCGATTGTCTGCGGTGTGCTGGGCCATCCGTTTGTGGCGGTGATGAGTGAGGGGAATTCGCCTGAGCGCGCGCAGATGATGCGGGCCTTGGGGGCCGAGGTTGTGCTCGTCCCGCAGGCAGAGGGCAGCCAGCCGGGGCAGGTGTCGGGGGATGATCTGGCGCTGGTCGAAGAGGAAGCGCGACGGATCACGGAAGAGCGCGGTGGGTATCGCGCGGATCAGTTCGAACGCGCAGGCAATCCGCTCGCGCATGAGACCGGCACGGGCCCTGAGATTTGGGAACAATCTGGCGGGGAGGTCACGGTGTTTTGTGACTTCATTGGCTCGGGCGGCACGCTGGCCGGGACGGCGCGGTATCTCGGGCCGAAGGGCGTGCGGTGCTATGCGGTCGATCCGGACCGGCCCAATCATCCCATTCAGGGGGGTGGCTACTCGATGCCGAGCTTGACCCATTTGCAAGGCGTAGATCTTGCTGGATCTATCACCGTGTCAGGCCGGGATGCCAAGGATGCCGCGCGTCTGCTTGCGCGGCATGAGGGGATTTTCGCGGGCTTCTCGGCCGGAGCAAACCTGGCGGCGGCGATCCAGTTGCTCACTGGCCTCGAACAGGGCGGCACGGTCGCGATCGTGATGTGCGACAGCGGGCTTAAATATCTCAGCACGGATTTGTGGGAGTAGACGCATGCAGAACCAAATGCGCGCACTTGTGAAGCTAAAGCCTGAACCGGGGCTTTGGATGGAACATGTGCCGGTGCCAGAACCTGGGCCTGCGGATGTCCTGATCAAGGTGAAGAAATCTGCAATCTGTGGCACGGATGTGCACATTTGGAAATGGGACGAATTCAGCGCCAAAACGGTGCCCGTGCCCATGGTCGTGGGCCATGAGTTCGTGGGTGAAATCGTGGATACGGGTGCGGCAGCGGTCAAATACCGCGTGGGTCAACGGGTGAGTGGCGAGGGTCACATCATCTGCGGCACTTGCCGCAATTGCCGCGCGGGGCGCGGACATCTGTGCCGGGAGACCAAAGGCGTGGGCGTGAACCGGCCTGGCAGTTTTGCGGAGTATCTGTCGATCCCCGAGGCCAATGTGGTGCCGATCCCCGGGGATATCCCGGATGAGGTCGCCGCGATTTTTGACCCGTTTGGCAATGCCGTTCACACCGCGCTCAGCTTCGATCTGGTGGGAGAGGATGTGCTGGTCACGGGCGCCGGACCCATCGGCATAATGGGCGCACTGGTCGCGCAGAAAGTGGGCGCGCGGAAGGTGGTGATCACGGATATCAACCCCTACCGGCTGGATCTGGCGCGCCAGATGGGTGTGCAGCACGTGGTCGATGTCTCGGCAGTTCAGCTGCGCGATGTGATGGACGACATCGGCATGACTGAAGGCTTCGATGTGGGGCTGGAAATGTCCGGCGCATCCGCCGCCATGCAGCAGATGATTGCGCGGATGAATAACGGCGGCAAGGTTGCCCTTCTGGGCATCGCGCCCACCGCCTTCCCTGTCGATTGGAACACGGTGATCTTTAAGATGCTTGAGATCAAGGGCATCTATGGCCGGGAGATGTTTGAAACCTGGTACAAGATGATCGCGCTGGTGCAGGGGGGGCTCGATCTCACGGGCCTGATCACCCACCGCATCTCTATTGACGATTTTGAACAGGGGTTCTCCGCTATGATCTCCGGCAATTCTGGCAAGGTCGTGATGGATTGGGAAGGTTGAGAGATGACGGATATCGCAGCAAGATTCAGAGCGCTGCATCAGCGGGGGAACCCGTTCATCCTGATGAACGTCTGGGATGCAGGCAGTGCGAAGGTGGCCGCTGGTTTGGGCGCTCAGGCGCTGGGCACCACGTCGGATGGGCAGGCCTTCACGCTCGGCAAACTTGATATGGGAGAGATCACGCGGGATGAAGCGCTGGACCATGCCGAACGGCTTGTTGCGGCAACGGCTTTGCCTGTGTCGGGCGATTTCGAGAACGGCTATGGCGATGCCCCAGACGACGTGGCCGATACCGTTCGGATGGCCGCTGAAATTGGCCTTGCGGGCTGTTCGATTGAAGACACAAACATGGCCGATCACAGTGCTTATGAGTTCGATCTGTCGGTGGAGCGCGTGAGAGCGGCGGCCTCGGCCGCGCGGGCTTTGCCCGGCGATTTCGTCTTCGTTGCCCGGGCCGATGGGGTGATGAACGGCGTCTATGACATGGACGAGGCGATCCGGCGCATCCGCGCCTTTGATGAGGCCGGGGCGGATTGCCTTTACGTGCCAATGCCGCCGTCGATTGAGGATCTGAAACGAGTCTGTGATGCGACCGAAAAACCCGTGAACGCCCTTGCAGCGGGGCCCTTCGCAGAGGTCAGCCGGGCTGAGTTTGCCGCCCTTGGCGTGGGTCGTATTTCGCTGGGCAGCGCCCTGTCAAAAGTCACCCATGCCGCGCTTTTGAAGGCGGCGAAGGCGATCCTGAATGATGGGAATTTCACCGAGCTACTGAATGGCGCATCGAGCGATGAGGTTGAGGCGCTATTGACGCAAGATAGGGACTGACGGACGCGGGACAGTGAGACGTGGAAGGGAGCGGCGGGAAGGCACTGCCAAGCCACACCAAGGTCGTGATCCTTGTCCGGCCAACTGTGGGGTGTTCGATCCGCTTTCGCATCGAGACGTTTCAGTGAATTGACGGCTTGGTTTCGGACCGTGATGACCTGACCTCTTGCTTCCAGTTCTTGATCCATCATGTGTTGGGATTCATGGCGATGGCCTTTTTGGGTTCGGATCATGCGGGGCCGGGCGCGAAGATGGATTTGGAAATCCTCCTGAGATGTGCGCAACAAATAAGTTGGGTTGGCCGATCCAAATCGCCACTGAGGCGAACATGCGGGCGTAAGTTACGAAGTCTTTAAAAGACTTCGGCGGCATTCTTTCAAAGAATGCGCGGCTCTAGTCGATCCAAACGGTGACCCTGTCCGCCCGGCCTTTCGCGTCAATCACGGTCAAAGTTGAATACCCCTTTTGCACATTCTCCACTGTCGCCTCGCGCCGATGGGTTTTGGAAATCACGGGCACGCCGTTGGCCATCCACGTGAAAGGCGGTGTGCCATCGCGCAGCTTCACCGCAAGCGTGCCGCGATCCAGCGGCAAGCGACTGCCCGAGCGTGGGAAGATCAGCATGGGCGCGTCTTCGGCGGGCTCAAAGACTGCGTTGCGGCCCGTGAAGCGGCGTAAGGGTTGCGGCAGCTCTGCTGTGGACAGGAGCAAGGTTTCTGGCGGGGGCGCTGGCAGAGGATCGGGCGTCGATTTCACGCGGCCGAAGGCTTCGAACAGAATGGGTGCGGCGAGCTCCCCACCGAACGCGCCCGGCACCGGCGTGCCATCCGCGCGTCCAATCCAGACGCCCGCCACATGGGTCCCGTCAAACCCCACGGCCCAGGCATCGCGATGCCCATAGGACGTGCCGGTTTTGTAAGCGAGCCGCCCACGCGGCGCGCCTGCCGGCGGGGCGAGGCCAGAAAGAATATCGCCCACGTGCCATGCGGCAGCGCGGGAAATGACCTGAGTGTTTTCGCTATGGTCGCTATCCATCCGCCACGTCAGATCGCGGGCCGCACCGCCCTGACCCAGCATCGCGTATAGTTGCACCAGATCGGTGAGGCTGACCCCTACACCACCTAAGGCGACAGCAAGCCCGGCCTGATCACCGGGCAACGAGGGCCGCGCTCCGGACTTGCGCAGCGCCGCCATTAGATGGGCGGGGCCGATTTCGTCCATCAGAAGCACAACCGGGATGTTGAGCGATTGGCGGAGTGCATCGCTCACAGTCAATTCACCGCGAAACGCGCCATCGAAGTTTTGTGGCGCGTAGCCTGCAAAGCTGACGGGCCGGTCGTGGATCAGGGTTTGCGGGTGGGCGAGCCCTCGGTCGAAAGCCAGCGCGTAGACAAGTGGTTTCAAAGTGGAACCGGGGGAGCGCAGGGCGCGGGTCATATCAACAAAGCCCTGTCGCGCGTCGCCTGTTCCGTAGCTGGCCGATCCGACCGAAGCGAGGATGTCGCCCGTGCTGTGATCGGCCAGAAGAATCGCAACGGAAAGATCATCGGGCAGTCCGCGCAGGGCTGTTTGAGCCAGTGTCTCCATCCGCGCCTGAAGACTTGCGTCGACAGTGAGGTGATGGGTCAGTCGGGTGGGGTCTTCGGTTTTCGCCCGGTCAGTGAGATGCGGGGCA
>JBCCCZ010000106.1:0-10209 GCA_039033255.1 Pseudomonadota bacterium
CGCGCCGCCGCGTCTGTCTCATTGGCAATGGCGTTCTCCAACCGGATGATCTCCGGATCCATGCCAGAGATATCACTGCGCAGGGTTTCCAACTCCCCCACTGTCAATTCCCGCTCATCCAGCGTCTCGGTCAGGTTGCCCTCCACCTTCACCTTCTGCTCTTCCAACATCTTCAGCTGACCTTCGAGCAAATTCACGATCACATCCGACTTGGAAATCAGATCCTGCAGCTTGTCATCAATATTGGCCGTGCGGATCCGATCCTGCCGCATGCTGTCCGACTTGGCGGAGGAGAAAATGCCGACAACGCTCTCCCACCCCGTCTTGGACCGCATCTCATCAAAATCTTTGGAGAACCCGGCCGTCACATCATCCAGCCCCATGATCAATTCCGCGATATTGGCGTTCATCACCTCGGTGTGGGCCTGCACATCCTCAAGCGAGGCATTCTCAATATCCAGCGTGGCATCTTCCCCACCCTTGATCTTGGCCCGCGCGGTTTCAATCCGGCTGGTCAGTTCCGCAATCCGCGTCTGCGCCTCTTCTACCTGTGCCTGGCTCTCGCGCACCTGTGCGTCCAAATTCGCCATATCCCGTCTCCTGAAAATTCACTGTTTGGCCGTCACTATACGCACCCATACAGGAATGATAAGCGCAATTGCCCCTATTGCACGGGCCATGTGCGGCCTGTACTCAGGACCAAGAGCAGAGATTGAGGTGCGGCGATGTCCGCCAAAAAACGCAAACCCTTCAATATTGTGGTCGTGGGCCAGGCCGGTCGATTGCAATATGAGGCTATCCTTTTTGCAACCTCACTGCGCCTTAATTCCCCCGATTTTGACGGAAAGCTTTACATTGCCGAACCTCAGCCCGGCAAGTTGTGGAAAAGTGACCCGCGCATTCGAGGCGACGCCCGCGAGGTACTGGAACGCCTTGAAGCGGAAATCATCCCCTTCGAAAGCCGCCATTTCGGCGACCGCTACCCCTACGGCAATAAAATCGAGGCGCTCTTCGCCCTGCCCAAGGGCGAGCCGTTTCTCTTCCTCGACACCGACACGCTGATCCTCGATGAGATCACGCAGGTGCCCTTCGATTTCGCCAAGCCCACGGCGTCGATGCGCCGCGAAGGCACATGGCCCGAAATCCAACTCTACGGCCCCGGATACAACGCCACGTGGGGCGCGCTGTATGACAAGTTTGGGCTGGATTTCGAAAGTTCGCTGGATACCAGCTATCCGGATGAATTCTGGCGTCGATACCTCTATTTCAACGCAGGCTTTTTCTTCTACGCCTGCCCTCACATGTTCGGCCAACGCTTCCTCGATTACGCGCTTGCCATCCGCGACGACCCGCCAAAAGAGCTTATTTGTCAGTCGCTTGACCCCTGGCTCGATCAGGTCGCGCTGCCCATGGTGATCCATTCGCTGGGCGGCAGACGCGACACGATCCCCGACGGCCTGATGGATGGATCCGTCACTTGCCACTACCGCGTCCTGCCGCTGCTTTACGCCCGCGAAAGCGACCGTGTGGTGGCCGCACTGGAAGACGCCGCCAGCCCCAACTGGGTGAAGAAAGTGCTGAAGAAATACGACCCGGTGAAGTTCATGATCTACCACGGCCGCGGGGCGAAAACACGCGCGCTCTTTAATCGCGAAAACCTGCCCCGCAAGGAACAGGCGATCCGCAACACGATCAAGCGCAACGGGTTCTGGATGCGCTGATCGTGCCACCGCACCTACGCATTCTTTAAAAGAATGCGACCGAAGTCTTTTAAAGACTTCGCCCCCTACAACACATCAAACCCGATCACGTGATCCACTCCGTCCTGTTGTCCTCCACGCCCCTTTCCCCTAACCCTTAATCAAACACACAGGGAGACCACCCATGGCCAAAGACACAGACCGCATTCACGAATTCGGCTTCGACACGCTGCAAATCCACGCAGGTGCCCGCCCTGACCCCGCCACTGGCGCGCGCAACACGCCGATCTACCAATCCACGGCTTACGTCTTCCGCGACAGCGAACACGCAGCAGCCCTTTTCAATCTGCAAGAGGTGGGCTTCATCTATTCCCGCCTGACGAACCCGACGGTCGCCGTCTTGCAAGAACGCATCGCCACGCTGGAAGGCGGCGCCGGCGCTGTCTGCTGCTCCTCAGGGCACGCAGCCCAGATCATGGCGCTCTTCCCGCTGATGGGCCCAGGCAAGAATGTCGTTGTGTCCACAAGGCTTTACGGCGGGTCCATCACCCAGTTCAGCCAGACCATCACGCGTTTCGGCTGGTCCGCGACATTCGTGGATTTCGACGATCTCGATGCCATCAAGGCCGCCATCAATGAGGACACCCGCGCCGTCTTCTGCGAATCCATCGCCAACCCCGGCGGCTACATCACCGATCTGGATGCGGTGGCCAAGGTTGCCGATGACGCAGGCCTGCCGCTCATTGTCGATAACACCTCGGCGACGCCCTACCTCTGCCGCCCTATCGAACATGGCGCCACACTGGTTGTGCATTCCATGACCAAATTCCTCACCGGCAATGGCACCGTCACCGGCGGCATCGTGGTGGACAGCGGCACGTTCGACTGGTCGGCGTCCGACAAGTTCCCATCGCTCTCTGAGCCTGAACCCGCCTATCACGGCCTCAAATTCCATGAAACCTTCGGCCCGCTGGCCTTCACCTTCCACGGCATCGCCATCGGTCTGCGCGATCTTGGCATGACGCTGAACCCACAGGCCGCGCATTATACGCTGATGGGCATCGAAACTCTCAGCCTGCGCATGCAAAAACACGTGGAAAACGCCGAAGCCGTTGCCAACTGGCTGGAAACCCATGACGCCGTGGAATCCGTGACCTATGCCGGCCTCAAATCCTCACCCTACAACGCGCGGGTCGAAAAGATCTGCCCAAAGGGCGCGGGCAGCCTGTTCACCGTGGCACTGAAGGCGGGCTATGAGGGATGCGTCAAACTGGTCGATAACCTGGAGCTCTTCAGCCACGTCGCCAACTTGGGCGATACGCGATCTTTGGTGATCCATTCGGCCTCCACCACCCACCGCCAGCTGACCCCGGAACAGCAAACAGCCGCGGGGGCGGCACCCAATGTGGTGCGAATCTCCATCGGGATCGAGGATGCCGATGACATCATCGCCGATCTCGATCAGGCCCTCAAAAAGGCGAACGCCTGATAAATTCCCCTCATTTCAGTGCATTTATCGCCCCCCAGACCCATATTTCTGGGGGGCTTTTACTTTGCCTTGGCCGACAGGTCATGTAAGTTCTGGCCGTTGACCCTCAGTCTGCCCGGGCAACACGACATCAAAGTGCATGATACTCTGTCTGTAAGTTCTGACGATGAAACCGAATTTTGCCCTGACGCTTTCCTTTGACGGGATCGGCCTTTTACACCGGTCCGACGGCGGTTGGCTGTCGGTCGGTGATGTGCCCCTCGACGATCCCGATCTGCCAGGGGCGTTAAAGGCGCTTGTGGGAAAGGCCAACACGCTGGACGAGGGCGATATCACCACAAAACTGGTGATCCCCAACCAGCAGATCCGCTATCTGCATTTCGAAAGCGACAGCCGTGATGTCGACATTCTAGAGGCACAGGTGCGCGGCACGCTGAATGGTGCCACGCCCTATCATGTGTCTGAACTGGCCTATGATTGGTCCATGACAGACGGAAAAGTCTGTGTGGCTGCCGTGGCGATTGAAACCCTGACAGAGGCTGAAAGCTTCGCCGTCGATCACGGTTTCAGCCCGCTGTCCTTCGTGGCCGTGCCGGATGAGGGCGCTTTTCAGGGGGAGCCGTTCTTTGGTGAAACGGTCCATGCAGGCGACGTGCTGCCCCCCGGCGACGGTGTGGATCGTGACGAAGACGCGGTGGTGGTGATTGGTCAGGCCGCGCTGCCCAAGCCGGAACCCGATCCCGTGCCTGAGCCTCTGCCAGACGCCGAAACCGACGCGGAAACAGCCCCAAATCCAGACCCAGACCCCGCCCCCGTGGCCGGGTTCCAATCCGCCCGAACCGCCCCACCAGAGATACCCTCGGACGTCGAAGACCCAACAGCATCCGAATCCGCCATTTCAGCGCCTGCCCAGGACATCGAACCGACGGCACCTGCCATGTCCTTTGCGTCCGCACGCAAAGCACCCGCGCCGGATGCCCCAGACGCGACAGACTTGCCCCAAGGCCGCTTGAGCGCGGTGACACCCGACGCCGCTGAACCCGGTATGTCGGCAGATACCCCCGAAGAGATCAGCCACGCGACGTCAGCCTCCGAGCAAGAACCCGGCTCGGCCAGTCCTGCGGATGTGGCCGCCGAAACGTCTGAGGCTGCGCCGGAAGACCTTGCCGCTGTCGCAAAGGCCCGCGCAGATACGTTCAAGGATCCGGCCGCAGATTCGGAAACAGACGCGCCCATACCGGCTCGGGATGCGATCCCGAAAGCGCCTGATTTACCGATCCGTCCAACCGCTGCGCCCTCCGCACCGGCGTCAAACCATCCCGGGCGTCTGGCCTTCCTATCTCAGCGCAAATCCGATGCGCCACGACCTGGTCCAACCGCGAAGGACCGCGCGCAAGCCGCCGCCAAAGCATCCGGTGCGGCCCTTTCTGCAGGCATCAAGGCCAAATTGGGTGGCAAGATCGGCACCGGGCTGGGGGCAGGGCTGGGAACAGGCCTGACATCCAGCCTCAAATCCGGCCTCACCAAATCCCGTGGCGCAGCCGCCCAAATCGCCGGGGCGGCCAACAATTTACGCCCTAAATCTGCGCCCCCAACGGCAGCCCAGCAAACCGCGACCCGCGCGTTCGAAGCTGAACGCCAGCGCATGACGGTGTTCGGGGCGCGCAACCCTGACAATGCCTCAACAGAAAACAACCCGCGCTTCATGGCGCTGGCGGTCACGGCAGGTCTGCTGTTCTTCCTTGTGGGCATCGCGGCATGGGCCGCGATTTTTCTCGATGGCGGGCTTTCAAGCCTTTTCCGGTCCTCCGACGATGTGCAATTCGCAGAAGACCCCGCCGCGATCGAGGCCCCCGAGGCTGTCGCGCCGGGGTCTGACGCGTCCGCCCTTCCACAAGACCCCGAGCCCAACACGGAAGAACTGGCTGACGAATCCCTCGAAACCCTGCGCCCCAATGATCCCATCTCGGAAGAATTGTCCCCGGATGAGGCGCGCGCGCGGTATGCGGCAACCGGTATTTGGCAGATGTCCCCCACGGTCACCCGCGCTCCTCTCACCGGGCAGTTTGAGGATGTCTATCAAACCTCGCTTGACCCGGATGTGAATTTTTCTGATGCGGTGGCCTTGCCGCAGGTCAGCAGCCTCTTGCCTGCTGCCCGTCCAACGGTTCCCGGCAATCCGCTGCCACCGGGCAGCGATGACGTGGCCCGAGACGCCCGCGGCTTTGTTCTGGCCACGCCCGACGGCACGGTCACACCCGACCGTTTGATCACCATCTTCACCGGCCCGCCGCCTCTGGTGCCGCCTGCCACGCCCGGGCGCGCCGAACCCGAGTTGGTCGAAGTGGCGCTCGTCCCTGAACCGGTCGTCACGAGCCAAGACGCTGGACTGCGCCCGCGCGCGAGACCCTCGGATGTGTCAGACGATTTCGAACGCGTCGGCAATGGCGGGCGCACGCTGGATGAGTTGCAAACCATCCGCCCCCGCTTGCGCCCGCAAAGTGAACAGGAACAGGCACTGGCCGAAGCAGGTGTTGCGCCAGAAATTGCTGAAGGGGGTGAAACCCTCTTTGAGGACGCCACCGAAGAGGCCGTCACAGCATCGCTCAAACCGCGCCCGCGTCCGGCAAATTTTGCCCGGCTGGTCGAACAAAGCCGCGAAACCGCCGCCGCTGAACCAGTCAGCGTGGAACAGCGCGTCTCCGTCGATATCCCCACCACCGCTTCAGTCGCCCGCGCAGCCACCGAACGCAATCAGATCTCGCTGCGCCGATTAAACCTCATCGGTGTCTACGGCTCTGACAACAACCGCCGAGCGCTCGTGCGCCTACCCAATGGGCGCTACCAAAAGGTGGAAGTGGGCGACCGCCTGGATGGAGGTCAGGTCGCGGCCATCGGTGATGGTGAATTGCGCTACATCAAACGCGGGCAATCGGTCTTGCTCAAGATGCCCAGCAGCTAGGTCGAACCCGCGCATTCTTTGAAAGATTTCGCGCCCCGGCCTCAACACGTTGATTTTGGGACGGTTTCGCGCCTCTCGCCTTGAAGCGGCCCAAACATGCGGTAGGTTAATCATAGGCCTGTTCCATCGGACAGGCGGCGTATTCAGGGCACCCAAATGGAAGGTTTTCTCTTTCAGGCCACGATGTTCCTTGCCGCAGCGGTGATCGCTGTGCCAATTGCGGCGCGGCTTGGGCTGGTATCGGTGCTGGGATACATCGCCGCGGGTATCCTCATCGGCCCGGTTTTCGGCTTCGTCGGCGGCCATGAAACCGTGGAACTGCAGCATTTCGCCGAATTCGGTGTGGTCATGATGCTCTTTCTCATCGGATTGGAGGTCGAACCGCGCGCGCTCTGGCAAATGCGGGACAAACTGGTGGGGTTGGGCGGTCTGCAAATTGGCATCACCACCCTTGCTATGATGGTGGTTGCCATGCTGCTCGGCATCGATTGGAGCGTGGCGCTGGCCGTCGGCATGATCTTCGCCCTGTCCTCCACCGCCATCGTGCTGCAAACCCTGTCAGAGAAGGGCCTGATGCAAACCGGCGGCGGGCGCTCTGCGTTTTCGGTGTTGCTGGCGCAGGACATCGCCGTCATCCCCATGCTTGCCTTCCTGCCGCTTCTGGCCCTGCCGAAAACACCAAACATGATCCTGGGCGAAACGATGGAGCGTCTCAGCGATGGTGGGGAAGAGGGCGATCATGCGCTGGCCGGTCACGAAGCGGCCTTGTCTTTTATCGAAAGCTTGCCCGGCTGGGGCGTCACGCTGGTGACCATCGCTGTGGTGGGCGCGATTGTCCTGGCTGGCATCTACCTCACCCGGCCCGCGTTCAAGTTCATCCACTCCGCCCGCTTGCCGGAAATGTCGACAGCACTGGCCCTGCTTATCGTTGTGGGCATTGCGTTTCTGATGAACCTCGTGGGCCTCTCGCCCGCCCTAGGCGCGTTCCTTGCCGGTGTGGTTCTGGCCTCATCGGAATTCCGCCACCAGTTGGAAAGCGATATCGCACCCTTCAAAGGTTTGCTGCTGGGGCTTTTCTTTATCACCGTCGGCGCGGCCATCAATTTCGCCATCCTGTTCAGCAGTTTCTTTACAGTCATTGCGCTTGCCCTCGCCGTGATCCTCGTCAAAGGCGTCATTCTTTACATGCTGGGACGCGCATTTGGGCTGCGCGGGCGCAATCTGTGGCTTTTCACCCTGTCACTGGCGCAGGCGGGTGAATTCGGCTTTGTCCTCATCGCGTTCTCCAGCCAGCAAAACGTGATCCCACCCGCCATGACCGAATTGCTCTTGCTGGTCGTGGCTATCTCCATGCTGATCACGCCGCTGCTCTTCATTCTCTATGACTGGCTTTCGCACCGGATGGAGGACATCTCTGAACCCCACGCCCCCGACGAGATTGACGCATCAGGCCCGGTCATCATCGCGGGCATCGGCCGTTTCGGTCAGATCGTGAATCGCATGGTCCGCTCAAGCGGGTTCGACACGGTGGTGCTCGATCACGACCTCACCGCGATCCAGCGCATGCGCCGCTTCGGGATCAAAAGCTTCCTCGGTGATCCCTCCCGCCCCGAACTGCTCCATGCCGCCGGGATCAAAGAGGCCAAAGTTCTGGTGGTCGCCCTGGACAACTCGGAGGCCACCACGCAATTGGTGGCCTTTGCCCGCCGCGAACGCCCTGACATCCACATCATCGCCCGCGCCCGCGACCGCACCCATGTGTTCCGCCTCTATCAGGCCGGTGCCAATGACATCGTGCGCGAACTCTTTGACAGCTCCATTCGCGCCGGCCGCTACGTTCTGGAAAGTCTGGGTCTTTCAGAATTCGAAGCCTCCGAGTTGCAGAAAGTCTTCTACCACCATGATCGCCATTCCGTGCGCGAATTGGCCGGGCTGTGGGATCCGTCCATCCCCACCACAGAAAACGCAGCCTATATCGCCCGCGCGATGGAACTGGAAAAAGACCTCGAAACCATGCTTCTGTCACAGCTCGAAGTCGCCGCTGCTGAAGACATCAATGAGGAGCGTGAACAAGCGTAAGCGAGGCCGTCCGTCAGGACGGAAGAGCACTCACCCTTCCGACACCCCCGCTTCCGCAAATGTCGCCATGCCAGAATGGCACGCCACCGCCGCCCTCAAAACCCCCAGCGCCACCGCCGCGCCCGAGGCTTCGCCCAACCGCATCCCCAGCGACAAGACGGGTGTCTTGCCCAGCTTACGCAGCACCCGCCCATGGGCCTCTTCCGAGCTCAAATGCCCCGCCACCGCATGATCCAGAACGGCAGGCTCCATGTGATGCAAAGAGGCCGCCGCCACGGAGCAGATGAACCCGTCCAAAATCACCGGCACACGTGCCACCCGCGCCCGCAGGATCGCCCCTGCCATGGCGGCAATCTCCCGCCCGCCCAGACAGCGCAACACCTCCAGCCCATCGGCGCAAGCATTCACTTCCACCGCGCGTGCCACCACGTGGGCCTTGGCCGTCAACCCGGCATCATCCATGCCCGTGCCACGCCCTGTCCATTCCTCTGCCCCGCCGCCATAAAGCGCCATCGCTATAGCTGCGGCCGCCGTCGTATTTCCAATCCCCATCTCGCCCACGATCAACAGATCGGCTTTAAGATCAACGACATCCCACCCGGCACTGAAGGCCGCAAGAAACGCCGTCTCAGACAAGGCAGGCCCTGTGCTGATATCCCCGGTGGGCTGGTCCAGATCCAAGGCATGCACATCAAGCGAGGCGCCAAATGCCTTGGCCAATTGATTGATCGCGGCCCCGCCTGCGTCGAAATTGGCCACCATCTGCGCGGTCACATCCGCAGGGAAGGCCGAAACGCCCCGCGCTGTTACGCCGTGATTGCCCGCAAAAACCACGATCTGCGGTGCATCAAGCGTCGGGCGCGGATCCCCGCGCCACGCCGCATACCAAAGCGCCAAATCCTCCAGGGTGCCAAGCGCTCCGGGTGGTTTGGTCAACTGCTCATTTCGCGCTTTCGCCGCCTCCCGCGCCTGTGCATCCGGCTGAGGCAAATCCGCCAAAACCCGCCGGATGTCTTCCATATTCGCAAAACTCATGCGCCCGCCTCTCCGAACAATTGCCCGACAGGCTTATCGCAGGCATGATGGCCCGGCATAGGCAAAAAGGCAGGCCCCATGACGAAAAATGACCCACTCATCCAGCCCTCTGACATCATCGACGCGATGCAGTTGCTGACCCGCTTGCCCCTGCCTTCAAATGACGCACCCCGCGGGGCCGTGGCCGCCTGGGCCTATCCGATAACGGGTATTGTGCTGGGCGCTTTGGCCGCCGCGGCAGGCCTTCTGGGCCACGCTTTGGGCCTGCCTGCGGCGCTATCGGCGCTCCTGTCTCTGGCTACCCTCATCATCGCCACCGGCGCGCTGCATGAGGACGGGCTGGCAGATACAGCCGACGGGCTCTGGGGCGGTTGGACGCTGGAACGACGGCTCGAGATCATGAAGGACAGCCGTATCGGGGCCTATGGCGTGATCGCGCTCTTTCTCGGGCTGGCCGCCCGCTGGGCCGCGCTCTGGACGCTTTTTGCGGCCAGCCCAGAGGCCGCAGCCGCCGCCATTCTGGTGGCCGCAACCGCCTCACGCGCGATGATGCCGGGTGTTATGTGGGCCTTGCCCCATGCGCGGACCGATGGGCTTTCGGCACAGGTGGGCGATGTCGCGCGTGACACCGCGCTTGTGGCTCTCGGCCTCGCATTGCTGGTGGCCCTGATATTCACGGGCTGGGGTGGAATTTGGGCCCTCGTCTGGGGATTGGCGATTACCGCCCTTCTGGCACGCATTGCGCTTTCCAAAATCGGCGGCCAGACCGGCGACATCCTCGGCGCCACCCAACAACTGGCCGAGATCACTATTCTATTCAGCCTGCTGGCGTGAAATGTACCCGGCGCGGAATCAAGGCGCTTGCGCCGCCGCGCCTTCGCCCGGCCTCCACCAGGGCCTCGCGAAATAGCAATTGCAGGACATCGCTCGAAGGGAGACCGGGA
>JBCCCZ010000107.1:0-10096 GCA_039033255.1 Pseudomonadota bacterium
ATCAGCGCGTCCATGCCCGCCTTCTTGCGCACCGACCAGTTGTCATAGAAGAGATCCATGCGCACATGACTGCCCATCTGGATCGCGTAAGGCCCGCCGAGGAAAAAGTAGGCAATCATCGCAAATTGCGCGACTTCCAGCGTCCAGAGTGACGGCTGATCGGAAAACTTGCTGATGGTGGACCAGAGCAGCACAGCCATCATCGCGAAAATGCCGTACATGATCACCCGGCCCACGCCGTAATTCAGGCGATCCACAAGGGCAATATAGGCGCGCAAGATCGTCACCCCCTGCCCTCCTCCGCACAGATCGCGATGGCCTTGGTCAACCAACCGGCAAGAGTCTGCGCCATGCTCTCGCATTGCTCCGAACTGGCGATCAGGTCGTTGCGTATCTCGAACATCACGTTGAGGATGCCGCGCGGCATGGCATGCTGGCGCAACGTATGCGTCACCCCGTCTTCAGGGCCATAGGGCGCGTTGCGTTCAATCCGGAAGCCCCCCGCAACTTGCAACAGGGCATCGGCCAAGCGGCTATCATCATCGTGCAGGATACCAATCTCGACCGATCTTTTTTGACCGCGAAAGATGGGCGTGAAACTGTGAATGGTCACCAGCACTGACTGATCTGAGCGGCTGGACAGCGTGTCGGACAAAAGCGCCTCAAACGGGCGATAGAATTGCCGGGTCCGCTCCGCCTTCTCTTCAACCGTTAGCCCCGTGTTGCCGGGCACCGCGGTCTCCTCACTGCGCGCGGGCATGGCGCTGTCGGCATCGGGCGGTCTGTTGCAATCATAGATCAGCCGCGACACGGTGCTGTGGACGATCGTGGCGTCAAGAATGGTCGACAGGTGCCGCGCCGTCTCAAGCGCGCCGGGGTCCCAGGCGATGTGGCTGTCCAAATCCTCTTTGCGCAGCCCCAAACCATCGAAAGATGCAGGCATCCGCGCGCTGGCATGTTCGCACACCAGCAGCGCCGCGTGGGGGCCATTTGGGTTTTCTACCCGAGGGGCAAAATCACCATCCGCGACGCGCGGTGCAACCTGAAGAGAGTCGACCATTTGTAAAGTTTTCTTCACGCCGCGCTGACCTGTCAATAAATTAATGAAAAATTCTCTTCAATGACGCGCCTCATGAATATTTTTTGACCAATTCGGGAACTATGGCTACGATCCCTGAAATCGAGGGACCCATGGACACCATCGCACAACTCCTTCAGGACAAGGCCGACACGCTCACCCGGTCTGAGCGTCAACTGAGCGATGTGATCTTGCGCAATTATCCCGTGTCGGGCCTCGGAACGATCACGTCGCTCGCGGCGGAGGCGGAGGTGTCGACGCCCACCGTGGCCCGCCTCGTACAAAAGCTGGGTTTCGCGGGGTTCCCTGAATTTCAGCGTGGCCTGCGTGAGGAACTGGATGAAAAAATCTCCAGCCCCCTGACCAAACGCGACAAATGGGTGGATGACGCACCCGATGCACATTTGCTCAACAGGTTCACAAAGGCGGTGATCAACAATATCGGTCAGTCCATGGCAAAGGTCGATCCAGACGCCTTTGATACAGCCTGCAAAATGCTCAGCGACACCAACCGAAGCGTTTTCATCGTCGGCGGGCGGATCACACGTACGCTGGCGGATTATTTCTTCCTGCATTTCCAGGTGATCCGCAGCGGCGTGACACAGATCACGTCGAACTCAAACGCCTGGCCACATTACGCGCTGGAATTCAGCGCAGGCGATGTGGTGGTGATTTTTGACGTGCGCCGTTATGAAAACAGCACGCTGAAACTGGCCGAGCTGGCGCGCGAACGCGGGGCTAAGATCATCCTCTTTACCGATCAATGGATCTCACCCATCGCGCCATTGGCTCAGGTGACCTTTTCCAATCAGATCGCAGCGCCGTCGGCTTGGGATTCCAACATCACCACCATGCTCATGTCGGAGATCATGATTGCCGAAGTGCAGGAACGCCACTGGGACACCACGCGGAGCCGAATGGAAGAGCTGGAAGAAATGTTCGACCGCACGAAGTTCTTCCGCAAATTCTGACCCATCTAGGGGCTAGCGGGCGCGATCCCTGCGCCCGGCGCCGATCAGAAGCACGAAGACAAAGACCGCGCCCACGGATGTAGTGACAATTCCCACCGGGATTTCCTGCGGTGCCAGAACAAGGCGGGACACTATGTCAGACCCCGTCAGGAGGCTCGCACCAATCAGCGCGGCGGTGGGGATGAGGCGGGTGTGCAACGTGCCCGCCAAACCCCGCGCGATATGGGGCACCATAAGGCCCACGAACCCGATCACGCCTGCGACCGAGACAAAGGCGGCGGTGGACAGAGCGGCCACCAGAAACATCACCATGCGCAGTCGACCCACCGGGACACCAAGGGATGCAGCCGTCGCATCACCGGCCAACAGCGCGTCCAGCCAGCGCCGCCGGTAAATCGCGTAAGCCAGGATCAGGGCGAGGCCCGCCAGCACCAGGGGAAGTGTCTCCCACCGCGACAGGCCCAAGCCCCCCAGCATCCAGAACACCACCGAATGCGCGGCACGGCTGTCGCCTGCGAAGATCAGATAATTGGTGAGAGCGGCGAAAAGAAATGACACGGCCAGCCCGGCCAGGATCAGCTTTTCCGGTGCGCTGCTCCGTAGGGACCGCACCAAGGCAAGTACGATGCCAGAGGCCACGATCCCGCCGCAAAACGCCGCCGAGGGCAAGGTCCAGATGCCCAGCACATCGCCCGTGACGGTGATCACAAACACCGCCCCCGCCGCTGCACCGGACGAGAGGCCAAAGAGAAACGGATCGGCCAGATCATTGCGGGTGGTGGTCTGCAGGACTACCCCCACGATCCCCAAACCCGCCCCGATGAGCGCTGCAAAGAGCGCGCGGGGAAGGCGCAGCTCAAAGATGATGCGGTGGGTGGGCGTGGCTTCCGTGTCGCTCCAGCCGAGCCCCGTGGCCATCGCGCCCGCCACATCCGAAAGCGGAATGCGCGTGGTGCCATAGAGCACTGACATAAAGATAAGGGCGATCAAGATGACCGCCCCCATGGTCACTATGGCGCTGTAGCGGATCACCTCAGAACAGGTCGGGGTGCATCGCGCGGGCCATCTTCTCAATGGCGTCGATATTGGCCGGGCCGGGTGTCAGCTCCTCATAGCGCAGGCCGATCCAGCGTTCGTTCTTCACCGCATCGACGCCGGACATCACGGGGTGATCCTGCAGGAATTGGAACGTATCTTCGGCGCCATTCCCGGTTTGATAATCCAGCAGCACCAGAAATTCCGGATTTGCCGCCGCGACCGTTTCCCACGATGTTCGGCCCCAGCTTGTGCTCATCTCATGGGTCACATTCTCGCCGCCCGCCGCCGCGATCATGGCGTCGGGAATGGCGAACTTACCGGCCGTGAAGGGCGCATCGGCCGGGCCATCCAGCAGGAAGACACGCGGGGTGTCGGTGTCTGCCGTTTTGGCCTCGATCACAGCCAATTTTTCTTTCCAACCGCCAACCAGCGCATCGGCTTTGTCCACCACGCCCATCACCTGCCCCAGACGCATCACATCGCCAAAGAGCAAATCCATGCTCGCTTCGGGGCGATCTTCGTGTAGGTGAATGCAGCTTTCCGTCAGAACCAGGGTCTGGATGCCGAAGGGCGCAAGGGTTTCGGGTGTCACCTCTCCGCCCGGGCGCATACCGTAATACCAACCCGCAAAGAACATGTCAGGCGAGGCACCTATAAGGTTTTCAACGGTGGGGTATTTCGGGGCAAGCTCCGGGATATCGCCGCGCGCCGCGTCGAAATCCGGGCTGGTCTTGTACCATCCGGTGATGCCCGTGAGACCCACGATCTTGTCTTGCAGGCCCAGGGCAAAGGCCATCTCCGTCATGTTCATGTCATGGACGATCACGCGCTCAGGCGTGTCGGCAAAGACCAGCGGTTCGCCGCAATTATCGACCGTCACATCGGCACTCGCCGCATGGGCCACAATGATCATCACGGCAGTACTCAGCAGTCTTTTCATCTGGGATCTCCTTCAGATTGGCACGTTGGTTTTCTGGATATCGAGCGCGGGGATCTGGCGGTCACCATGGGGCAGCAGCAAATATCTCACGTCGAATATGGCTTGTACGGTCCGCGGGGTCAGCACGTCTTGCGCCGCGCCAAACGCGCTGAGCCGCGCGTCTTTCATCAACGCGGCGTGGCTGGCAAATTCCGGGATCATGACGAGGTCATGCACCACCATCACCACGGTGATCCCTAGTGCTGCGACAAGCGACAGCATCCGCCCCTTGGCGTCAGGATCGAGATGGTTTGTGGGCTCATCAAGAAACAAAAGCTGCGGTTTCTGGCAGAGCGCGCGGGCGATATGGGCGCGCTGCCTTTCGCCGCCGGACAACTGTCCCAGCGGTTTGCCCGCAATCTCCGTCAATCGCGTGATCTGCAACACGTGACCCAGCGCCGCTTCATGCGCCTTGGCTGAGGTTTCTGCCCATATCGGCATCTGCCCAAGCGCCACATAATCGCGCAGGCTGAGCCGGGCATCAGGCGCGGATTGCTGGCTGACGACCGCGATCATCCGGGCGCGATCATGGGGCTTCAGCATGGCAAGGGGGCGACCATCGATGTTGATGTCACCGGCGCTTGGCACCTCCAAACCCGCCATCAAGTTCAATAGCGTGGTCTTGCCTGCCCCGTTGGGCCCCGCAATGGCCAGCGTCGCACCGCGCTCAAGATCAAAAGACACATCTTCAACCAGCACCTGACCCGATGGTGCGCGATGCATCACATCCCGGATGGACAATATGGGGTGCGAGCCGCTCAAGGCGCACACTCAAAATCAGCGGGTCCGCAGGCCAGCCCTGCCATGAAACCTCCCTCCAGGGCGCCCCGCCCTGGGTCAGTCGAACATCAGATGGCAGGTCTCCTGACTTGCGGGTCATGGCTCGGCCAACCTTCCCGATCCGGATGGATCAGTGGTTTGTCTGGCGTCGCTCACCGCTAACAGTTGCGGGGGCAGTCACGGAATTGGCGCCTAATGGCTACACCGCACCGTGTTCCCTTTTCATCTTCCGGCCTTTGGCCGTTGAAGAACCATCGAGAGGAAGTAAGCGCCTCACAGATGGCGGGTCAATAGAAATCTAATTGCAGCCAAGCCGGAGCGCGTAGGCGGCCGGCATCAAAAAATCGCCTACCCGATGAAATCGCAACCGAGGGTGCGGCGCAGGGCATTGCTCAGCTCATCGACCGTGTCGGTTGTCACGTAGGTCCCGCCCGATCGGTCGGACAGGCATTTTGCCTCCGATACACCCGCCGGGTAAAGTTTATCGTCTCGAACACCGGTGCTGAATTCCGTTGCCACGCGGAAGCCGATCACGTGCACCGTCAGATCAACCGCTTGCAAAGCTAGCTCGGACCCCAAGGCGCAAGGCAACCCGCCGCAGGTGTCATTGCCGTCGGTGACCAGAACAACGATACCCGGATCGGTGCGGTAGTTCAGCACCTCTGCGGCTTCGCGCACAGCTTCGGTCAGAGGCGTCAGACCGTTGGGATCAAGCCAGGAGATTGCCTCCAGTATAGGCTCGGCCGCGTTTGCCATGGGGGGAAATTTCAAGTTGATCCCCTCACAGGAGTTTTCCGGGCCCGGACCATAGGTGATGAGGCCAATGTGCCGGATGGGCGCGATCTGGGGCATTGCATCGCGCAAGGCGGCGCGCGCATCATCAATGCGTTGCGGTCCATCCAGATGCAGCCCCAGCTCCGCCATGGAGGCCGATCCATCAAAAACCAGCATCGCATCGCGCGTGCAGTCCTGCGCTATGGCCGGCGTGATATGCGGCATCAGGCCCGCCAGCAGGACCGAGCAGGTGGTGATGGGGCGTTTCATAGGATCAATAATACCCCCTTACGCGCGCCCATCAATAGCCGCGGCGTCGGAAACGGGCCGTACCGGGGCGCTTTCACAGGGGTTCGAATCAGACGGCGCCGGGATGATCTGCGCCATGGGCCTTCCGATCACGTCCCCTTTCCACCTGCTGACCGCATCCGATCTGGAGGTAATCGAGGCCAATGCGGATCAAATCCTGCAGACCATCGGCGTTGAGTTACAGGACGATCCCGAAAGCCTTGAGGCCATGGCGTCCATCGGCGCGCGCGCGAAGGGCGAACGGGTCTATGTCGATGCCGCCCGGCTGAGAGAGCGGATTGCCAAGGCACCAGCGTCCTTTCAGTGGCAAGGGCCCAAGGGTCAATCCGGCGTGCAGGTGGGGCGCGCGGGCCGGGCGGTGATGACACCCACCTTTGGCCCACCCCGCGTAAAGCTAAGCGACGGCACGATCCGCATGGCCACGATGGAAGACTACCGCCTGCTGGTGGAGATCTGCGATGCGAGCGAGATCATGGACAGCACCGGGTTTCTTCTGTGCATTCCCCACATCAATGGCGCGATGGTCGGCCACATGGAGATGGCCGCGGCGCATATTGAGCTGTCCGATAAGCCGATGATGGGCACCATCATCTCTGAGGAGGCGCTGCGCGAGGTGGCAGGGGCTGTGGCAGTGATCACGCCCAACCCGCCCTGTCGGCTGATCCATATGATCAACCTTACGCCGCCTCTGGTCTATCAACCCAACCCGCTGCGCTGTCTGCGCGCATCAGCGCTCTTGGGGCAGGCAACGGGCGTGTGGTCCTACATGATGATGGGCGCAACCGCGCCGGTGACGCTGGCGGGCGCTTTGGCGCAGGGGCTGGCGGAGGTGATGGTGGGCCTTGCCCTGACGCAGATCTATAACCCGGGCGCGCCGGTGATCGGCGGGATATTCGCCACGCCCTTTTCCATGCAATTCATGGGCCCCACCTTCGGCACACCGGAATCCCACATGGCCCATATGGCGGGGTGTCAGTTGATTCGCCGCCTTGGCATTCCAACGCGCGGGGACGGGATGTTGTCGTCGTCGAAACTCAGTGACGCGCAGGCGGGCTATGAGGGCGCCTCTGCCCTCGGCGGGTCGCTGACCGGTGGGGCTGACCTGATCCTGCACAGCGCCGGGTGGTCAGAGTTCGGGCGGCTTTATGATATCGAGAAACTGAAATCCGATTGCGCGCTGATCAGCGGGGACTGATACGATCAAAACCCCGACGCCTCGGACAGCGCATCCATATCGCATGACACAATGTGCCGCGCGCCTTTCATGTCGATGATACCATCCTTGCGCAGGAGCGTGATCTGACGGCTGACCGTTTCAATCGTCAGGCCAATATGATCTGCAATGTCACTGCGTGCCAGCGGCAGGTCAAAACCCACGGGCCCATGACATCCGTGATCACGCATTTTCCGCGCCACATGCAGGATAAAGGTCGCCACCCGCTCGCGCGCCGTCTTGCGGCCCAGAAGCACCATCCAATCGCGCGCCAATTGCAGTTCATTCAGTGTGCGTTCCAGCAATTTGCGCTCCAGCGCCGGGTAGCGATCCAGCAAGGTCTGAAAACGGTCGCGCGGAAAGATGCAAAGCTCCAGATCGGACACGGCCTCAATGGTACAAGGCTCCACTTTGCCCTTGTCCCCCATAACTCCGCCAATGAAATCCGAGGGCAGCAACAGGCCGACGATCTGCTGACGCCCGTCCTCCGCCCCGCGCAAAAGTTTTGCAACGCCTTGGGTGACATTGGCAAAATCCAAGGCCGGATCGCCCTCCATGACATGAACCTGACCGGGTCTGAGCGATTTTCGCCGGGAGATACCGTTGAGATCGGCAATTTCTTCCGAGGACAACGCCCCGCACAAACTGCTGTTGCGCACCGCGCAGGCGGCACAGACAGCTGGCTCTGACACATCATCAGGCATGGCGGTGGGAGAGTGTATGTGTCCCATGAAATCTCCTGCCTAAACGCTACGTGCGTCAGGGAGGTTTGGCAAGGATTTCACGCATTTGCGCGTCATAAGTCAAATAACTCGCGAAAATTGACTCAGATCAAATCGTCCCGGGCAAATCCAGTGCACTGGTGGAATGTGCCTGAAACGGGACGGGCCGCGCCAACCTGACACCTGCCGATCTCGATACGGATGTCAAAGCTGCACCGACCATCACGCCAGCGACCATAGCCGGAAGTGAGCCATGACCATGACTGAATCCGCGAGCCCTCACGCGCCCGCCCATGTCCCTGCCATACGGCAGATCACGACCGATGACGTCTTTGCCGCATTGAAGGCGGGCCTGAGCGATTTTCAAGCCGCGCCGCTCTTTGGGTTGTTTTTCGGCGCGGTGTTTTCCTGTTTCGGGGTGCTGATGGCCGCGCTTTTATTCTACGGCTCTGCGGGCTACTGGGTTTTGCCGCTGACGGCTGGCTTCCCCCTGATCGGACCCTTCGCGGCCATCGGGCTTTACGAAGTGTCCCGCCGTTTGAGCGCGGATGAACCTCTCAATTGGGGCGCCGTTCTGGCTGCGGGCTTCACCTCCCGCAGCGGGCAGTTGCCGTTTTTCGCGGTGGTGGCGGTGTTCTTCCTGCTCGTCTGGATCGTGATCGCGCGGGTGGTCTTTGCGGTGACTTTCGGCACCGCGTCCATGACCAACGTCATGACTTCGATTGAGGTCTACACCACCTTCGAAGGCCTCTCGATGCTGGTGATTGGCAGCGTGATCGGGGCCGCGTTGGCCGCGCTTTTGTTTTCCATCTCTGTCATCGGCGTGCCGATCCTTCTGGATCGCGACATCGACGTCGTCACCGCCATGATCACCAGCTTCAAGGCCACGGTAGAAAACCGGGGGCCGATGCTTTTGTGGGCCGCCATCATCGCGGGCACCACGCTGGTGGCCAGCCTACCGCTCTTCCTCGGAATGGTGCTGATTTTTCCGACGCTGGGTCACAGCGCCTGGCACCTCTACCGGGCTGTGATCGCACCCTGATCAATGGACAAAAGGACAGGAAAATAGGTATTCGCCATGTGGGACATCACAAAGCTCGTATCGCTGGGACTGATTGCCTTTCTCGCCGCACTGGCTGCGGATTGGGGGCATGATCTGGCTTATAAGGTGCATGCACTTATCATCCTGATCACGGCATTCGGGTTGTTTGTCTGGCAACTGCGTCAGGTAGGCGACCCAAAGCCGGTGGTCCAAGCCGAACGCTATATGGACGGGCCGGTGCGCGCGGGCGTGATTATCACAGCTTTTTGGGGCATCGTGGGCTTTCTTGCGGGCGTCTTCATCGCCTTTCAATTGGCCTTTCCGGAACTCAATTTCGATTGGGGTCAGCCCTACACCAATTTCGGACGCCTGCGGCCCCTGCACACATCAGCGGTGATCTTTGCCTTCGGGGGCAACGCCCTGATCATGTCGTCCTTCTACATCGTTCAACGTACCTGCGGGACGCGCCTCTGGGGCGGCAATCTCGCGTGGTTCGTGTTCTGGGGCTACAATTTCTTCATCGTGCTCGCGGCCACCGGGTACGTGCTGGGGTCAACCCAATCCAAGGAATACGCCGAACCGGAATGGTACGTAGACCTGTGGCTGACCGTCGTCTGGGTTGCCTTCCTGCTGGTCTACCTGGGCACGATCTTCAAACGCAAGGAACGCCATATCTACGTGGCCAACTGGTTCTTGCTGGCCTTCATCATCACCGTGGCCATGCTGCATGTGGTCAACAATATCTCCATTCCCGTCTCGATCCTCGGCTCCAAATCCGTGCAGGTCTTCGCGGGCGTGCAGGATGCGATGGTGCAATGGTGGTACGGCCATAACGCGGTGGGCTTCTTCCTGACGGCCGGGTTCTTAGGCATGATGTACTACTTCGTGCCCAAACAAGCCGGGCGACCGGTTTACAGCTACAAGCTGTCGATCATCCACTTCTGGGCACTGATCTTCCTTTATATCTGGGCCGGTCCGCACCACCTGCATTACACCGCCCTCCCCGATTGGGCGTCCACCCTCGGCATGGAAGAGTTGCCTGATTATTAATTTTCCGGGTGCTTGAGTTTCTTCATGAAATGAGAGGCAACACAGTTTGGGGAGGAGTTGATTCATGGTTGCTGCTCTCCCGAGATAGATTCCCTTTAAGGGTAATACCTCTAAGCGCAGGATACAAATCTATTCAAGAC
>JBCCCZ010000108.1:0-9599 GCA_039033255.1 Pseudomonadota bacterium
CTGTTTTGTCAGCCGGTCGAGGACACCCGAGAGACGGGATGATAGATTTTCAAACATCGCGCGGCCTCCTTCGCCGGTTAACAGATGCCACGCCAATATAAGCGCGACAGTTCAAAGCATAAACGCCCCCACGGGCGAAACTCGCTGGTGGGGGGCGATCCCGGGCGCTTTGCCCAAGGGACCGGAAGCATCAAACTTCCGAAGATTTTGGGCCGTGTACGCCTGTTGATGGGACGAGTCAATGCAGGCGTGGTGGACAGCGGCGGGCGGTTGATGCACAGTGCCGCCATCGAAACCGTCACAACAGGAGGGCCCGAGCTGAACATGCGTATCATCCGACGTCTTCAGCATGGACCCCGTTTTGCCCTGCAGATCCGTTTGCAGGGCTGATCTGACAACCTGACCCGGTCTTGATCAGCCAATTTGCCGCCTGAGCGGCCCTTTTCAATACGCTGAGACAGACATGACACTTCTTAACATTCAATCCCTCGGGCTGACCCTTGCAGAGCCCATTTTCACCGATCTGACCCTGAACTTGGCCAAGGGCGACAGGTTGGGCCTTGTGGCGGCCAATGGGCGGGGGAAAACCACGCTTCTGAATTGCCTCATGGGTGACGCCGATCCCACTCACGGGGAGATCACTCGGGGGCGTGGTCTGCGCATGGGCTATGTGCGCCAGACCTTGCCGGAAGGGGCGGAGAAGGTGACGCCTTATGAGTTGACGCTGGCGGCTCTGCCGGAGGAGCAGGTGGATTTTGAGGCCTGGCGGGTGGATGTGGTGCTCGGCGAGTTGGGCATGCCCTATGACCTGCAGCACCGGCCGCTGGCGGAATTGAGCGGCGGGTGGCAGCGGATGGCGATGCTGGCGGCGGAATGGGTGGTGGAGCCAGATGTGCTGCTTCTGGATGAGCCGACGAACCATCTGGATCTGCGTCGGATCGGGCAGTTGCAGGAGTGGCTGGCCGCGCTGCCCCGGGATCTGGCGTTGATCATCACCTCGCATGATCGCGCGTTTCTGGATGCGGTGACCAACCGGACGTTGTTCTTGCGGGAAGAGAGATCGCGGGTGTTTCCGCTGCCGTTTTCGCCGGCGCGCGAGGCGTTGGATGAGGCGGATGCGGCGGATGAACGACGCTTTGTCAATGATCTGAGCAAGGCCAAGACGCTGCGACGGCAGGCGGCGAAGTTGAAGAATGTCGGGATCAATTCAGGCTCTGATTTGTTGCTGACCAAGACCAAGCAACTAACCGAACGTGCCGAGAAGATGGAGGCCGCTGCCCGGCCCGCGCATCAGGAGCGTGGCGCCGGCGAGATCAAGCTGACCAATAGCGGGACCCATGCCAAGGCACTTTTGACCCTGCCGGATGTGGAGGTCTGTGCGCCGGATAGGCGGGTGCTGTACCGCACCGGCCAGAAATGGATTTCGCCGGGTGAACGGGTCGTACTGCTCGGTGCGAATGGCACCGGCAAGACGCAACTGATCAATCTGGTGGCACGGGCTTTTGGCGATGAAGGGCCACTCCGGGCCGCGCCTTCGGTCGTGCCGGGGGTGTCAGACCAACACCTGACGCAGTTGACGCGCGAAAAAACCCCTATGGCGCTCGTGACGGAACGGTTTGATATCGGAGATCAGCGCGCAAGAGGTGTGCTAGCCGGCGCAGGTGTTGCGATGGCGATGCAGGATACGAAAGTCGAGGCGCTGTCGGGCGGACAGAAAGCGCGGCTCGCCATGCTGATGCTGCGGCTGGCGCGGCCCAATTTCTACCTGCTGGATGAACCGACCAACCATCTGGACATTGAGGGCCAAGAGGCGCTGGAGGACGAGCTGATCACCCATGGCGCGGCCTGTTTGCTGGTGAGCCATGATCGCAGTTTCCTGCGCAATGTGGGAAACCGTTTCTGGTGGATCAAAGGCAAGCGGCTGGAGGAGGTGGATGATCCGGAGGCGTTTTTGGGTGGGGAAATGTCCGGGTCAGATGCGTAGGTGTCCAGGATTTCATCTTGCCCAAAATACTCAATACCCTGCACCTGCCGACAGGGTAGGATTTGAGTATTTTTAGCCAAAAAGAAGCGGGGCAGGTGTTAGTCCAGATAAGCATCCGCCCGGCGGCCTGTGCGCTCCCAGTGGATGGGAAGCGTGCGGCCGTAGAGTTGTTCGGTGCGTTCGGGGCTACCCACCATGTCGGGTTTTTCCACGTAGGAAAAGATTGCCACAAAGCGCGGGCACGGACCATGCAGAGGTGCCACGCGGTGGAGTGAGTAACGACCGCGGAAGATCTGCAGGTCGCCTGGTTCCAGTTCCAGCACGGTGACCTTGTCGGAGGTGCCGTCGAGGACAAGGGCGACTTCGGCGAAGTTTTCATCCCCTTCGCGGATGCCGGGCGCGTATTCGAACGCGCCGCCATCTTCTGAGTTTTGGATGGCCAGCGTCACGGTGAAGATGTTGGTGTCGAAATGCCAGGGGAAGCCGTTGCCCTCTTCTGCCATGTTGATGATCACATCGGCCAGCGGGTCGGCGTAGCGGTAGAAGTTCTCCTCCTGCAGGCAGTCGCGGATGAAGGCATCGAACCCGTCGAAATCATGGACGCGACGCAGGGGGCCGGTCCTTGCGAAATTGTCTGCCGAGATGAACGCGTTGGAGCGGTCGTAAAAGCGGCGGCGGGGGTCACCTTTCGGCAGCGTTGGGTCATCCTTGGTGAAATACGGGTTGGTGCGGTTGAAGGAGCGGTGGGCTTGGGTGGCCGCGCTGTCAGCCTCTTGGGTGAGTGCGGCGATGCCTTTTTGGGTCAGGAAGCCCTTGAGCACCGCGCAGCCGTCTTTGGCGAGATCAGCGCGAACCTGGGCAAGCACGGCGTTGCGTCTCTCACTTTGCTCGTGGATCAGAAAATCCGAGAGATTGAACAGCTCTTCTGCGGTCATCTGAGGCCCTCTCTTGCGGGCCAGAGAGACGCTTACTGTGCTTTTGTCTTTGCTGTTTGCGACATGGGCCTCAGACGGCGGTGTTGTCGATGAGGCGCACTCCGGCCAGCATGGCGGCGGCAAAGAGGCGGGCCTCGCGCGTTGGGGCCTCAAGCTCTGACAGGTCGTCGGCGGCGCGTAGATCGAGATATTCGACATCCGTGAAGCCCGCCTTTCCCAACGCGTCGATAGCTTTGTCGCGCAGCGGAGCGAAGGTTTTGCCTTTTTGCAGGCCCTCGGCGATTGTTTCCATTTCCTCATAGAGGCGGCAGGCTTTTGCGCGGGCGCGGTCGGAGAGGAGGAGGTTGCGGGAGGACAGCGCAAGGCCGTCGATATCGCGGATGGTGGGGCAGCCATGGACCGTGATCTGGAGGTCCAGATCGCGGGCGAGACGTTTGACGACTTGCAGTTGTTGGAAATCCTTTTCGCCGAAGAACGCATCCGTGGCCGTGGTTTGGGTGAAGAGTTTCGTGACCACAGTCGCCACGCCGTCAAAGTGGCCGGGGCGGTAGACGCCGTCCATGACGTCCGTCAGCCCCGCGACAGAGACGGTGGTGGCGAACCCATCAGGGTAGATTTGATCGGGGTCGGGAACGTAGAGCGCATCAATGCCGAAGCGGGTGAGTTTGCGGGCATCCTCTTCTTCCGTGCGGGGGTAGTTGGCGAGGTCTTCTGGGTTGTTGAACTGTTTGGGGTTCACGAAGATCGTCACGATCACCCGGTCGCATTTTTTCTTTGCCGCCGTCACAAGTGACAGGTGGCCGTCATGCAGCGCGCCCATGGTGGGGACGACGCCCACGGTTTCCTCGGCGCGGTGCCAGCCAGCGGTCATGGCGCGCAGGTCAGCCAGTTGGCGGATGATGGGAGGTGGGGTCTTGGGGGTGGTCATTAAGAGGGAGCCTGATCGCCAAACGTGTGTTCCGCGGCGGGGAAGCTGCGGGCGCGAACCTCGGCCGCGTAGGCCTCGATTGCCGCTTTGCCGTCATCGCCCAGCGTGGCGAAGCGCTTCACGAATTTGGGCTTGAACGCCGTGAAGAGGCCCAGCATGTCATCGACGACAAGGATCTGACCATCGCAACCCGCGCCTGCGCCGATGCCGATGGTGGGGATGGCGATCTCGGCGGTGATCTTGTCGGCGAGGGTGGCGGGCACTTTTTCCAGCACGACGGAGAAGGCGCCTGCATTGGCCACGGCGTGGGCATCGACCAAGAGCGCCGCGCCGGCGTCATCGCGGCCTTGTACTTTATAGCCGCCCAGCGTGTTGATCGACTGGGGGGTTAGGCCGATATGGGCCATCACGGGGATGCCTCTTGCGACGAGGAAGGCGATGGTTTCGGCCATGTGCGTGCCACCTTCGAGCTTCACCGCCGCAGCGCCGGTTTCGCGCATCAGGTGTGCGGCGTTGCGGAACGCCTGTGCGGGGCTTTCCTCATAGGATCCGAATGGCATGTCCATCACCAGCATGGCGGAGTTGAGGCCGCGCGCGACGGCTTGGCCGTGCATCACCATCATGTCCATCGTGACGCCCAGTGTTGAGGGTAGGCCGTGCAGGACCATGCCGACCGAGTCGCCCACCAGCACGAAATCGCAGGCTTCATCCATCAGGTGGGCCATGGGAGTGGTGTAGGCGGTGAGGCTGACGATGGGGGTCTGGCCCTTCATGGCCCGAATATCATCGGGCAGGGGGGCGGTTTTCTTGGCGGTGGCGCTCATGTTGGTGTCTCGCCTGGCGTGGTTGGTCTGAGGATGGATATCAGGTCGGCCCATACCATTCTAGCCTTTGGCAAAAAAACGTGAGGGCGCATCTGCGCAATGGTGTTTCATGCCTGACTTGCCTAGGATTAGGGCCCAAACTGCCGGAGAGTGTTTTGCCCCGATTGATCCCAATCTGCCTTGTTGCGCTGATGATCGCCGTTTCGCCCTTGATGGCTGCCGCGCAGAATGCGGCGATCTCCGTCAATCGGTCTGAGATGATCCGGATCCTCGGCGATCTGCCCAGTTCCTTGCCGATCCGGCAGGATTTGCAGAGCCTTGGTTTCGAAGGCGCCAATCTGGAGTTGGCGGTGACGCAGGCGGGGTCGTTCTATAAGGATCCGGTGATCGCGGGCTACATCGCCGATCGCGTGATCGCGGCCTATTCGGACCCGGGTGCCGTGGTAGAGGCGCAGGGTTTGATCTGGCCCATGATTTCTCGTGGCATGGGGCATGTGAGCCTGAATGAGCTGCGCTATTACTATTCCGTTGAACAGGCGATGATCAATGCCATGTCCATCCGGGATTGCGGGCAGGCGATGCGAGGCCAGTTGTCGGACAAGCAGTTCTCAGATGCCCTGTCGCGGATGGCGGCGCGGTTGGATACGGACGCGTTGAAAGAGTTCTACCGGATTGAATTCAAGGCCGCGCGGTTGGGTGCGAAACGCGGGCCGGTTGAGTTGACCGAGGCGCAAAAGCGTGCGGCGGGGGCGGCGATTGATGTGCGGCTTGAGGCGCTTTTGCAGTCGGAGCCGGATGCGGAGCGGTTGCGGGGGGTGATGCAGAATTTGGATCGGGCGCGGAATAAGGATGCTTGCCGCATTGGAAGGCTGTTCTACACTGCGGTGCTGACGCTGCCGCAGGGGGATCAGCGCAACGGGCTTTTGCTGCTCGGACAGCCATGAGCGCGCCTCTCAGGATCGCCAATCGCGATGCGCGGCGGTTGTGGCTTTGGACCAATGGATTGTCGGCGACGCCCACGGGGCCGCTGGATGTGATGGGGATGATCCGGAAGCTGGGGTTCGTGCAGATTGATACGATCCGGAATGTGACGCGAGCGCATCATCATATCCTGTGGAGCCGCAATCAGAATTACCGGGAGAAGATGCTGTGGCCGCGCCTGAAGGGGCGGGATTTGTTTGAGCATTTCACCCATGATGCATCCCTCATTCCGATGGAAGTGTTGCCCTATTGGCAGCGGCAGTTTGATCGGTTGGGGCGCAAGGCTGCGGCGTCTGATTGGTTTCAATCGGGGCTGGGGCAAAAGGAGATTGCCGCGATCCGTGCAAGGATTGAAAAGGAGGGCGCGCTATCGACCCATGCCTTTGATACGAAGCCGGAAAGTCGGGAAATGTGGGCGCGTCCGCCGCATAAGAAGGCGCTGGATCAGATGTGGTATGCGGGCGATCTGGGGACCTGTCATCGAAAGAACTTCGTGAAGTTTTATGATCTGGGGGAGCGGATTTTTCCATTGCAGTTGAGGGATTGCCCGGGGGAGGAAGAGGGGATTGATTGGCTCTGTGATCGGGCGTTGGAATATATCTCGGTCGGCACTTGTGGAGAGGTGCAGCGGTTCTGGGAAGCGATGAGTGCGGTGGAGGCTAAGGGCTGGGCGCAGCGCCGGCGGCCGGTAGAGGTTGAGGTGCAGGGCGCGGATGGGGCGTGGCGTGCGGGGTTTGCCGCACCTGATATTGAAGAGCGGTTGGAGCGGGCACCGGATCCGTCGACGCGGTTGCGGATACTCAATCCGTTTGATCCGGCGATCCGGGATCGGGCGCGGGTGGAGCGGCTCTTTGGGTTTGATTATCGCAATGAGATGTTTGTGCCGAAGGAGAAGCGGCGCTGGGGATATTATGTGTACCCGTTGCTGGAAGGAAATCGGTTCGTGGGGCGGTGTGAGGTGAAGGCGGACAGGGCGCAGGGCTGGCTGCGCGTGACCGGGTTTTGGCCGGAGCCGCGGGTGAAATGGACGCCCGCGCGCTTTGACAAATTCGAGGCGGAGCTTGCCCGGTTTGCCCGGCTGGCGGGGATCAAGGCTACGGGTTGGGCGGTTCCTTGTCCTGGCCCGAAACCCAACGTCGGTATCGTGTCGGTATAACGTCGGTATTGCGTCGGTGCTGTTCGGGCCTGCCGCATGCTCAGCAGAAAGGTCCATGGACATGCGATTGAAAGACAAGACGGCCATCGTGACAGGCGGGGCCAGTGGCTTTGGCGAGGGGATTGTGCGTCGCTTCGCCGAGGAGGGCGCGCGGGTGATGGTGGCAGATATCAATGGCGACGCAGCCGTGGAAGTGGCCAAGGCGTATAATGGTGTGGCCTGCGTCGTGGATGTGTCCCAGAGGCACAGTGTGGAGGCGATGGCAGAACGGGCCGTGGATGCGTTCGGGCATTTGGATGTTTTGGTGAACAATGCGGGCGTGACGCATCTGCCGCAGCCTTTGGAGGATGTGACGGAGGATGACTTTGATCGCGTCTTCGCGGTGAATTGCAAATCCGTTTACTTGACTGCGCAAGCGTTCATTCCGGCGATGAAGGCGCGCGGCGCGGGGGCGATTTTAAACGTGGCCTCGACGGCGGGGGTGAGCCCGCGGCCTCGGCTCAATTGGTATAACGCGTCCAAGGGCTGGATGATCACGGCGACGCGGGCCTTGGCGGTGGAACTGGCGCCTGCGGGGGTGCGGGTCAACGCGATCAATCCGGTGGCGGGGGAGACGCCGTTGCTCAAGTCTTTCATGGGGGAGGACACGCCGGAGATGCGGGAGAAGTTTCTGTCGACCATTCCGTTGGGGCGGTTTTCGACGCCTCAGGATATGGGGCACGCGGCCGTTTACCTGTGCAGTGACGAGGCGAGCATGGTCACGGGGGTGTGCATGGAGGTCGACGGGGGGCGGTGCATTTAGGCTGCCTGCGCGGAATCAAGGGCCAACGGCCCGCCGCGCTTCGTCAGGCCCCCCCAAGGGCTTGGCGAAATGGCCACCGCAGGGCGTCGCTCGGATGGAGTCCGAGAACTCAACCATAAAGCGCTGCTGAACTGAATTTGGGATCGCCAGACCGGGGCCTGTCGAAGCGCGGCTCGGTCAGGCGTTTTCGCGCAGGATTGCACCAGCAAGATAGAGCGATCCGCAGATGAGGATGCGGGCGTCGGGGTCTCGGGCGACGATTGTCTTGACGGCGGTGTCGGCGTCGGGTGCGATATCTGCTTCCATCCCGCAATCGCGGGCGATCCGTGCGGTCTCCTCAGCTGGTAGGGTGTTCACCTCACCGGGGATCGACAGCGCGGTCAGGCTGGCGGCGTGGGTGGCCAGAGGGGCCATGTAGCCTGCCACATCTTTGGTATTCATCATCCCGCAGACCAGATGCGTGGGGCGGTCGCGCAACGTCGCAAGATAGGCCCCAAGCGCCTGACCGGCGGCTGGGTTGTGGCCTCCGTCGAGCCACAGCTCTGCCGCGCCTGCGGCCTCCACCAGCGGGCCGGAGGTGAGCCGCTGCATGCGGGCGGGCCAGCGAGCCCGCGTGACAGCCGCTTCCAGCCCAGCCTCCGAAATGCCTAGATGGCGCAGACCGGCAAGGGCTGCGCCTGCGTTCTCTATCTGATGCGCACCCAGCAAGTTGGGCATCGGCAGGTCACGCAGGCCGGTTTCGTCTTGGAAAACCATACGGCCCCGTTCGGTGTTGACGTGCCAGTGCTGGCCGTGTGCCAGAAGCGGCGCACCGAGATTGGCGGCTTGGGCCTCAATCACCTCTTGGGCTTCATCGACCTGAGGGCTGACGACGCAGGGCACATCGCGCTTGATGATCCCGGCTTTCTCGCCTGCGATCTTGGCCACGGTATCGCCCAGGAACCCTTCGTGATCCATGGAGACGGGTGTGATCACGGTGAGGGCGGGTTTGGCGATGACATTGGTGGCATCCAGACGTCCGCCAAGGCCGACCTCTAGAAGAGTGTAATCGGCCTGCACCCGCGACATGGCAAGGAGCCCGGCGCAGGTGGTGATTTCAAAATACGTGATCGGCGCGCCGTCATTGGCGGCATAGCATTCATCGAGAACGGCCGTGAGATCGGCCTCGGAAATGAGCGACCCGGCGAGGTAGATGCGTTCGTGGAAACGTGCCAGATGGGGCGAGGTGTAGGCGTGGACCTTGTAGCCCGCGCCCTCCAACCCCGCGCGGAGCATGGCGAGGGTGGAGCCTTTGCCATTGGTGCCCGCGATGTGGATCACTGGGGGCAGATTATCTTGCGGGTTGCCGAGACGATCGAGCAGATGCCACACGCGATCCAGTGTCAGGTCAATGATCTTGGGGTGCAGCGACATCATCCGGTCGAGGATGGCGTCAGAGGTGGTGTGCGTCATTTCTCGGCGGGCTCTTCCGCGTCAGTCTCAAGCGGCGGTTCGTCCGACCCTTCGGTCGGTCTCGCTTCTTCGGGATCGGGTTTTGGCAGGTCGCCCATGATCGCGGGGGGCAGGCCTAGCAGCATGCGGGTGATGGTGATCAGCTCTTCGCGCATTTCCGTGCGCGGGGTGACGCGATCCAGCATGCCGTGATCGAGCAGGTATTCGGCGCGCTGGAACCCTTCGGGTAGTTTTTCGCGGATGGTTTGTTCGATGACGCGGGGGCCAGCGAAACAAATGAGCGCGTTGGGCTCAGCAATATGGACGTCACCCAGCATGGCGTAGGAGGCGGTGACGCCCCCGGTCGTGGGATGGGTCAGGACGACGATGTAGGGCAGCCCGGCCTCGCGCAGCATCTGCACGGCCACGGTGGTTCGTGGCATTTGCATCAGCGACAGGATGCCTTCCTGCATCCGCGCGCCCCCTGCCGCCGAGAACAGGATCAGTGGGCGGTGCAGTTTCACCGCCTCTTCCGCGGCGGCGATGATGGCGTTGCCC
>JBCCCZ010000109.1:0-9232 GCA_039033255.1 Pseudomonadota bacterium
GACCGGTTCAAGAAAAGCTATCTCAACACCTTCCCCGGTTACTATGAAACGGGCGATGCAGGCATGATTGATGAAGATGGTTATCTCTACATCATGGCGCGCACCGATGATGTGATCAACGTGGCCGGTCACCGCCTGTCAACAGGTGGCATGGAAGAGGTGCTGGCCGCCCACCCCGATGTGGCCGAATGCGCCGTCATCGGCGTGACGGATCAGCTCAAAGGGCAGTTGCCCGTGGGGTTCGTTTGCCTGTCCAAAGGCGTGAACCGCCCGCACGAGGACATCACGGCCGAATGCGTGAAACTGGTGCGCGACCGCATCGGACCCGTGGCGGCCTTCAAACTGGCCCTGGTGGTGGATCGTCTGCCAAAAACACGGTCAGGGAAAATCCTGCGGGCCACGATGGTGAAGCTGGCCGATGGAGAGGCGTTCAAACTGCCCGCCACGATTGATGACCCGGTGATCCTGGATGAAATAAAAGCGGCGCTTCAGACCATCGGCTACGCCAAGGCCTGAAGCGACCGCCCACTGATACGCAGCTCACTCATTACGCAAATGCGACACTGATCAGCGCCTTCGTCAGTGCCGTATTGCCAGAGTTTCGACCGACACAAGTGGCGGTGCCACAAGCTGCGAGGTCGAAATGGGATCATCCCTTTCGAAACGATCAAACACCGCTGACACAAGGATCAACACGGCAAGAGCTGCGATTTTAAATCCGTAGTTGGACAACATGGCTTGACCTTTCTCAGTCTGGACAATCGTCGTGGACCCAAAACTGAGATGAGTGGCCTGGACAGGCAATAACGCGCGCCTGTTATCCGATAACAGGGCCGGGAATGCCCAGTTTATTCGAATTGTTCGCGGATCAGCCGTTCTTCCAGCCCGTGACCGGGGTCAAAGAGAATCCGGTGGCGAATGGCAGGCTCGGACCGGACCTCGACCCAGACCACGTTCTGTACCGAAGCCGAATGCGCATCTGCCATCACCGGGCGCTTGGTGCTGTTGATGACATCAAACCGGACAACCGCCCCTTTCGGCAAAAGCGCACCGCGCCAGCGGCGCGGCCGGAACGCCGCCACGGCCGTCAGCGCCAGCACATCCGCACCAATGGGCAGGATTGGACCATGTGCGGAGTAATTATAGGCGGTGGATCCCGCAGGGGTTGCCAGCAAGGCCCCATCGCACACCAGTTCTTCCAGACGTGACCGCCCATCGATACTGATCTTCAGTTTTGCCGCCTGCGGGCCCATCCGCAGCAGTGACACTTCATTGATGGCCAGCGCGTCATGCACCTCGCCCGTCACATCTTCGGCCCTCATGGCAAGTGGGTTCACCACTTCTTCTTCTGCCGCGCACAACCGCTCCTGCAAGTCATCAATGCTGTACTCATTCATCAGAAAGCCGACGGTGCCGCGATTCATGCCGTAAACCGGGATATCCATGCCCTGCACCCGGTGGAGCGTCGAAAGCATAAACCCGTCCCCGCCCAACGCAACGATCACATCCGCGTCCTGCTCCGCAACCTCGCCAAATCGCGCGATCAGGTCCGCCCGGGCGGTTTGTGCAAGGTCGACATCACTGGCGACGAAAGCAATTTTGCGGTCTTTTGCCACGGGATACCCAGCTTAATGGCTTCATTTTCGGGCGTTTTTATGCCCGCTTCCCTGTCTGGCGCATCCCGTGACGGTCCTGCAAGCGCTTTTGTCGCTTTACACCGTTTCAATCGCTCTATGTTTCCTATAGGAAAACCGTTCAAAATAACCCTTGGGAGCTACGGAAATGGCGCACGACGGACAGTTAAATTCGAATAACAAAGCATTTTTCACCGATTCCCTTGCCGTGCGGGACCCGGAGATCGCGGCTGCGGTCGAATCGGAACTCGGACGGCAGCGCGATGAGATCGAACTGATCGCCTCGGAGAACATCGTCTCTGCGGCTGTGATGGAGGCTCAGGGCTCCGTCATGACGAACAAATATGCCGAAGGCTATCCGGGCCGTCGCTACTATGGTGGCTGCCACTTCGTCGACCTCGCCGAGGATCTGGCGATTGAGCGCGCCAAGAAGCTGTTCAACTGTGATTTCGCCAATGTGCAGCCCAATTCCGGCTCTCAGGCCAACCAGGGTGTGTTCCAGGCGCTCTTGAAGCCCGGCGACACAATTCTGGGCATGTCGCTTGATGCCGGTGGTCACCTGACCCACGGTGCTGCGCCCAACCAGTCGGGCAAGTGGTTCAACGCCATCCAATACGGCGTGCGCCGTGAAGACAACATGATCGACTATGATCAGATTGAGGCACTGGCCAAAGAGCACAAGCCCCAGATGATCATCGCCGGTGGCTCCGCCATCCCGCGCGTCATCGACTTCGCCCGCATTCGTGAGATCGCGGACATGGTCGGTGCCTACGTACTGGCCGATGTGGCGCATTTTGCCGGTCTCATCGCGGCGGGCGAATATCCCAACCCCTTCCCGCATGTGCACGTGGCCACCACCACCACGCACAAGACCCTGCGCGGCCCGCGCGGCGGCATGATCCTGACGAATGACGAGGCGATGGCGAAGAAGTTCAACTCCGCCATCTTCCCCGGCATTCAGGGCGGTCCGCTGATGCACGTGATTGCAGCCAAGGCCGTGGCGTTTGGTGAAGCACTACAGCCCGACTTCAAGACCTACATCCAGCAGGTCATCAAAAACGCACAGGCGCTGTCTGACCAGCTGATTGCAGGCGGGCTCGACACAGTGACCCACGGCACCGACACACACGTGATGCTCGTTGATCTGCGGCCCAAGGGCGTGAAGGGCAACGACACCGAGAAATCCCTCGGCCGCGCCCATATCACCTGCAACAAGAACGGCGTGCCGTTTGATCCCGAAAAGCCGATGGTGACATCCGGCATTCGTCTAGGCTCTCCCGCCGCCACGACGCGTGGTTTTGGTGAGGAAGAGTTCCGCCAGGTCGCCGACTGGATCGTCGAAGTGGTCGATGGTCTGGCCGCCAATGGGGCGGAAGGCAACAGCGCCGTGGAAGAAAAGGTGAAGGGCGAAGTGGCCGAGCTTTGCGCGCGCTTCCCGCTTTACCACAACATGTAAAGGGCCCTTAGGGGCTTGGAAGGCGGCGTTGGTTTTCCCAGCGCCGCCTTTTTTATGAGCTCGCGGCGGCCCAAGGGCCTTGATTCCGCGCCCGGGCGCAAGTCCCGATCCCTCGCATAAAACCGCGTATCTGCCTGCCGCTTATTGCGGATCGCCCACGTTTCGCCCTAACTGGGTTCAATGAATAGAACCCAGATCATTGAACGCCGCGTCGGCCATTGGATGCGGGCACGCCTGCCCCACTGGGCCGCGGAACTGGTGATCTTGTTCCTGAAAATGGGCTGGGCCGCGCTCTTTGGCCTCTCGATCCTGATCGCGATCATCGGCACCAAAGCCATCTGGTCCGACGATCTGCCCATCCACCGCTACGACGCCCTCCTGATCATCGCCCTGACCCTGCAGGCCCTTTTCCTTTGGCTGAAACTGGAAACATGGGAAGAGGCCCGGGTGATCCTGCTCTTCCACCTCACTGGCACAGCCATGGAGTGGTTCAAGGTCAATGCCGGATCATGGAGTTACCCCGAACCCGGCCTCTTCAAAATCCTCGATGTGCCACTCTTCTCCGGCTTCATGTATGCAAGCGTGGGCAGCTTCATGGCCCGTGCGATCCGCGTCTTTGATATGCGCTTTGCCCCATATCCGCCCGTCTGGATGACCTTCCTGCTGGCCACCCTGATCTATGTGAACTTCTTCGCCCACCACTTCCTGCTCGACATTCGCATCGCCCTTTTTGCAGCAACACTCGTGCTCTTCTGGCGGACGCGGGTCTGGTACCGCGTGGATGAGACTTTCTACTGGATGCCCCTGCCCCTCGCGGCGTTCCTGTCTGCCATATTCCTGTGGATTGCAGAAAACATCGGCACCTTCACCGGCACATGGGCCTATTCCGGCCAATTCCAGACCGAGTTGGTATCGCCCCACATGCTAGGCTCTTGGTACCTGCTGCTTTACGTGTCGTTCGTCACGGTCACTGTGGTGGTCCGCCGCGCCCTTATCCCGGGCCCGCTGGTCAAAGCAGACCTTGCCAGACCAGAACAGCGACACACACACCCACAATCAGCAACAGGTTGAAGACCACGCCCGCGCTCCAATTGATGCGCGCGCCCCGGCGTTCATCGGCCAGATCAATGGCCTTGAGGTGGGAATTGATCTTCTTGAACGACCCGTCGAGCCCGCCCGTATTGGCAATACGCGCCAGTTTGGGATGGGTCAGCGCCTCTTCCGCGCGCAGGATCTTGTCGGCTTCCTGGCGCATGTGCCAAGGCAGCCGCCGCCGCGCCCGGCGCAGGTTATCCGCCGCCTCACGCCGCTTGCCCAGTTGCATTTTGGAGGTGAGACCGGAATTGAGCTTACCAAGGTTTTTTTCAAAAGATCTGCGATCAGCCATGCACCAGCTCTAGCCGCGCTGACGTTCGGTTTCAACACCGCTGGCCCTTTGTCTGCCATGCGTCTAAGACGCGGGACATGTTGAACATGATCGACCATCCCGGCCCTTCTGATCGACCCGGTTTACTGATTGCACACGGGCTCTATGGGTCAGGGCGCAACTGGGGTGTGATCGCCAAACGCTTGTCCGATCAGCGCCGGGTGGTGGCTGTCGACATGCGCAATCATGGCGACAGCCCATGGACCGACAGCCATTCCTATGAGGATATGGCAGGTGATTTAACCGAAGTGATCGAGAACCTTGATGGCCCCTTCGACGTGCTGGGTCATTCCATGGGCGGGAAAGCTGCGATGATGCTTGCGCTCACCCAGCCTGAAATGGTTAATCGCCTGATCGTCGCCGATATTGCACCGGTTGCCTACACTCACAGCCAGGTGCAATACATCCACGCCATGCGCGCCACAGATCTCAGCGGCATCACCCGACGGTCCGAGGCGGGCGAGAGGTTGGCGCCCTTGGTGGATGACGCGGCCCTTGTTCCGTTTTTTCTGCAATCGCTGGATGTGAAGGCGTTGGAGTGGCGGCTGAACCTCGACGTGCTTGAGGCCGAGATGGATAAGATCATGGCCTTTCCTGCGACAGACGCCGCGTTTGACGGTGACGTGCTCATTCTCTCCGGTGCGCTTTCAGACTATGTGCAACCCGAACACCGACCACAGATCAAGGCGCTTTTCCCAAAAGCGCGTTTTGCCAAAATTCCCGGCGCGGGCCACTGGCTCCATGCTGAAAAACCACGAGAGTTTGAACAGAATATACGCGCGTGGTTGGGCTAAACGCCTGCCCCACCACATCTAAGGGCGACGCGCCACGTGTCCCGCAACTCGCCGCCCTATGGTCCCGCGAGCGGGGCCAAACCGCCGACTGGATTTGCATCTAACCCTGGCGCGCGACTGATACACTCACGAGGCCCGTTACCCCGGGCAATCATGTCGCGTGCGACCGGTCGCATGACCTTTCGCATGGGTTGGCACCGATCAAAGCTTTGGTCGATGCCGGGCGCGTGACAAATCCACAGCCGACGCGTCATCGTAACACGGTTCCTGCAAATCGCGAAACGCAACAGACAGGCGACAGGTCTGTGGCCAAAATGCTGGTATCTTGCGGTCCTGCACCAAAAATTCACAACATGCTGTTGATAAAAGGCTCTAACCGCGCTACGTGCGAGGCTTAGGTGCAAGACGCGGTCGCATCAAACTGACGGCGGGGTCCGGTTGCTTATAGCAACGGACCCCGTTCCGCTTTGAACTATGCGAAAACAGCCCAAAATGAAAAGGCGTCAGGTGCTTAGACGCGGTCCTCGCACCGTGGTCCTTCGCCCGAAAGCTCAGAATCACGCCTGACGCCCACCCGCACGCGCCTACCCTAGGGGCAGTTTGCGTCCGGTTTGTCACGCGCCCGAAGGCCCGAGACTGCCATAGGAACCGGATCGAAAGACCCAACCCTGCTGGCCACAAATCCCGCGACACGGACAGATCTGTTCAGGCTGCGAAGCTTAAACCGACCCTTAGGTCCTTGCCAGGGCTCAAACGGTGCTTCAGGTTGCCCTGACGCCGAGACCACGCGTTCGAAACGCCCGGTCTCCCGCTCAAACCTCTCGGTCTTTGCGCGTCGCTCAACTTCAAAGAAGCGTTGCAACGTGTCCAGCCTGCATGACACTGCCTCAATCAGGCAAGAAAATAGCGCTGCAGCATGCAAATTTTCTGTGGATGAAAAAGTTGATAGGGCTAGGAAATGCGTGTTGATAAAAGCATTTTTTTCTTTTTTTGGAAAGAGTTAGCCAAGGGATAAGTGTCATGTGTATGGACCTTGCGTCGACCCTCAAATTTCTGCACCCGCAAACCCAAATTTAAGGTGTTATCGCACGACTCACGCAAAGAATCAGCGCTTAGTGTGCGCGACTACACCGTGGCGTGCTGCGCCTCGAGCAGTTCCTTAGTCGCCTGTCGAAACGCCTGAAGCGCCTCATCTTCGATCCGAGCGACCTCGCCCACGTCGCGCAGCCGCGCCACCTCCGCCTTGACCGCCTCCAGATGCTGGCGCGCCTCCGGCACTTCCACCTTGTTCTTGTTGAGCTTCCGCCAAAGCTTGCTGTCAGCCCGATACCGATCCGCCTGATGCCCCATCCCGTTTCCGCGCAAGTTCTTGAGCAGAAACACATTGCGCGCCTTGACCGCATAGTGATGCAGGCTCGCATTTTCCCAGGTTAGCCGGTCAAACGGCGTGCCCTTGAAGCGGGCAATCCTGGGGTGGAACATCGCCCTGGGCGGCAGCCATTCACCCTTGGAATTCACAAGCTTCACCGGCTTGGATACCGGCAGTTTCGGCATGTGATCGATGGCCGCTTCAAACCGCGCCGGTTTGAAAAGGCATTTATGCATGGTGACCGACCCGCGCATGCGGTCATCGGCCATGGTGAACCGTTCAATGACCAGCCCGCCATCCCAGGTCTTGATCCCTGAATTGCCGAAGGGCCGCCACGCGAGTGCTACGCAATCCACATCACCCACGAACGCCAGAAGATCCTGCACACGGCCCTGGCCCAGCGTCACGTTGAGAAACTCATCGGCATCGCAATGCAGCCAATAGTCGTTTTCCATCAACTCAGGCACCTCGCGCGCATTGCGCAAGCCGGCAACCTGCGGCGCTTCACCGGGTTCTATCTTGTTGTGAACATGAATAATTCTGGGATCAGCCTCGGCCAGGACATCCAGGATTGTGTCCGTCCCATCCGTGCAATTATTGGTGATGACGCCCACCCGGTTGAACCCCATGACCAGTTGATAGGCTAGCCATTCAAGCAGGAAAATCGCCTCATTGCGCATGCATGAGACGGCGGCGACGCTTACCGTTTTGCCCTTTGCCGCCATGCACCAAACCCTGTTCCCGTGAGACGCGATTGGTCACAACCTGTAGAGGTCGCATGAAAATATCAAGGCCGAGCTTTCGCCGCCCCGTGACCTAATCGCCGTTTTTTCCACATGAATACGGGGTTTTAACCATAACAGTTGCAGTGTGAGGTAAAATACGTAGTTTGGAAAGAAAAGGTGCATAAACAGGCACCTGAAGGGCAGAAAAACATGATACCACAGCCGTTTCATTCGTCGGACCGGGTGCGCGCAACCTCTTTGGAAGGGACCTCGCCGCGGTTGGTAGTGTCGTTTACGGGGATCGGGAAAGCGGAAAAGCGGGAGCAAACCGAGGAGTTTGTGGCAACAAGTTCGATGGGCGGTGAGAACCATGTACTCTTCATCGCGGACACGCGGCGCAGTTGGTACAATGAGCCGGGAATGTATGAGGAAATTGTCGGGCTGGTGGAAACCTACAAGCGCGCCCACCGGATTGAGGAGGTGGTGACCTTTGGCAATTCCATGGGCGGGTATGGCGCGATGATCTTTGCCGGCGACCTTGGCGCGACGAGCTGTCTGGCGCTGTCGGCGCAGTATTCGGCGGACCCGGATGTGGTGCCGGAGGAGGGTCGCTGGATGGAATATCGTGAGCGTATTCAAGAGTTTACCCGTCCACCGATGGAGGACACGCTGTCGGAGGATTGCACCTATTTCGTGGTTCATGGCGGCAGCCGGTTGGAACAACCGCATTGGTCTCGCTTCCCGCAGAGGCCCTTCGTACAGCACTATCTGGCGGACCGGGTGGGGCATGCGTTGGGCAAGAAAATGAAGCAGGCGGGCAAGATACGGGCGGTGACGAAATACGCCATCCTCGCCCGTCCGGTGGCGTTCCGCCGGACGCTGAATGAGGTGTTCGAACGCCTGACCCAAGTGAAGCCCGAGGCCGCCCCGCGCCCCGCGCCGGGGGGTTTTGAGCGGTTGGAACGGGTTTCTTTCGGATAGGCCTCCGCACGGTCAGATTACGGGTTTTGTACATTTTGGGGTCACTTTGGGTGGCCTGAAACCCAATTTGTACAGATTGTCCAACATGCCAATTGAGCCAAAAACCGGGCCCGGCCCGACGCATGCGTTCTCAACCACCGAGGCGCGAGAGAAGATCGCGAAGATCATCCTGCTGGCACAGGACCCGCGCGCGGCGGTGGTGCTGAAACGGCATGGCAAGCCGGTGGCGGCGGTGGTGTCGATGGTGGAATTGAAGCGGATCTGGAAACAGCAGGATGTGGAGGACATCGTGGAGCGCGGGCATAGGCCGGTGCTTTTTCGTTTTGGTAAGGGCACCATGGCCGCGCGGACGCAAGTGGAGGCGGCGGAGATGATCCAGCAAATGCAGCTTGACCGTTTGATGGAGCGCGAGGTGCTGAAGACGGCCGGATTGAAGCCGGTGCCGGGTGGGGAGTTGGAGGAGACCGTGGAGGTGCGGAAGTCTCGGCGGCGATGGTGGCCGTTCAGACGCCGTTAACCATGATCGCGGCAAGGTGGGGGATGTCTTTTTACATCCGTCCAAAAGTTACCGGTGCGCGCGTGTTCTTTACCGTTGGTTTGGCGCATCGTGGGTCAAGTTTGTTGGTGGACGAGATCGCGCATCTGCGGGAGGCGGTGCGGGTGACACGGGCCGAGCGGCCATTTGAGATCGATGCGTTTGTGGTGTTGCCGGATCACATCCATGCGGTCTGGACCATGCCGCGCGGGGACCGGGGTTATGGCATGCGGTGGGGTGCGATCAAAGCGCGGTTTTCGGCATCCATCCGTAGGGCGGGGTTCACCCCGCCATCCCGTTTGCCGGTTGTGA
>JBCCCZ010000110.1:0-9124 GCA_039033255.1 Pseudomonadota bacterium
CTGCCAAGTACAAAATTGACCGCCGGATGGGCGAAAACATCTGGGGTCGTCCGAAATCCCCAGTGAACCGCCGTGAATACGGCCCCGGCCAGCACGGTCAGCGCCGCAAGGGCAAGATGTCCGACTTTGGCACGCAGCTGCGCGCCAAGCACAAGCTCAAGGGCTACTATGGCGACCTGACCGAAAAGCAGGTCCGCCGCATCTATGCAGACGCTGAGCGTCTGAAGGGTGACACGGGTGAAAACCTCATCGGCCTGCTGGAGCGTCGCCGGGACGCGGTCGTTTACCGTGCGAAATTCGTGCCCACGATCTTTGCCGCGCGTCAGTTCGTGAACCACGGCCACGTGAAGGTGAACGGCAAGAAGGTCAACATCCCGTCCTACCGTGTGAAGGAAGGTGACGTGATTGAAGTGCGTGACCGGTCCAAGCAGATGACTGCCCTGCTGGAAGCCGTGCAACTGGCCGAGCGGGATGTGCCTGATTACATCGACGCCGACCATTCGAAGATGTCTGCCACGTTTGTCCGCACACCGGGCCTGGGCGATGTGCCTTATCCGGTGATGATGGAACCGAACCTCGTTATCGAATTCTACGCGCAGAACTAACCGTTCTGAAACCGAATAGAAGGCCGCGACGGGGACCCGCCGCGGCCTTTTTCTTTGGTCTGGCCAAGGTGGGGCCTCACCGCTAGAAAAACCTTAGGGAGAGGGCACATGACTGAGATCACTCCGCAACCCGGCATTCTGGACATTGCGCCCTATGTGGGCGGCAAATCCTCTGTCGCGGGCGTGGCGAACATCGTGAAGCTGAGCTCGAACGAAAACCCGTTTGGGCCGAGCGAGGCCGCGAAAGAGGCGTTTCGCAAGGCGGCGTTTGATCTTCATCGCTACCCGTCCACCGATCATGCCGCGCTGAGGGTGGCAATTGCCGAGGTCTATGGGCTTGATGCTGCGCGGATCATCTGCGGGGTGGGCAGTGACGAGATCCTGTCGCTGCTCTGCCAGGCCTATGCGGGCCCGGGTGATGAAGTGATCCACACCGAGCACGGTTTTGCCATCTACAAGATCTGCAGCCTCGCAAACGGGGCACAGCCGGTGGAAGTAAAGGAAACCGAGCGGGTGACGGATGTAGACGCCATTCTGGCGGCCTGTTCTGGGAAGACGCGGCTGGTGTTCATTGCCAATCCGAACAATCCAACCGGCACGATGGTCAGTGAGGCCGAGCTGTCGCGGCTGGCGGAAAACATGCCCGAACAGGCGCTGCTCGTTATTGATGGGGCCTATGCGGAATATGTCGAGGGTTATGGCGCGGGCGCCGGGCTGGTGGAGCGGCGGCAGAATGTCGTGATGACGCGCACGTTTTCCAAGTTGCACGGGCTGGGCGGGCTGCGCGTCGGGTGGGGCTATGGCCCCGATCATGTGATTGACGTGCTGAACCGCATTCGCGGACCGTTCAACCTGAGCCAGGCGGCCCTTTTGGCGGCCGAGGCGGCGGTGCGGGATACAGAGTGGGCTGAGAAGTGCCGCAAGGACAATACGCGCCTGCGCGCTTGGTTGGCGGAAGCGTTGGGGGAGCACGGAGTGGCCTCTGATACATCCATGGGCAATTTCATCCTCGCGCGGTTTTCTGGCGAGGCCGAGGCGGAGGCGTGTGATGATTATCTGCAGTTGCAGGGCATCATCGTGCGGCGGGTGGGTGGGTACAATCTGCCCAACTGCCTGCGGATCACGGTGGGGGATGAGCCGTCTTGCCGCCGCGTGGCCCATGCGATTGGCCAGTTCAAGGCAGGTGCGACATGACACAGAGATATGAGCGCATTGCCCTGATCGGGTTGGGTTTGATTGCGTCCTCGATGTTTTGGGCGGTGAAGCGCGGTGGTTTGGCCGGCGAAGTGACGGGCTATGCAAGGTCCGAGGCGACGCGGAAAACGGCGCGTGAGATTGGACTTTGTGACCGGGTGTGTGAGAGTGCCAAAGAGGCGGTTGAGGGCGCTGATTTGGTGGTGCTGTGTGTGCCCGTGGGTGCGATGGAGGCTGTGGCCAAGGATATTGCGCCTGTGCTGGCGCCGGGCGCGACGGTGACGGATGTGGGATCGGTGAAGCGCGCGGTGATTGAGGCGGTGGCACCGCATTTGCCGGAGAGCGTGCATTTTGTGCCTGCTCACCCGATGGCGGGGACAGAGCATTCCGGCCCGACCTCGGGCTTTGCGGAGCTGTTTGACGGGAAATTCACCCTGATCGTGCCGATGCCGGACAGTGATCCGGAGGCAGTCGAGCAACTGGAGGGGCTGTGGCATGACATGGGCGCGCAGACAAATCGGATGGAGGACGCCGATCACCATGATCTGGTCTGTGCCGTCACAAGCCATGCGCCGCACTTGATCGCTTACACGATGGTGGGCGTGGCCGATGATCTGCGTCGGGTGACGGACAGTGAGGTGATCAAATACTCCGCCGCTGGTTTCCGGGATTTCACGCGGATTGCCGCAAGTGATCCGACCATGTGGCGCGATGTGTTCTTGACGAACAAGGAGGCGACGCTGGAAATCCTTGGGCGATTTACCGAAGAGCTCTTTGCGTTGCAGCGGGCGATCCGGACGGGGGATGGCGATCATCTGTTTGATTATTTTACCCGTACAAGAGCGATCCGGCGTGGTATCATCGAGGCTGGGCAAGATACCGACGCACCGGATTTCGGGCGTTTCAAAAGAGGCAGTTGAATGAAATTACCCTTGTTTGCGCTGGCCGTTATTCCTTTGGTTATAGCGGGTTGCGGGTTTTTGGGCGGCGGCCAGAGACAGGACGAAGTGAGCCGTGGGTCGTTGTGCGGCGTGCCCGGTATTCAGGGCGAAACCGTCGGGCAGGTAAAGTCAGAAACCCGCGGCTGTGGCATTGCCGAGGCCGTGCGCGTGACCGCTGTCGGCGGGGTGTCGCTCAGCCAGGGGGCGGTTATGGAATGTTCCACCGCTGAGGTGCTGAATTCCTGGGTTCAGAACGATGTGAAGCGGATCATTGGCCGGACGGGCGGAGGCGTGTCGGAGCTGCAAGTGGCGGCGCATTACGTTTGCCGGACGCGCAATCACAAGCGCGGGGCGCGGATTTCCGAGCATGGCAAAGGGCGCGCAATTGATATCTCGGCCTTCAACCTTGAGGATGGGTCATCGATTTCTCTGACCGAGGATTGGCGAAAGGGCAAGCGGGGCCGCATGCTGCGCGACATACGGGATTCCGCCTGCGGCCCGTTTGCGACGGTGTTGGGGCCGGGATCGGACGGGTATCATGAGGATCATTTCCACTTTGATACGGCGCAGCGGGATAACAATTATCTGTATTGTCGGTAGGCGACCCGGCGCGGATTCAAGGGCTTTAGCCCGCCGCGCCGTCGTCAGGCCCCACCTAGGGCCTGGCGAAATGGCAAGCGGAGGGTTGGTTTCGCTCGATCGTCGTCCGGGAACCCAACGATAAATTGCTGCTGAAGTCAGGTTGGGATCACCAGACCGGGGCCTGACGAAGGCGCTCTGTTGCGCTTAAAAGTCTACCGTGACCCCCGGCAGGTTCAGCCCGTTGATCAGGTCGCGCAGTTCCTGGCGGGCGGCGACGTTGGAAATGTTCAGCTGTTTGACCCCGATGTCCTTGAGATCAAGCAGCGTCAGACCACGCGGAAAGAGTTCGCGGAAAATCACCCGCTCATTGAAGCCCGACGCGATGCGGAAACCGATGCGTTTGGAGAGATCCTCCATCACCTTCGCCATCTTTTCCTTGTTCACCATCTGCTGCGCCCCCATCCGGTTGCGCACCACGACCCAGTCGATGGGCTTCAGACCGGCTTGGGCGCGCAACTGCCGTGCGTTCCAGACCATCTCGGAATAGACCGACGGCCCGGTGATCGTCAGCGCGTCGCTGTCCACATGGGCCAGCAGGTCGAAATCAATGAAACTGTCATTCAATGGCGTGATCAGCGTGTCGGCGAGGCTGTGGGCGACTTGGCTGAGGCGGGTGTGGGAGCCGGGGCAATCGATCAGGATGAAATCGCTGTCTGGCTCCAGCTTGGCCACGGCGGCCGATAGCCGCCTGTCATAGATGTTTTCGCCGGGTTGAAGAGAGCCGCTATCCACATCCGGCAGGTCCAGATACTCGGGTGATGGTAGATCGAGCTTGGACTTGGCGAGGTACTTTTTACGGTTGGTAACGTAGGTGCCCAGCGTCTTCTGTCGCAGGTCGAGATCGAGCGTAGAGACCACATGCCCCATCCGCGAAAGCGCGGTCGCCACATGCATCGATACGGTAGATTTGCCCGCCCCGCCCTTTTCGTTGCCCACGACGATGATGTGCGCCATGCTCGGTCCGCCTTTAGCCTGTTCCGGTGTCACGTCCCGGATTTGCGCGCAGCATAGATCGTGCACGCGCCCGCGTGAAGCAGTTCAAACGCATTCTGCGGGATTATTGCATTTGGGCCATTGATTGTTTTGCCTATGACGACTGCATTGTTGCGAAAGGCCGGATTGAGCCTAACTTGACCGGATGCTGCACGGCGCACGAACGGCCGCTGTTGATGTTTCGCAGACAAATCGTAAGTTTCCGCCCAACACTGCCATCAATCAATGTCTGCAATTGCAGGCGAGGTTATTTTTCCGGGTCGAGGAAGGAGGCTTTATGAAACGCGCCGTGATAGTTACGGGACTTCCGGCAAGCGGAAAGACGACAATCGCTCATGAAATTGCGAAGCGTTTGGGATTTGAGTTTTTCGACAAAGACGATTTTCTCGAAGACTTGTATGAGCGCGAGGGTGTTTTTTCGTGGGATCATCGCAAAAGCCTCAGTAGGCAAAGCGATTTTGCTTTCCAAGAGGCTGCAGCGAAGTCGGATTCTGCTGTTCTCGTATCACACTGGCGACCGATACGCGGAAGCGTTGAAAGTGGAACGCCGTCTGATTGGTTGCTGGAAGAATACGAAACATTGGTGGAGGTATACTGCCTGTGTCCACCACAAGAGGCCCACAGGCGGTTTCTATCTAGGACAAGGCATCCAGGGCATTTAGACAAGCAACGAGACGCCAAAAAACTGGCAGGGCGCTTTGCTTCATGGAGCAAGTACTTCCCGCTTCGTGTAGGTGGATTATTGGAAGTCCGAACTGACACTAAAGTGAACTTTGAGGTATTGGTCGAAGGTATTCGAACGGAATTGTCAACGAGCGGATAGCAGCCATTCTTTCCGCCACACTGAACGGCAGCTTCGTCCCGCAAACCGGAAAAACGATTTCACCCCACCGGGGTCTCAGCAGGACACTAATGCAGTATTCCCGAACGACTCTGCCCTCCAAATGACAAACGCCGCCCGATAGGGGCGGCGCTTCCGGTGTTCTGAGACGTCCTGTTTAGAACCCAAGACCCGCATATTTGTTCTTGAACTTCGACACGCGGCCGCCGGCATCCGTCAGGCGGGTGCCGCCGCCGGTCCAGGCCGGATGGGCGGACGGGTCGATGTCGAGCGACAGGGTGTCGCCTTCCTTGCCGTAGGTGGAGCGCATCTTGACGATGGTGCCGTCGGTCATCTTCACGTCGATGAAGTGATAATCGGGATGGATATCTGCTTTCATGATCGTGTTCCTTATGCGGATGCGCCGGATTTCGGCTTATAGTTGGTGTCTTCTGCGATACGGGCGGATTTACCGCGACGTGCGCGCAGGTAATAAAGCTTCGCACGACGGACGCGGCCACGGCGCACGACGGTGATGCTGTCGATATTGGTGGAATAGAGCGGGAACACACGTTCCACACCTTCCCCGAATGAAATCTTGCGGACGGTGAATGATCCGGCAATGCCTTCGCCGTTTTTGCGGCCGATGCAGACGCCTTCGAAGTTCTGCACACGGGAGCGCGTGCCTTCGGTCACCTTGAAGCCCACGCGAACGGTGTCGCCGGCTTTGAAATCGGGGATGTCTTTCCCCAGAGAGGCGATCTGTTCTGCCTCAATCTGTGCGATGATATCCATCGTCGCATACTCCTGAATTGTCGCGGTTGGCCCGCGAGTGTTTGTGCGATCTCAGAGCTTCTGGTCTTCTTCCGGGTCCGCGCATCCCGCGCCCGCCAGAGGTTAGATCACCCTATCTTTTGATCCGTGGCGGCGGGACGTAACGCGTCGAAGAAAACGCAAAATCCCATATGACACACGCCCAAGCGGGCGGTGAGCCCCTCAGGTGCGCGGTGAATAGGGGCAATTGGGGTCAAAAGCAAGCGTTTTCCGCGTGTTTTGGCTGTTTGATTTTGCGCGCAAACAGCATGCTGTGCCATGATTTTCCTAGGAGGGACGTATGACACGATATGACAGGTTGATGGCACGAGTGGCGGGTGGAGAGCGCATCCTGATTGATGGCGCCACAGGGACGGAAATTGAGCGCCGTGGCGTGCCGCAGCTGGACAAGGCCTGGAACGGTGGCGGGGCGCTGAGCCATCCGGACATCCTGCGGCAGGTGCATCTGGATTACATCCATGCGGGCGCCGAAATGGTGATTTCCAATACGTTTTCTACGCATTTGCATGCGCTGCAGGATGCTGGTGTTGCGGATCGATTTGCGGACTACAACACGCGCGCCGTGGAACTGGCTTTGGAGGCCGTGGCCCAGAGTGGCCGAGACAGTGTGTTGGTGGCAGGGGGCATGTCTTACTGGTCTTGGTCGGGACGATTGACGACGGCAGAGGATATCGGCGCACCGGCGGCGCGACAGGCCGGGTTCATGGCCAAGGCAGGGGCGGATCTGATTGTTCTGGAGATGATGGTGGATATCGCCCGCATGGAAGTGACGTTGGATGCGGCGCTGACGGCGGGTGCGCCGGTTTGGGTAGGGCTGTCCTGCGAACCCGATGAGGCCGGGCAGATGTGTTTGCTAAACCGGGATCCGTTGGCGCAGGCGGTGGCGTTTCTGAAGACCAAACCCATCGACGTGATCGCTATCATGCATACGGAAGTGGAGTATGTTGCGGCGTGTCTGGATGTCGTGCGGGCGGGCTGGTCCGGGCCGGTCTGTGTTTATGCCCATTCCGCGCGGTGGGAGAACCACAAGACGATTTTCGACGGTACGATTTCTGCCAAGGATTATGCGGATCACGCGGCGGGTTGGGTTGCGCAAGGCGCGAAGATCATCGGGGGATGCTGCGGCATGGGCGTGGACCATATAAAGGCGCTGCGGCCTGTCGTTGCCTCCGCTTAGTCGTCGCTGGTCTTCTTGGCGGCCCAAAGATCGGGGCGACGGGCTTTGGTGAGTGCCTCGGCTTGCGCACGCCGCCATTTGGCAATTTCGCCGTGATTGCCCGAGAGCAGTATGTCGGGAATCTTGCGGCCCTGCCATACTGCGGGCCGGGTGTATTGGGGGTGCTCGAGCAGGCCTGAGGCGAAGCTTTCCTCTTCCGTCGAGGCCGCGTTGCCCAGCACGCCGGGCAGCAGGCGGACGGTGGCGTCGATGAGGGCCTGGGCGGCGATCTCTCCGCCCGTGAGGACGAAGTCACCCAAAGAGACCTCCGCGATGTTGAAGTTCTCGATCACGCGTTCATCTAGGCCTTCGAAACGGCCGCAGATGAGGGTGACGCCGGGCCCTGCCGCCAGATCGCGCGCGATTGCTTGGGTGAAGGGCGCGCCGCGGGGGCTGAGGTATAGGATCGGGCGCGTTTTGGGCGCGCTTTCGGTTGCGGCTTCAATCGCGTGGCCCATGACATCGGCGCGCAGGACCATGCCAGCCCCGCCGCCTGCGGGGGTGTCATCGACATTGCGGTGCTTGCCTTCACCAAAGCGGCGCAGATCGGTGGTGTTGAGGGTCCAAAGCCCGTCTTTGAGCGCCTTACCGGTCAGGCTTTCGCCCAGCACGCCGGGGAAGGCATGGGGAAAGAGCGTGATCACTTGCGCGGCCCATGCCTTTGCCAGACGTGGGTTTTGATCCATCAGGTCACGGGGTTTGAGCGAGGCGGAAATGGATTTGCGGCCAAATGATTTTGGTGCATCGCTCAAAACACGCCCTCCGGTGGGTCGGCGACGATGCGGCCTGTGATGAGGTCGACCGTGGGAACCGCCTCCAGCGTGAAGGGCAAGAGGACAGAGGCGTTTCCGTCGCTGGGGTCGATTTCCAAAAGGTCGGATGCGCCGTGGTTGTGGACGGCCTTTACACGGCCCAATTCCGCGCCGCCCGTGTCGAAAACCGCCAAGCCGATGAGGTCGGTGTGGTAGTATTCATCGTCGTCGGGTTCCGGCAGTTTTGCGCGATCTACGTAGAGGCGCAGGCCGCGCAGGCGGTCGGCCACTTCCTTGGTTGGCACACCGGAGAGGCGACCGACAAGTGCGCCTTTGATTTGGCCCGTCAGCTTCACCTCAAAGCTTTGCGTGCCATCTTCAGACTGCACCGCGCCATAGGCGGCGATGTCTTCGGGGATTGCGGTGAAGCTTTTGAGGCGCACCTCGCCTTTCACGCCAAATGCCCCGGCAATCGCCCCTATGCAGACCTTTTCCGACATCAGCGGCGCTCCATTTGCAGCGCGCCATCACGGCTGTCCCAGCCCGCGCGCTCCAATTCGGGGGTCTCGTGATCCTCTTCGGGCCAGCCGACGCAGAGATAGCCCACCAAAAGCCAGTCTTCGGGCACATTGAGGTCACGCGTCAGGCGGTCGGGGTCAAGGATGGACACCCAGCCCACGCCCACACCGCGCGCACGGGCCGCAAGCCAGAATTGTGTGATCGCGCCCACCACTGAATAGCGGCGCATTTCCGGCATTGTCTGCGCGCCGAGGCCTGCACCCTTGGGCGTGTCTTCAGCGCAGAAGATGGCCAGTTGGACCGGGGCCTCTTGCATGCCAGACAGCTTCAGCTGGCTATAGAGGGCTGCCTTTTGCCCGTCATAGCCCGCCAGCGCGTCGGCATTGGCAGCTTGATAGTTTTCCAGCGAGGCCTTGCGCGCGGCATCACTTTCCACACGGATGACGCGCCAAGGCTCGCTCAGCCCCACAGAGGGGGCTGAGGTGAAGGCCTCAAAGCAGGCTTCAAGCACGTCTTCTGCCACCGGATCGGTGCGAAAGCGGCGCACGTCGCGCCGCCAACGCATCAATTCGGAGAGCTCTTCCTGGAAGTCCGGGGAAAAGCGCGTC
>JBCCCZ010000111.1:0-9117 GCA_039033255.1 Pseudomonadota bacterium
GGATAGGTCGGCTGATTGATGTCAGAGCTCAAAACGCGGTCCATCATGTCCGCAATCTGATCAAAGCCGATGGTTGCACGGTAAAGCGGTGCAAGGTCAAAGTTTCGCATGGGTCATCCTCCATTGAGCGATAACTGATATGTGCCTTCCCGCATGGGACAGGCGGTTCAATCTATCGACCCGCTCAGCGGCGCCGATGACTGAAATGTGGGGTGTGGTTTTTCGGGTTTCAAGACCCGCCGACTGAGAGGAATTTTGCCCCACCAGACCGGGTGCCACGGGATGTGCCGACGGATTCAAACCGTGCGCCTGATGGCGCCGATTTGGGCAAAGCCCGCAGGTCGCGCTTCAATTGATCCAAGATCCCGGGCAGTTCCATCCCCCAGGCCACGATGAATTCGCCATTTTCCACACGCCCGCCGCTGACCAGCGACAGGATGCGTGCGCGATGACCATCGCGGTAAAACACCGGCGCACCGGAACTGCCAAACGTTACATTGCAATCAAAGGCGAAAATCCCCTGATTTTGCCAAAGCACGCCGCAATCGCGCTGCCAGGACAGCGCCGCATCGCGCCCCCGGCCGTAGGACACCACGCTGACCCGGTCACCGGCGCGCGCCCGTTCCCGGATGACAAAGGGGGCGGCCACCGTAGACAATATGGGTTCTGACAGTTCAACAAGTGCTGCATCGTTGCGCACATTGGATGCGCTCATCCCGCCGCCGGGAACATACGCCCTGGCGGCCACCACCCGGGATGCCGTGCGTTCGGCCATCGCCACACCATCGCGCAATCCGGCCCGAAAGCGGATTTCATTGGCCGGAACAAGTTCGTTTTGGTCATCATAAACGCAATGGGCGGCGGTCAGAACAAGATCGGTGGCGATCAACACCCCCGTGCAAAAGCCCTGATCCGCCAAATCTACGCGGCCCACGGCCTCCCACCCGAAGAGGTCATCGCGGTCTGTCAAACGCGTGAAATCACTTCCAGCGGCAGGTGTGGAGAATGCCAAAACGGCAAGGATCAATGTGCGAAACATGGGCCTCATTCGGCTTTTAGGAATTTAGCCCCGGTATCCCGGCGTTCGCCTGCCGTGGTCATTTTGGGCCCGGCGCTTTGAAACACGCCCTCACCGGCCTCAAGCGCGGCCATCAGATCATCGAGCGGGTTCAGAAGCTGAGTGCCAAGCGCCACCTTCTCCCCATCCACCACGGCCATAGCGGACACAACAGACACCACGCGCGGCTCCCCCGTTTCAAAGGAAAAGATCGGCGCGCCGGAGGACCCGAAATTCACGTCGCAGGACATGATCAACACCCCGCGCTGACGGGCCACCACATCGCAGACTTCCTGCAAAGAGGGCGCATCGGCCCGGTCCCGGCCATAGCTGACAACGCCAATCTCCTGGCCCTTGCGGGGACGGCGATCTGTTTCAAACGGCGTCACCTGTCCGTTCTGGATCGGGTGGTGCAATTCCAGCAGCGCCAGATCATTGCGCACCCGGTCAGCGGAGACTTCGCTGGTATAGTCATAGTCGGGATGCGTCACCGCGCGGCGCACATCGCGATAGGCCGCCGCGCGCCCATTGCGGAACCCGGCTAGAAATTCGATCTTGGCGTGATCAATCCGCGCGCCGGTTTCTTTGTCATAAAGGCAATGCGCTGCTGTCAGCACGATATCGGGCGCAATCAGTGCACCGGTGCAAAACCCGCGCCCGTCGATATTAAGCTTGCCAACCGCTTCCCAACCGCGGCTGTCATCACCGGTATCCAGCCGCTTCAGCGCGGATTCCGATGCGGCCTGCGTGGCCAGCAGCGTGACGCAAAATAGAACGGCAAGAGCGCGGAACATGTGATCTCCAATACCTGTTGGGAGAATTTAACCGCCAATTTGGGGCAAAATTGGGCGCGTCTGAGGCCGGTTTCATGGCATTCGTTAGTGGCGGCAAAAATTACGAATTTTTGTCTTTATGTGAGTGTGGGCATTGCGATTCCGATGTATGTTGGCGGTATGACACGCGCGACATTCCTAGCTTTGGCCGTCTTTTTAGCCACCCAATCTGCCACTCAGGCCGCCGCCCATGATGCGACGGTCACCCAAGTGCGCGTTGAACAGGTGGGCATGCTGTGGAATTTCCACGTGACGGTGGAACATGGCGATACCGGCTGGGATCACTATGCAGATGGCTGGGAAGTTCTGGATGCTGACGGCAACAGGTTGGCCTATCGCAAGCTGCTGCACCCGCATGTAAACGAACAACCCTTCACCCGATCACTGAGTGGCGTTGCCATTCCCGACGGAACCGAGGCGGTGTTCGTCAGGGCGAATTGTTCGGTCTCAGGCTGGTCCAGCAACGTTATGAAAGTCGACCTTTCCCAATAAGGGGCTGAACGGGCGCGGCTTACCGCCGCCCTTCACGCAGCCAACCGGCCAGAACCAGCGCGGAACTCAGCAGCAAAACCAACCATGCGGGCAATAGCGGCAGTTGCATGACCGCGCGCGTTTCATAAGCGCCACGCGGGGTCAGCCCGATCCAACCGCGCCCAATCGCAGGCCGCCCCGGCCGCACGGACCGCAACCTTGGCAGGCCGTCTTCTAGCGCGACGGCACCACCGCCGGTGGCCGCCATCAGCTCGGCCAGTGGCTCGCTGCTCGCAATCGTGTCCTCGAATTCCACCGGCGAGGCTGGCCCCAGCCCGATCACTGCGCTCAGATCACCATTTTCAATGCGGTAGAGGCCAAGTTCCGCCCCGGTATGCGTCGTCTCAAACCGCCCCGGAGACACCTCTTCGAGGTTCATCTCTAACAACTCACCCGACGGCGTGGTCACCGTCACGGGACCGACCGTTTCTTCCAGTGACCGACGAATGATGCGCATCTGCTGGCCTGTGGCTTCAGCCCACAACGCCTCTTCGTCCAGTTCCGGCTCCTTCATCATCCAATGGGCCAACCGCCGCAGCAATTCGAGCTGGGGTCCGCCGCCTTCGTAGCCGCGATTCCACAGCCACGCGTGATCCGAGGCCAGAAGCGCCACGCGCCCCTCGCCCACGCGGTTCAGGATCAGAAGCGGATTGTCTTCCGCGCCTGTCATTACCACATCGCCTTGCACATCATCCACTTCGATATGGCGATGCCAGCGGCCCCAGTTTTCCGTTTCATCAGGCGTCAGATCAGCGGTCACCGGGTGTCGCGCGCCAAGATCGGTCACTTGCGGCAGATAACGGTTTTCAATGACCCGTGCGGTGGGGCGGGCAGGAATGATGGTTTCGAGCGGCGTGCGATAAAGACTTTCTGCACTGGCGAAATCCGGCCCTGCCGCGATCAGCACGGCCCCGCCGTTTTCCACATAGTTGCGCACGTTGTCGAGGTAGACAGACGGCAAGATCCCACGCCGTTTGTAGCGATCAAAGATGATCAGGTCGAAATCGTCGATTTTTTCCAGAAAAAGCTCCCGCGTCGGGAAGGCGATCAAGGACAGCTCCCGCACCGGCACACCGTCTTGCTTTTCGGGCGGGCGTAGGATTGTGAAATGGACAAGGTCGACGGAGCTGTCAGATTTGAGCAGGTTGCGCCATGTCCGCCCACCCGGATGCGGCTCACCAGAAACCAGCAGCACAGACAGACGATCCCGCACACCGTTGATCTGCACGATGGCCGCATTGTTGCGGTCGGTCAGTTCCCCATCCGCCACGGGCGTGCTGAACTGCAGCACATTGCGCCCGCCATGGGGCAGCACCACGGGCAGTTCGATCCCCTGGTTCAGCGGCACCTGAAACCGCTGTGGTGCGTCACCGTCGATAGAGATGTCCACCGGCACGGTCGTCACGCCTTCCGGCGCATTGCCCAGATCGGTGATCCGAAGCGTCATCGAAATTTCTTCATCCAGGATTCCGAAAGCGGGGGCGTTCTCCACCACCAATCGGCGATCCCAGTCCGTTTCGCGCCCTGTGTGCAGCAGATGCAGCGGTGCGGGGATATCCGGTGCGCGCTCCAGATCGTGCAGCTGCCCGTCTGACAGAACAATCGCGCCTGCGATCCGCGCCTTGGGTTCTTCCGCCAAGGCCTCGGCCAATGCGGTCATCAGTTGCGTGCCGGTGTTGTCCACGCCATCGGCGACGGTCACGCGGCGCAATTCGGTGTTATCCCGCGCCTCAATGCGCGCGGCCAGTGTCTCCGCCGCCTCCGATGTCATCTCGACCCGGTCGCCGAGGGTCTGACTGGCGCTCTGATCTTCGACCATGATCACGATGTCGGTGAGCGGTTCGCGTTCTTCCTGCTGATATACCGGCCCCGCCAACGCGCCCAAGATCACCAAACCGGCCAGCCCACGAAACGCCCAGCCCGACAGGCCACGCGCCATAGCCAGCGCGATCCCCGCCACCAGCACACCGCCCAAACACGCGATCAGCCACCAAGGCAGCAGGGGGTCAAAGAGGATCGTGGAATTCATTGCCCCAACCGATCCAGCAACGCGGGCACATGGACCTGATCGGATTTGTAATTCCCGGTCAGCACATGCATCACCAGATTAACACCAAAGCGATACGCGATCTCCCGCTGCCGCTCCCCGGCAAAGCCACGGCCCACGGGAAAGAGAGGGCTGCCCAACTCATCCGTCGCCCAGGCCGCCGCCCAGTCATTGCCGCCGATCACCACGGGTGTCACGTTGTCATTGAGGTTGCGGAAGGGCATGCCTTCGACCTGTTCAGCATCGGCAGGCGCGGCCTCAACCCAGACCTGACGGCCAGAGAAGCGCCCCGGGAAATCCTGTAGCAGATAGAATGTGCGGGTCAGAACGTGGTCCTCGGGGATCGGCTCCAGCGGCGGGATATCCAGGCCACGTGCAAGGCGCTGCAATTTCTGCCCATTGGGAGAGGACGCCCCGAACCCCGCCACATTGGCATCGCGCGTATCAAACAGGATCATCCCGCCCGTGCGCAGATAGGCGTTGAGCTTGGCATAGGCCTCCACCGATGGGGTCGGCTGGTCAGTCGTCACAGGCCAGTAGAGAAAAGGATAGACCGACAGATCATCGGTTTCGAGATTGACGCCGATGGGCTCCGACGGCTCTACCGACGTGCGGAAGAACAGTGTCTGACCAAGCCCGCGCATCCCTGCTGCGGACGTGTCATCAATGGCATCGTCGCCGGTCAACACATGGGCCAGAACGACCTCTGCCGTGGCAAGCGCGGGTTTGTCTTGCGCGTCCGCAGGCGTGCTGATCATCAGCCCGGCCAGCAGAACCGCAGCCGCGCGCTCAGGGATGAGCCGCCCCGACAAGGCAAGTGAGGCAATCACATCGGCCAGCAGAAAGATCATCGCCGTCGCCAAGAGCCACCCACCCAGCGGCGCCTCATTGGGTCGCGCGAGGCCCAGCACGGTCGTGCCCGCAGGCCAAGCAGCGGGTTCAATCACCGTATCAGCTTTCACGACATTGAGTGCCAGCCGCCGATCCGGCCCGTCATAGAGCCCGGGGCGCAGATCAGGCCCGATTGGATCGGTGATCAACCGCTCCCCCGGCACACCGGGCAGGTTGTCTGCATCATCCAGCCGACCAAACCCGTTCAGCACCTGTGCGGGTTGCCACGTGGTCCCTTGCATCTCTGACAGGTCCGGAAGCGCCACAGCCGACGACACCGCCAGTCGTTCCAGCATCTGCACGAAAAGCCCCGACAATGGCAGGGTGGACCATTCCGCATTGGCCGTCACATGGAAGAGCACCACCTGACCCGATCCAATGCGCTTGCGCGTTACCAAGGGTGTGCCATCGGCAAGCTGGGCGATCACACGCGATGCAAGCGTCGGATCCGGCTGCGCCATCACCTGCGCGGCCACGGTTACCTCATCGGGCGTGGCTAGCCCAAAGAACGGGCTGTCCTCGGCGAAGGGGGCAAGCGTCTTCGGCTCCCCCCAAGACATCGCGCCCCCCACCGTGCGCCCGCCGGCACGCAGGCGCACGGGCATCAGCGGGTCTTCCTCGGCGCGGGACAGATCACTGGCGGCAATGCGGGGGCCTGCAAAGCGCAGAAGCAGCCCGCCGGTTTCTATCCATTCGAGCATCAGGTCCTGTTCGGCCACCGACAGGGTTGCCACATCGGCCAGTATGATCACATCTGGGTTCGCGGGCAGCACATCCACCAACGAACCGTCTAGCAGGTCGGCCGTCGGAATTAGTGCCTGTTCGAGGTAATGCAGCGGCGACAACAACTCTAGCCCTTCGCGATCCTGTTGCCCGCCGATCAAGGCGACCTCTCTCCGCCGCAGGCTGTCATCGGTCAGTGTCACCGCACCCGCGTGGCGTTGCCCGCCAATCTCAAAACGGCTCAACCGCGCGCGCAATTCGGCGGGCAGCGCCAGCTCACCGCTGGCCACGGATTCACCGGCCTCAAAGATCAGCGGCAAGGTCGCCAGCAAACGCTCCGCACCTGACGGATCGCGACCATGGGCCTCAACTGTTACTTCTCGCTCGGCCCCTGCCGTGGCGCGGGACGCGGTGAGGTTGAGAATGCTGTCTTCGACTGTCGCCGGGGCCAGGGCAATGATGGGGACGGGGCTTTCATATACGGTGACGGGACCACGATTTTCCAAGGCAGCCAACAGCGCCTCACGGCCCGGACGCGCCAACCCATCAGAGAACCAGCGGGTCTCAAAGTCCTCATCCCCCAACAGATCGGGGATAGTGGCGAGGTCTGTGGGTGTCGGCGCCCAAGGTTCCGGTGACAGACCTGTCAACCGGGTGCGCCACGCTTCCGCCGATTGGAACACCGGCGCTTCGGGGTCGCTCAACCGCAGGATCGCGGCGGGCCGTGCCTCGCGCCCGGCCTCCGCCAGAATGGCGTCAATCAAAGCGGTCTGAGACTGCCAATCCCGCGCGCTCGCCCATGTTGCATCCATCACGATCAGCACCGGCCCGGTGCGCCGTTCGCTGGGATCGGCTTGCGGGTTCAGGACCGGACCGGCCAACCCGATAATGAGCGCGGCCACTGCCAGCATGCGCAGCAGTAACAGCCACCACGGCGTGCGATCAGTGACCGTATCGTCATCGTTTAACCCCAGCAGCAGCGCCACGCCTGGGAACCGCCGCCGTATCGGCGCAGGCGGGACGGCGCGCAGGATGATCCAAAGCACCGGCAACGCGGCCAAGGCGACCAGCAACCAGGGGGCTGCAAATCCGATAGGGCCAATCATCATGCCGATGGCCCGCCGTCAAAGGCGCGGTAAAGCCACAGAAGTGTGGCCTGCGCACTGTCATTGGTGTGGCTCAGTCCATATTGCCACCCTGTCGCGGCACATAGGCTGCGCAGCTCATCCTTCCGATTGGCCAACCGCTCCAAATAGCGGTCTTTCAGATCCGAGGCCTTGAGCGTTTCATGGGCGACGGTGCCGCCGACGCTTTCGAAAATGGTGCGCCCGCGATAAGGGAACGCCTCTTCCGCCGGGTCCAGCAGGTGCAACAAAACGCCTTGAATGCCACGATCCGTGGCCTCGGTCACAGCCAGCTTTGCGGCCTCGATATTGCCCATGAAATCAGACACGAAAAGCGCACGGCCATGGGCCATCATGCCCGAGGTTTCGGGCTGGCCATAATCGCTTTCACCGTCTTCAGAGAGCGCCTCAGACAGCCGCAACAACTGTCCTTCACCGCGCTTGGGCGGCAACTCCGTTCCAGCAAGGCCAACCCGCTCGCCCGCACGGTTGAGCAGGATCGCCACGGCCAGAGAGAGCAACCGCGCACGATCCGATTTTTCCGGCAATTCCTCAGAAGAGGCGAACCGCATAGACGCCGCATTATCCACCCAGATGGCCACGCTCTGCGCAATCTGCCATTCCCGCTGCCGGACAAATTCCATGTCCGACCGAGCCGACCGCCGCCAATCAATGAACCGCCTCTCATCCCCGGGCTGCACCGGACGATACTGCCAGAAATCATCTCCCAGCCCCGGTCTGCGCCGCCCGTGTTCGCCGAGCAGGACGGTTCCCGCCAAATGCTCTGCCCGCGCCAGAAGCGGGGGTAGACGGGCGGCCTGAGCCTCAGACCGCGCACGCAGAGATCCGGGTTCGTTCACGCGGCGGCCTCAACCTTTGTGATGGAGGTCACGGTGTCATTGATAAGCGTATCCAGATCCTGACCGCTGGCCCGCGCGGCAAAGCTGAGCGCCATGCGGTGCCGCAGGACAGGCCCGGCCATCGCGGCAATGTCATCAGCATCGGGGGCCAACCGCCCTTGCAACATCGCCCGCGCCCTGACTGTCAGCATCAACGCTTGCGCCGCGCGGGGGCCGGGGCCCCAGGCCACGTTGTCACGGACTTGCGCCGGGGCTGCGGGATCATTCGGCCGGAACGCGCGGACGATATCAAGGATCTGGTCCATAATGGCCTCCCCAACCGGCATGCGCCGCAGAAGCGTCTGCGCCTCGATGAGGTCCTCTGGCGTGAAGACTTCATGCGCCTCCTCTTCCGCAACGCCGGTGGTGGCGAGCAGGATGTCGCGTTCGGTGTCACGGTCCGGATAGGGCACATCAATCTGGACGAGGAAGCGGTCAAGCTGAGCCTCAGGCAGCGGATAGGTGCCTTCCTGTTCGATGGGGTTTTGCGTGGCCAGCACGTGGAAAGGCGGTTCCAGCACGCGGTCCTGCCCGGCAACCGTCACGAGGCGTTCCTGCATGGCTTGCAGCAGTGCGGACTGGGTGCGGGGGCTGGCGCGGTTGATCTCGTCGGCCATAAGCAGCTGACAGAAAATCGGGCCGTCGATGAATTTGAACGCGCGGGAGCCGTCTTTGCCTGATTCCAGCACCTCTGACCCGAGGATATCGGCGGGCATCAGATCGGGCGTGAACTGAATGCGGTTGGAGTTGAGGCCCATCACTGTCGCCAAGGTCTCCACCAGCCGCGTCTTGCCCAAACCCGGCAAACCAATAAGCAGCGCATGCCCTCCGCAAAGCATTGCAGACAAAGACAAATCCACCACCTGCGGCTGCCCGATAAAGCGCTTGGTGATCGACGCGCGCGCCTCGGCCAGTTTCTCTTCCAAGGCCTCAATGCCTTCCAAAAGATCGGTGTCATCGGCCATGGCAAACTCCTCAAGCGGGCTATAGTCTTAGTGAACTATCCTTAGAC
>JBCCCZ010000112.1:0-9112 GCA_039033255.1 Pseudomonadota bacterium
CGGGCAACCCTGCAGGTGCAGGGATTTGGTCTTGCGGATTTTCGGCTGACGCGGCTTGCGGATCAGCTGTTGTATCGTTGGCATAGAGGCCTCTTCCTATCGTCTCAATCTGCGCGGGCGTTCCCACGCGGGTTTTTCTGTTTACGTGCCTAGCGCGTCCGCCAAACACGAAAGCCGCAAGCGTACCGTGCTACCTGCTGGTACGATGCGGAAAAGCATTCAGAGGATCGGGGCAATAGGCGCCCGGATCATGACCGGTTGCAATTTGATGTCAGACTCACCTGCGTGTGTCCGAAGATGCGCGGCGTATAGGATGGGCGGGAATCGTTGTCAACAGTCCGACCGATCCGACGCGGCCCCGAAGTCTTCGAAAGACTTCACATGCAATCCTTTAAAGAATGCGGCCCCCCGCCCGGAAAACGACAGCGCCCGGACATGCCCGGGCGCGTTCGAAACTCAGTGTGGTCGGGGCTTCACCCGCCCCAGACATAGATCGCGGCGAACAAAAACAGCCACACAACATCCACAAAGTGCCAGTACCAGGCCGCCGCCTCAAACCCCACATGGTTTTCCGGGGTGAAATGGCCCGCCCGTACGCGCAGGTAGCAGATGAAGAGGAAGATCGTCCCGATGATCACATGCGCGCCATGAAACCCTGTGGCCATAAAAAAGCTCGCGCCATAAATATTGCCATCAAAACTGAAGGTCGCGTGGCTGTATTCATAGGCCTGAAAGAAGGTGAAGATCACCCCCAGCAGGACGGAAATGATCAGCCCCATCTTGATGTCCCCTCGCGGGTCCTTGTGCACCAGCGCGTGGTGCGCCCATGTGCACGCCGCGCCCGAGCACAGCAAGATCAGCGTGTTGATGAGCGGCAGGTGCCAGGGATCAAAGGTCTCAATCCCCGCAGGTGGCCAGACACCGTCCACTGCCGGGCTTTCTGGGCTCATGGGATACATGGCGTGCTTGAAAAACGTCCAGAACCACGCGCCGAAGAACATCACCTCGGACATGATGAACATGATAAAGCCATAGCGCAGGCCGATGCGCACCACCGGCGTATGATCGCCCGCGATGTTCTCGCGGATCGTCTCACCCCACCAGCCATACATGGTGACCAGCGTCATCGCGAAACCCAGCAGGAACATCCACGGCCCGCCAATTTCGACCGCGCCGAAGAACAAGGTCATGGAACCCGACATCCAGACCACCGCGCCAAAGAGCATGATGAACCCAGCAAGTGCCCCGACGAAGGGCCAGATAGAGGGGTTCAGGATGTGATAATCGTGGTTCTTTTCATGTGCCATGGTCTTGGTCCCTCGCCTTATTGGCGTTCATTATCAGTGGTCGCGCCTTCAAGCGCGGCCTGCTCAACTGGCAGGTCAATTTCGTAAAACGTGTAAGACAGCGTGATCGAGTGAGTGTATTTGGCATCCCGATCCTCGACCATCGCGGGGTCAACAAAGAAGGTCACGGGCATCTGCACCCGCTCACCGGGCTGCAGCACCTGCTCTTCAAAGCAGAAACACGCGATCTTGGTAAAATACCCGCCCGCCTCATAAGGAAAGACGTTAAACGCCGCAGTGCCCGCGATCGGGCGATCGGTCGGGTTATAGGCCTCATAAAAGGCCAGCCCCGTCTCGCCGATGCGGATTTCCATCTGGCGGTCCATGGGCTTGAATTCCCACGGCATGTCCCGCTCGGTGGAGGCATCAAAACGCACCATCACGGTGCGATCCAGAATTTCATCCGACCCCACGGTCGACACGGACGGCGTGCCGCCAAACCCTGTCACCCGGCAGAACCAGTCATAAAGCGGCACCGACGCCCAGGCGAGCCCCCCCATGAACACCACCACGCCCACCAGTTTCAAAACGGTGCGGCCATGGTTTGGCGGTGGTGTCTGGACAGTGTCGCTCACTGCGCATCCTCCCCGGTGAAGGGCACGGTGGAAAGCGGCTCTGTGAATTCTTCAGTTGAGACTTTCACAACCGTCAAGCCAAACACCACGGCCACCAGCCCGACCAAGGCAAGCCCCAGCCCCATGTTCCTCGAAAACCGCCGCTTGTGCAGCTCATGTTCGCGTGCAAGACCCATTACCAGCCTCCCAATCCGAAGGGCGCCAGACCGGCCTCAAGCGCGATCACACCAAAGAGTGCGAAGAGGTAGTAGAGCGACAGTTTGAAGACCGACTTCTCGACCTTATAATTGTCGGCTTCCGCATCGTCTTCTGTGCGCCGCCAGATCTGCCAAGCGCCCTTGATGAACATGGCGTTCAGCGCAATGGACACAGCCAGGTAAATCGGTCCACCGACAGAGGTAAACCCAATCCCCACCGCCAGCGCGGCCAGAAGCACCGTATAGACCAGAATGTGAATGCGTGTGGACCGACGCCCATGCGTCACCGTCAGCATCGGAACGCCCGCATCGTCATAATCAGACCGCATGAACAGCGCCAGCGCCCAGAAATGCGGCGGGGTCCACATGAAGATAATGGCAAACATCAGCACCGACTCGAGGCTCACCCCGCCCGTTACAGCAGCCCATCCGATCATCGGAGGGAACGCACCCGCCGCCCCACCAATGACGATGTTCTGCGGCGTCCAGCGCTTCAGCCACATGGAATAGATGACAATGTAGAAGAAGATCGTGAACGCCAAAATGGCCGCCGCGACCCAGTTGGTCGCCAGCCACAGCATCACAACCGAGATGGCGGCCAGCGTGATCCCGAAGCCAAACGCCTCACCTTCCGTCACGCGCCCTGCCGGGATAGGCCGGCCCCGCGTGCGCTTCATGATGCGGTCGATATCCGCATCCCACCACATGTTCAGCGCGCCCGACGCCCCGCCGCCCAGCGCAATGAAGAGAATGGCAATGGCGCCGATGAGGGGGTGAATACCACCCGGTGCCGCGTAAAGCCCGACAAAGGCCGTGAACACGACCAGGGTCATCACACGTGGCTTCAAAAGGGCAAAAAAGTCAGAAAACCCACCATCGCTGACATGCGATGTGGCGTGGATCGAACTGTTGAGACTTGCGTCCGTCATCCTGTTTGTTCCTTAGGTGGGCTGCCCGGATGTCTTCTCCCCCGGGCCACCTTCCATTTTCCCTTGGAACGCGCGCGTGCGTCCCTCCCATCGCCGCCCCCACCTGCGCGGGGGCTTCGACCTATCAGTCCGCCTTCGCAGCCACCGTCACGTCACGGGGCGTGCCCGCATATTCCTCAATCGCGCCATCAAGCCACGCGTCATAGGCCTCCTGGCTCACGACCTTCACGGTGATCGGCATGTAGGCGTGATCCTTGCCGCACAGCTCGGAACACTGACCGAAATAGATGCCTTCCTTCTCGGCCTTGAACCAAAGCTCCGCAATCCGCCCCGGCACCGCGTCCTGCTTCACACCGAAGGCCGGAATGGTCCAGGAATGGATCACGTCACCGCCAGTGACCTGCACCACAACCGTCTTGTCCACCGGCACGTAAATCGCGGTATCCGTGGCCAGCAGATATTCATCCTCGGCATAGCCATATTCGGCCAGCTGATCCTTCTGCAACATGAAGCTCTCAAAGCCGAACTCATGGTCGACATATTCATAACCCCAGAACCACTGGAACCCGGTCGCCTTGATCGTGATATCCGCCGCCGGGATCTCCTGCTGCTTGAACAGCACCGGCAGGGAAAACGACCCGATGAACACCAGGATCACAATCGGTCCGATGGTCCACGCAATCTCCAGCGGAGAGTTATGGGTGAACGACGCAGGCTCCGGGTTGGCCCGCCGGTTGAACCGCAAAATGCAGATCGCCAGCAGCGCGCACACAAACAGCGAAATCGCCGTGATGATCACCAGAAGCATCGTGTCGAGCCAAACGATATCTTCCATCAGCTCCGTCACCGCAGGCTGGAAATTCAAGCCTCCGGGCACCGGCTTGCCGATGGTTTCAAGGTCCTCCGCCACGGCAGTGGTGGCGAAGCTCAGGCCGAACGTGGCCCATATGGCCAACAGGCTGAACAGTTTTTTCATGGATGTCCCGGCTTTCTTTAGCTTTGTCATTGGCGCGTCCCGCAAACGGGGTTAAGTGCGACCTGTACATGGCAGGCGTGGTTGAGAGGACTATTTCCTATTCCGCGCCCCCGCACAAGAATTCGGGTTGCGGCAAACGGACGCTTGTTTGCGGTAAACCTTGACCCGACGGCAACGCGTTTTAGGAGAACTTTCATGGCTGATACGCCCTTCCGCCCGTTTGAGACGGCCTTCGACCGTGACGCCGCGCTCGGACATCTCCAGAACGCCACCCAAGGCGCCGATGACGGCGAACTTTTCCTAGAACGCCGCCGCTCTGAGTCAGTGGTGTTCGACGATGGCCGCGTGAAAACCGCCAGCTATGATGCGTCCGAAGGCTTCGGCCTGCGCGCTGTGAAGGGTGAGGTCGCAGGCTACGCCCATTCAACCGAGATGTCCGAACACGCCCTCAAACGCGCCGTGGACACCGCGCGTCTGGCCGTTGGCGACGGCGGCGGCACACTCGCTGACGCACCCGCCCACACCAACACCAAGCTCTACACCGATGATGACCCCATCGCGGGCACCCCCTTCCCCGTCAAACTCGACACCCTGCGCGACATCGACGCCTTCGCCCGCGATCTCGACCCCCGTGTGGTGCAGGTCAGCGCAACCCTCGCCGCCTCCCACCAGGAGGTCGTGATCCTGCGCCCCGATGGGTCCGAGGTCTCTGACATCCGCCCCATGACCCGCGTGAACGTGTCGGTCATCGTCGAAGAAAACGGCCGCCGCGAATCCGGCAGCGCGGGCGGGGGCGGGCGCGTCGGCCTCACCGGCCTCATCGACCCCTCCGATTGGCAGTCCAAGGCCCGCGAGGCGCTGCGCGTCGCGCTCGTCAACCTCTCCGCTGAGGCCGCCCCCGCAGGCGTGATGGATGTGGTCCTCGGCCCCGGCTGGCCCGGCATCCTGCTGCATGAGGCTGTGGGCCACGGGCTTGAGGGTGATTTCAACCGCAAGGGCGCGTCTGCCTTCGCTGGCCTCATGGGTGAACGCATCGCCGCCCCGGGCGTCACCGTGCTCGATGACGGCACCATCCCCGACCGACGCGGCTCCATCTCCGTCGATGACGAAGGCACGCCCTCCGCCAAAAACGTCCTAATAGATGACGGCATCCTCGTGGGTTTTATGCAGGATCGCCAGAACGCCCGCCTGATGGGCGTCGCCCCCACCGGCAATGGCCGCCGTCAAAGCTACGCCCATGCGCCGATGCCGCGCATGACCAACACATACATGCTCGGCGGCGACGCCACCCGCGATGACCTCGTGGGGGAGTTGAAAGACGGCCTCTATGCCGTGGGGTTTGCGGGCGGGCAGGTCGACATCACCAACGGCAAATTCGTCTTCAGCTGCACCGAGGCCTACCGCGTCAAAAACGGCCAGATCGGCGCACCCGTCAAAGGCGCAACCCTCATCGGCGATGGCGCCACCGCCCTCAAACACATCCGAGGGCTGGCCAATGACATGTCCCTCGACCCCGGCATGGGCAATTGCGGCAAGGCAGGCCAGTGGGTGCCCGTGGGCGTCGGCCAACCCACCGTCCTCATCGGCGGCCTCACCGTCGGCGGCTCCGCCGCGTGAGCGACCCGGATGCCCTGCGCGCGTTCGGCCAACAGGTCGATTTCGGCCGCACGGCCTCTGACTACAGCACCCACCGCGCAGGCTTTCCACCCGCGTTCTTCGCCGCACTCACCGCGCGCGGCTACCTGACCCCGGGCCAAACAGCCATCGACCTCGGCACGGGCACCGGCACCATCGCGCGCGGCCTTGCCCAGGCTGGTCTTCACGTCACAGCCCTCGATATCGCGCCTGACCTCCTTACCGCCGCCGCCGCACTTGACGCAAAGGCCCGCGTGCAGGTCATCTACACGGAGGCCCCTTCTGAGGCGACCGGCCTGCCCGACCACTCCGTCGATCTGCTGACAGCAGGCCAATGCTGGCACTGGTTCGACCGCCCCCGCGCCGCGTCTGAGGCCTACCGCCTCTTGCGCCCCGACGGCCGCATCTTGATCGCACATTTTGATTGGCTGCCCTTGCCCGGCTCCCTCGTGGCCGCGACAGAGGCCCTGATCCTGCGTTACAACCCCGATTGGGCTGGCGCGGGCGGCTCCGGGCTTTACCCCGACTGGCTTTCTGATCTGGCAGAGGCCGGGTTCCAGAGCATCGAAACCGCCTCTTTCGACGTGACCCAAAGCTACAGCCACGCCGCATGGCGCGGCCGCATCCGCGCCAGCGCAGGTGTCGCCGCGTCTCTTGGCGCTGACGCCGTGGCCGAATTTGATGCAGAACTGGCCGCGATGATGGAATGCTATTTCAACGGTGACCCCGCCCAGATCCCCCACCGTGTCTGGTGGGTCACCGCGCGCAAACCAAAGGGTCCTCCCCCGAAATAGCGAGGCGCGCCCGCAAGGGAGCGATGAGCCGCGCCAAAAAACCCTCCAAGCCTTTCAAATTCAAGTTTTGGTTTACCCATCGTTAACCAGCCGCACGCTAGGTTGATTCTGCAATCAGGCGGAGCTGTGAGACCCGTGGATAGACATCCTTCCACCCACCCCCCACTCCCACCCACCACGGAAGATGACCGGTTCTCATGGCTTCGTCTGTTGCGCTCTCGCCGGGTGGGCCCGGCGACCTTCTATAAATTACTGAACGCCCATGGGGATATTCACGCAGCCCTTGATGCGCTGCCTGAATTGGCCCGCGCTGCAGGGGCAAAAGGCTACACGCCCTGCGCACCCGACATCATAGCGGCAGAATTTGACCGCGCCGCACAATTCGGCGCGCAGCTTGTGTGTCGCGGTGATCCCGCCTACCCCGCGCTGCTCGCTCAAATCCCCGATGCGCCGCCTGCCTTCTGGGCCATTGGGGATCTGTCCTTGCTCGCTCGGCCCTCGGTGTCCATGGTCGGCGCGCGCAACGCCTCTTCGCTGGGGCTGCGCATGACCCGCGCGCTGGCACGCGAATTGGGTGAACAGGGCCACGTGATCGCCTCCGGTCTGGCCCGTGGCATTGATGCGGCGGCCCACAAAGCCGCGCTCGACACAGGCACTATCGCGGTCATGGCAGGCGGGGTTGATGTGGTCTACCCGGCGGAAAACACCGATCTTGCGCGCGACGTGGCCAAGGCCGGGCTGCTCATCTCCGAACAGCCCATGGGGCTTGAACCCCGCGCGCCGCACTTTCCCTCTCGCAACCGGATCGTCAGCGGGCTGTCCCCCGCGCTGGTGGTGGTGGAGGCGGCAGCGAAATCAGGCTCTCTGATCACCGCGCGCGCCGCCCTTGATCAGGGCCGCGATGTGCTGGCCGTCCCCGGCCACCCGTTCGACGCCCGCGCTTCAGGCTGCAACATGCTGATCCGCGACGGGGCCACCCTCGTGCGCGGCGGAGGGGACGTTCTGGAAATGCTCTCCGGTGGTTTGCATCTGGATGCCGCGCGGCAAGCGGGCCCCGCTCAAAGCGAAACACCCCCGGCCCACCAGCCAGACACGCGCACCCGCGAAGAAACGCTGCAGCTTCACAAGGTGATCCTCGGCCGGCTCGGCCCCTCGCCCGTGCCAGAGGATCAACTGATCCGCGATCTCGGCACACCGGCAGCGCAGGTCACGCCCCTGCTCACCGATCTGGAGGTCGACGGCAAAATCGAACGCCACCCCGGCGGTCTGTTGTCGCGTTCAGGATAGCACCGACGCAATACCGACGTGATACCGACGCAATACCGACGTTCAAATTCGGGGCCATTTCACCTCTTTTTGACAGGCCAATCCGGCCTTTGAGAAACCATCCGTCGCGGGCTCCATTGACAATCCTCCCCCGCACCCCACATGTTCCCCCGCCAAGACACCCCCCTTGAGTCGAAAGGTTCCCGTATGCCCGTTGTTGTTGTCGAATCCCCGGCCAAGGCCAAGACAATCAACAAGTATTTGGGCAACGACTACACGGTGCTGGCCTCCTACGGCCACGTCCGCGACCTGCCCGCCAAGAACGGCTCGGTCGATCCCGACAACGGTTTCGACATGCTCTGGGAAATCGGCGCCGACAGCAAAAAACACGTCAAGGCCATCGCCGATGCGCTCAAGGATGACAACGCCCTCATCCTCGCCACCGACCCCGACCGCGAAGGCGAAGCCATCTCCTGGCACCTCGAAGAAGCGCTGCGCAAAAGGAAGGCCATCAAGAAGGACACGCCGGTCAGCCGCGTGGTCTTCAACGCCATCACGAAGGCGGCGGTCACCGAGGCGATGCAAAACCCCCGCGACGTCGATGAAGACCTCGTCGAGGCCTATCTGGCAAGGCGCGCACTCGACTATCTGGTGGGCTTCAACCTCTCGCCCGTCTTGTGGCGCAAACTGCCCGGCGCACGCTCGGCGGGCCGTGTGCAATCGGTTTGCCTGCGCATCATCGTCGAGCGCGAGTTGGAGATTGAGGCCTTCAACCCCCGCGAATACTGGTCGGTAAAGGCGCAACTCTCCAGCCCGCGCGGACAGGAATATGAGGCGCGCCTGACGGTGCTTGCGGGCAAAAAGCTCGACAAGTTCGACATCGAAAATGACACACAGGCCGAATTGGCCGTGCAGGCGATCCAAAGCCGCGACCTCAAGATCGCCTCCGTTGAGGCCAAACCCGCCGCCCGCAACCCCTCCGCCCCGTTCATGACATCCACGCTGCAACAAGAGGCCAGCCGCAAATTCGGCTTCGGCGCGCGGCAAACCATGTCCACCGCACAGCGCCTCTATGAGGCCGGTCTCATTACATACATGCGGACAGACGGCATCGACATGGCCCCCGAAGCCGTCATGGCCACGCGCGACGCCATCAAAGACCGCTACGGCGCGGACTATGTTCCCGACAGCCCGCGCATGTACAAAAACAAGGCCAAGAACGCGCAAGAGGCCCATGAATGCATCCGCCCCACGGACATGACGCGCGACGCTGCATCGGTGTTACTGTCTGAGCCGGATCAGCGCAAGCTTTATGATCTGATCTTGTAGCGCACAATCGCGTGCCAGATGGAGTCCGCGAATATTGAACTAACCACCGTCGACATCGCGTCCGA
>JBCCCZ010000113.1:0-8949 GCA_039033255.1 Pseudomonadota bacterium
CACCTCTGCTACGGGATGTTCAAACAGGTTCAGCGACCCGCCCACTGTAATAAGCCGGGGCCGTTCCTTGATCGCCAACGCGCGCAGCCCATCCAGATCAAGCGTATACCCATCTCCATCAATCGGCGCCTCCAGTACCCGCAACCCATAGAGCCCCGCACAGCCCGGCCCGTGGTGGGTCACATGCCCACCAATGGAGGCCGGCGGCGCGATGATCGTGTCACCGGGACGGCACGTCGCCATGAACGCATACAAATTCGCCATCGCGCCCGAGGCGACGCGGATTTCGGCAAAGCGCGCGCCAAACACCTCGGCGGCCAGACCGGCGGCGATCACCTCGATCTCTTCAATCGCCTCCAGCCCCATCTCGTATTTGTCGCCCGGATAGCCCAGCGATGGGCGCGATCCCAAACCGCTGGCCAGCATCGCCTCCGCCCGGGGGTTCATCACATTCGTGGCTGGGTTGAGGTTGAAACAGTCGCGCTCATGAATGCGGGAATTTTCCGCCACCAAATCGCTCAGACGGGCAAAAAGCGCGGCATCCCCCTGCCCCGTCATGGACGTCGCAATCGTGTCCTCACGCATCTGCGCAACACGCGGCAACCAGGGGCGGTGATCCAGCGCCATGGGCACTCTCCTTGCTTTGGGATGAGTCGCAGGGCGTGCGACTCATTTGTGACGTTTCAGTAACACAGCCGCTATTCTGCCACGAGCCTGACCCGAATCCTTGATCAAACCGCCATCGCGTGAACCGCCGTTCAAAGACCCTTTGCAAGCACGCGAATCTCTTATATACGCCGCCCCAATACATGCGCGTGCGGCCCGCTCAGGCTTGATCTTTCCGATGGTAATTCCGTCGGCTTGGGCGTCCTGTCACGTGTTTAGGAATAGAAACGCCCGAATAAAGGTCTGAAAAGCATGGCAAATAGCCCTCAATCCAAGAAACGCGCGCGTCAGAACGAACGCCGCTTCGCCGTGAACAAGGCGCGCCGCTCCCGCATCCGCACTTACTTGCGGAAAGTCGAAGAAGCGATTGCATCCGGTGACAAGGATGCCGCCCAATCTGCGCTGCAAGCCGCTCAGCCGGAACTGATGCGCGGTGTCACCAAAGGCGTCTTTCACAAAAACACCGCCGCGCGGAAAATGTCGCGCCTGACATCGCGTGTGAAAGCGCTCGGCTGATTAAACCTGCTAAATTATTGGTGAAAAACGGCGGGATTTTTGTCTCGCCGTTTTTCGTTTCGACGGTGATTTTGAGCAGCCACCGATTCTTTTCGCCGATTTTCAGGTCAAGCCCCTAAGAACGGTTGCCGCCTCTTGATGGCAGTTGCTAATTTCACCGAGCGAATCTGCAAGGGGGATTGGCTGCCACCTTCACTCCTCGGAGGTTACAATCGCTGGTAAGAGGTTGGATCGATAAAGATCCCACCAATCCAGAGTTTCGATTGAACTGACCGTGAGTGTGACGCGCTTACCAGAAATGGTGGGTGGGCCAAGTCCAGACCGGGGATGCACCGTAGCTATAGGCCTGGCGTTGGGGACGTGCGCCGACAGCTTGCTGCAACATTCCCATGCCCGAAAAAGGGCGCAACCACCTGTTGGGCAAACCGACAGGCTCCGGTTGGTACGGTCTGGCCATTTTGCGGCGTCGCCAAGGGCGGGTCTTTGGGCCGCGTCTTTGAAATCAGAATATAGTCGCGGAATGGGATGAGAATGACTTTGGAAGAGTGGGGCGCTGTCAAAAACGAACTCCGGGAAACAGTCGGAGCGCATAACTACACAAGCTGGATTGAGCCGCTTGATCTGAGAGAGGTCGCCGACGGCGTCGCGATCTTCGATGTACCGACCAGCTTTCAGGGCAACTACGTGTCGCAAAACTTTGGCGACAAGATCCTTTACAAAGTGAGCCAAGTGAACCCCGACGTCCGGCGCCTCCAATTCAGCGTGCCGACCGTGCGCCGGGTCCACAAAGGGGCCGTTCGCCCAGTAAATGCCCCAATCCAAGATGCGGGAACGTCCACTCCGGCGAACTCAAGCGCCAAACCGGGTGCTGCCAAACCATCTGCCCGACCCAACCGATCGAGCTTCCGGAAGGGCTATGGTGGAGACGGGCAGTTTCCGACCGCGCCTTTGGATGAACGATTCACCTTTGACCGTTTCGTCGTGGGCAAACCCAACGAACTGGCCCATGCCGCGGCGCGCCGCGTTGCCGAAGGCGGGCCAGTTACGTTCAACCCGCTCTTTCTCTATGGCGGAGTGGGCCTGGGTAAGACGCACCTGATGCACGCCATCGCGTGGGAGCTCCAGATAGCGCGCCCCGATCTCAACGTGCTCTACCTCTCTGCCGAGCAGTTCATGTATCGCTTCGTACAGGCGCTGCGCGACAAAAAGATGATGGATTTCAAAGAGATGTTCCGCTCCGTCGACGTCCTGATGGTAGATGACGTGCAGTTCATCGCCGGCAAAGATTCCACGCAAGAGGAGTTCTTCCACACGTTCAACGCGCTCGTGGATCAGAACAAACAGATCGTCATCTCTGCTGATCGCGCCCCGGGTGAAATCGAAGACATGGAGGAGCGCATCAAATCCCGCCTGCAATGCGGGTTGGTGGTCGACCTGCACCCGACCGATTACGAACTCCGCCTCGGCATCCTGCAATCCAAGGTCGACCGCTACAAGGCGGACTACCCCGATCTGCAGATGGATGACGACGTCCTCGATTTCCTCGCCCAGCGGATCAGCACCAATGTCCGCGTACTCGAAGGCGCGCTGACCCGGCTCTACGCTTTTGCGTCGCTGGTGGGCACGGAAATCACGCCTGATATGGCGCAGGATTGCCTGTCTGATATCCTGCGCACGTTCGAACGCAAGATCTCCATCGAGGAAATCCAGCGTCAGGTGTCGGACCACTACAACATCCGCCTCGCCGATATGATCGGGCCCAAACGCGTTCGGAGCTTTGCCAGGCCCCGTCAGGTCGCGATGTATCTCTGCAAACAAATGACCCGCCGCTCCCTGCCGGAGATTGGCCGCCGTTTTGGCGGACGTGATCACACGACAGTCATGCACGGCGTCAAACGGATCGAAGAGCTGCGCCATTCCGACGCCCAGATCGCCGAAGATCTGGAAATGCTGCGACGGACCCTGGAGCGCTAGCACTTTTTCCCAATACGCCCATACACCGCGGCGTCGCCAGGCCCAGGTCTGGCGAAACTGATCTCTGTTTCCCAGAACTCTCTTCGTCCGATCTGGGACGGCATCCGAGCAAACTTTGCAATGGCCGTCGCCCCAAATGCGCGCCAATTCAAGGTGGCACACCTTAGGTGTAACACGTGACGCCTGGCGTTGGCGTTGGCGTTGAGGACTCTCGCGCTTTCTGAAAACCAGGAATTAAACTTGCGCGTCCATCGATCCCCGGCCCGAAAAAAGCCCCAAACAAACGCAGCACTGTCTTGCGCCAGCAACCTGATCGCCTGACAACTCGCCATAATTCGTCACAAGTTTTCCCAAAAAGACCCGATTGTTACCAAATGGCGAACAATCTGCGGCGCCAGCTTGATCCCAACAAAAAAGGTGGAGACGGATCCATGCCGGTCTTTTACGGCTATCAAAACGCGATCTTCGGCACCCAGTCGACGGTCAATGGTGCGCCGCAGAACTACGCGTTCGGCCCGCCCGTGGGTGGCACATGGACATGGACAGGGTCCACGACCAATTTCTATGTTCGGGAAAATGACGGCGCCACGCAGTACAATGGCGACCCCACCAACGAACAGGTCAGCGCGCAGGAACAATTCGGTGGCATTGGCGAACAGGTCACCGAAATCGACGGCGTCTTTTATCAGACGATCTGGGATTACACCTTTACGGTCACCGATGGGACCAACACGTTCCGGGTGGCGGTGATCGATGTCGACCTCAACAACGACAACGATCTCAATGATGTCGTTGGTGGCAACAGCGAAGATGGCTTTTACCTGGTGTTCCCCGATGGCGTGCCACCGGCCGGTGTCGATTACACTATCGGCGGCATCGTTGAAAACGACGGTTTCACGCCGCATCTGGGTCTTGGGGCGCAGATCGTGTGCTACGCTTCCGGCACTCTGATTGACACCGCTTTTGGCCCGCGTCCTATCGAGAGGCTGGAACCGGGGGATTTGATCCGCACCAAGGACAACGGGCTGCAGCCCGTCATTTGGCACGGCGTGTCCCGAGCGCGCGCGTTTGGCAAAACAGCGCCTGTGGTGATCCGCAAAGGCGCCTTGGGCAACACCCGCGATCTGGTCGTCTCGCAACAACATCGCATGCTGATGGAAAGCTACCGGGCTGAACTTCTCTTCGGGGAAAGTTCCGTATTGGTGAAAGCCAAGGATCTGGTTGACGACAATGCAATCTACATCCGTGAAGGCGGGCTGGTGGATTACCACCACCTCCTCTTGCCCAAACATGAGATCATCTTCGCCGAAGGCATCCCAAGCGAAAGCTTCCAACCGGGGCCCGAAGGCCTCTCCACCCTATCCTCTGAAAACCGCCTCCGCCTCATCGCCGCGGCGCCTGGTCTGGAACAGGGTTGCAACAACTACTCCGCCGTCCACCTGAGCCTCAAACGCCACGAAACCCTCTGCCTGATGGCCGCGTAAACCGCAGTGCAACTGCTGAAACGGCGATAGGCAAGTTTGGAAACCTCTGGAACGGCAGCTCAGCGGACTTAGCTGCAATTCATTCTCGCAGCGATACTTTCGATGAAACCGCGAAACTCTCGGAGTGCTTCGTCCGGCTTATCACCAACAACTCCATGACCGCACTCCTCGAATTTGACGTACCTTACTTGCTCGGAGCCTAGCTCTTCAACAATGGTATCGCTGAACACTGGTGGGGTGATGGGGTCCTGCTCGCCCACCATCACCAATACCGGGCATTCGATTCTTTCCAAGTCTTTGCGATAGTCAAACTGGCCATGCTCATTACTTGGGCCGTTGAACCATAGAGCCGTCTCATTTCTCCACAAAACGCGAGTGAGCCACGCTGGCGGCCCGAGGTTCGCATAGGTGTAGAAAGGCACGCAGCGCGACTTGTACAGCTCACGGCCTGCATCTGTTGGGCGCGTCCAGTAGGTTTCTGCAATTTCGGCAATCTCCGGACCACCTCGGACCATAAAAGCCTCAAAGATGGCCGTAAATTCAACCTTCGCAGCGGTGCTGATGAGGGCTAAACCTCCTACATGATCGGGGTAGCGCGTCGCATATGAGAGCGCTACGAACCCTCCAAACGACGTTCCAACCACGATGGGCTTTTCGATTCCCAAGACATCGCAAAGGCCCTTAAGGTCATCTCCCCATTGTGCGAGGTTCCAGTCTTCCTTCTTACCTAAATCGCTTCGACCGTTGCCTCGGTGATCGTAGTAAACGACTTGGGCGATGTCCGTCAGTTGACCAAAAAACGGCTTGGCGACGCTATGGTCGGCCCCCGGCCCACCGTGAACCATCACGACCGTTGGCTTTGCTTTCATCGCCGTACCGTCGGGTGTTAGTCCTTCACCGTCCACGTCGAAGAAGAGCTTCGTCCCATTCACTTCTAAAAGCACTGAACACCTCAATCCACAGGTCGTAAGCATTGCAGGTTCTATAGAGTATTCAAGGTCAGTATGGGCTCACACCAGTCATTCGCCGCGAAAGCCTGTGCTGAGCTTGCGTGGAACGGGCGCGTAGCGGACGCTGTCGTCGTTCAGATTTCTGCTGCCACAGCCGCGCAGTGTCGGGCCTCGGTGCGGCGATCCGGCCTTTGAACAGCCGAGGTTTATCCCTGCCAAATTCGCGAGACAAAAGTGCCAAGCACCAAGACTAGCCAAATCGCTCTGCCATTGGGGCGGCCCGACGTTGCGCGGCGACCTGACGGCCTTGAGTCCGCGCCGGTCCAATGGCCGAAAGTCGGCTTCGGGCCGATAGCCGCTGTTCGCACGAGGCGCGGTTTCAAGTACCTTGGGCTCACAAACTGACAGTCTCTGCAAAACGCAATCCGAAACCCGTCCCGCCCCGCCTGAAACCGCAGGAGATCCCCACACCCCACGAAAAAGCTTGAGCACGCACCCAGAATTGCTAGGGTGCCCCTCCCACCGCCGCGCATGCAGGGAGCAAGGGCATGAAAATCAGCATCGAACGTGGAACGCTTCTTAAGGCCGTGGCCCAGGCCCAATCGGTGGTCGAACGCCGCAACACGATCCCGATCCTCGCCAATGTGCTGATCGAAGCCGAAGGCGACAGCGTGCAGTTCCGCGCCACCGACCTCGACATCGAAGTGGTGGACAAAGCCCCCGCGCAGGTCGAACGCGCGGGCGCGACAACCGTCTCTGCCGTGACCCTGCACGAAATCGTCCGCAAACTGCCGGACGGCGCTCTGGTGAGCCTCACCGATGACGGCGCATCTGGCCGCCTGACGGTAGAGGCAGGCCGGTCGAATTTTGCGCTGGCCACCCTGCCCAAAGAAGATTTCCCGGTCATGGCGTCCTCGGAATACGAGTGTAATTTCTCCGCCAAGGCCCCCGAACTGCGTCGCCTTTTCGACAAGTCCAAATTCGCGATTTCGACCGAGGAAACACGCTACTACCTCAACGGCGTCTACATGCATGTCTCGGATGCCGATGGCGGGCAAGTCCTGCGCTGCGTGGCCACCGACGGCCACCGCCTCGCCCGGATTGATAGCGATCTGCCCGATGGTGCAGGCTCCATGCCCGGCGTGATCGTGCCACGCAAAACTGTGGGCGAACTGCGCAAACTTCTCGAAGACGATGAAACCGTGATCGCCGTGTCGGTGTCGGAAACCAAGGTCCGTTTCGCCACGCCCGACATCACGCTGACCTCCAAGGTCATCGACGGCACGTTCCCCGATTACACCCGCGTCATCCCCACCGGCAACACCCGCCGTTTGGAGGTCGACGCGTCTGAATTCGCCCAAGCCGTGGACCGCGTCGCGACTGTCAGTTCCGAACGCTCCCGCGCCGTGAAACTGTCGCTCGATGAAGACCGGCTGGTCCTCTCCGTCAACGCCCCTGACAGCGGCGCGGCGGAGGAAGAGCTGGCCGTGGCCTATGGCGACGACCAACTCGATATCGGGTTTAATGCAAAATACCTGCTGGAAATCGCCAGCCAGGTGGATCGCGAAAACGCCGTCTTCATGTTCAACTCGTCGGGTGATCCCACGTTGATGCGCGAAGGCAATGATACCACGGCTGTCTATGTCGTCATGCCGATGCGGGTCTAACCGACCTCACGGATGCCCGGCCTCTATCTTTCGCATCTCAGCCTTTCCTACTTCCGCTCGCACCAATCCGCGCGCATCAACGGCGATGGCCGCCCCGTGGCGATCTACGGCCCCAATGGCGCGGGCAAAACGAATATCCTTGAGGCCGTCTCCCTCTTCTCCCCCGGTCGCGGCCTCAGACGCGCCGCCGCCGCCGATATGGCGCGCAGGCCCGATGATCTTGGATGGAAGCTGACAGGCCACCTCCGATCCCTGGCCCAAATCCACGAGGTAGAGATCACCGCCCAAGGAGAAGAAGCCCGGAAAGTCCGTATCGATGGCAAGCCCGCCTCCCAGATCTCTCTGGGCCGTATCGCGCGTGTCCTGTGGCTCATCCCCGCGATGGATCGGCTCTGGATTGAAGGCGCAGAAGGACGGCGGCGGTTTCTGGATCGCATGACGCTCAGCTTCACGCCCGATCATGCCGAGGCCGCGCTGGCCTATGAAAAAGCCATGCGCGAACGCAACCGCCTGCTGAAGGATCAGGTGCGTGACGGCCATTGGTACGTCGCCCTCGAACGCCAAATGGCCGAGGCGGGCATTCAAATCCACCAAAACCGCACAGACGCGCTCTACCGCCTTCAAGACGCCCAGAAAGAGGCCGACACCGCCTTCCCGTCCGCCGAACTGGAACTGACAGTTTCCGAAGGCGCCATGCCCGAAACGGAAAGCGACTTCCGCGAGGCGCTGCACGAAAGCCGCTTCCGCGATCTGGCGGCGGGCCGCACCCTCGTCGGTCCTCACCGCGCCGATCTCTACGGTGTCTATGCTGCCAAGGGCGTGCCCGCCAAGGATTGCTCCACCGGCGAACAAAAGGCGCTGCTCATCTCCCTCATCCTCGCCAACGCCCGCGCCCTGGCCGAGGATTTCGGCGCGCCGCCCCTCCTGCTGCTGGATGAGGTCGCGGCGCATCTCGACGCCACCCGCCGCGCCGCGCTTTACGATGAGGTCTGCGCGCTCAAGGCACAGGCATGGATGACAGGCACCGGGCCGGAACTTTTCGCGGAACTGGGCGAGCGCGCGCAGTACCTGGAAGTCACAGAGGACGGTGTGGCCGCCCCAGCCCCTACTTGAACCACGCCTGCAAATAAGGCTCCAACCGCGCCTCCACGCTGACAGAGGAATGCAGCGCGCAAAACTGAAGCGAAATCGCCTGTATCAGGAACGCCCCGATCCCCTCAGCAACCAACTCAACCGGGATATCCTCCCGCACCGGCAGATCCGGATGCGTGACCCATTTCAGGCAAAGTTCATATTGCTGCAAAAAGGTCTGCGCGATGGGGCCAATCTCCTGAACACCAGCCGCACCGCTATAGCGCAGCATGATGTCAAACACGTATCGCTCCGAGATCGCAAAGGCGATGAACGGCCCCAGCGCCGTCACCACCTCTGACGCCGATCTCGGCACCGGCCCTTCCTCGATCTCAGTCAAAATCTCAGACAAACGCGCACCGATCAGCTGATCCATCAACGCCTCTTTGTCTTTGAAATGAGAGAAGAAAGTGCCCTTTGCAACGCCAGCCTTTAGCACAACCTCCTCCACGCGAAGCGCCTCAGAGCCGGAATGTTCGATCAGACCTTGTGCCGCGCTCAAAAGCTTGGCGCGGGTTTTCAATGTGCGGGCTTGAACGGGTTTTGCCATGATCTCTTTTA
>JBCCCZ010000114.1:0-8908 GCA_039033255.1 Pseudomonadota bacterium
CGTTCTCCTGCACCAGCCGGATGGAGGGCAGCGACTGCATGGTCACCTGGCGCGTGAGTTTGAGGTCATGCACCCGGCGTTCCAGATCATCGCGCGCGGCGCGCAGATCGCGCAGTTCTTGGGCTTCCATGACCTGTTTGTCCTCGGGCGCTTTTTCGACCTTCTTCTCCTTCGCGGGGATGGTTTTGGTATCAAGTTCGGCGATCTTCGCCTCACCCGCCGCGATGTAGAGCGCCAGTTCATCATAGAAGGCCAGCGTCTTGTCGTAGAGCATGTCGAGGGATTTGATATCCTTCAGCAGCGTGTGTTCGTGGCCCAGAAGATCCTCGGTGATCTTGTCGATCTGGTTCTGGATGGTTTCGAATTTGGCGGTGAATTTCGCAAAAGGTGCCGCGCGGCCCAGAAGTTTTTCCCAAAAGGTGCGTTCGCGGCGGACGTCGAGTTCGGAGACTGAAAAGCCGCGGATCGTGGTGACGATGTTGCGAAGGCTGTCGCCCGCGGGGCCCACATCCTTGTTGCGCACGCCTTGCAGCATGGATTGGGAGATGGTCTGCAATTCGGCCTGCGCGCCCGATCCGAAGGCCACGATGGAATTCGTATCGGTCATGTCGATCTCTTCCATGCGCTTTGTGATTTCGGCCTTTTGGGTTTTGTTTGCGTCCTCGATGGGCACGATGGCCGTGGCCTCAACCGGTTCGGGCAAGATCACTTTGCTTACCTCTTCTACCTCGGCCAGCGCGGCCTGGGCCTTTTCACGAATGCTCTCTGACATGTCCCGTTTCCTTCTTTAACTTGTCACGTCGGGCCGCAGCCCTTCTCGTTTCAGCCGATCGCGCAGCACTTCGATTTCCACTTCCAGATCGGCGGTGTCATCGGTGAGAAGGCTGCGGGTCTTGGCGGTAAAATTCTCTTCCAGATCGTCCAGCAGGCCGAAATAATCATCCCGCGCCTTGGCGTTGCGATCGCGGGCGTAGATATCGGCGAACTTGACCGTCGCGTCGCGGGCGCCCTGTAGGTAGACCGTCAGGTATTTGCGCGCGGTGGTGAGGTCGCGGGGGTCGTTTTCGACGGTGCGCAGCATGTCGCGCACGCTGGTCTGGAAGCCTGCCACGCGGGTTTCGGATTTGCGGTCGCCTGCGCGTTTGACGGCGTCGGACATCGCGGACAGCATGCCTTCGGCCTTGTCCACGGCGCGGGCCACGCGATCGGTCTGGAAAGTGTCGATGCCTTCCATGCCCTTGTCGCGCATAGGGTCGAAGCCGAAGGCGAAACTGTGCAGAACAGTGCCGACCACGGCGTAAATGATGGGTTCAATGAGGCCGCCGCTGGCGGCAAACCCTGCCACGGCGAGGCCCGCGCCGGTCAGGATGCTGCCTGCGATCTTGCGGGGGAACCCTGGGCGGCGGGCGACTTTGCGCGCCTCGTAAGCCTCTTGCGCTTTGATGCCTTCGCGGGTGAGCCATGCGGCAAGGATCAAAAGACCCAAGGCAACAAGGTTAAGCGCAAGCCCGGTGGCACCGGAGGTGAAGGCCCGCCAGATCAACGGTAAAGGCGCGAGGAAGAGCAGATTGACCCGGCCCCCGGCCTTCGTACGCACCGCACCGCGATAGGCGCCAGATGGTTCAGACAGGTTTTGATTGGCATCGGGGCTGTATTTGCCGCCAAACTTCTGCGCCATCACACGCCCCCTGCAACGGCGACGAAGAGGATCAGAAGCACAAGCAAGAAGAATGCGAGCTTTTGCAGCCCTGTGTCAGACATGGCGCGTCGTGTCCCTTTTAACCATTTGTAAGGTAAGCGATGATGGGACCGCTTACTAGAGGGTTTCGGCTCATCTTACCGCGCTCGCAGAACCGCGCCCGGGTTCATGATGCCGGCCGGATCAAGCGCATCTTTGACAGCGCGCATGGCCGACAGTTTGACCGGATCGCCATAGCGTTCCAGATCGTCGACCTTGAGCCGCCCCACCCCGTGTTCGGCGCTGACCGATCCGCCCAACGCATGGACGGCGTCATGAACGGTGCGTTTGATGTCGTCGCGAAGGGGCGTGTAGGCATCCTTGCTCTCCCCTTTCGGCGGAAACACGTTGTAGTGCAGATTGCCATCGCCCACATGGCCGAAGCAGTTGATCCGGAACGGGCCCAGTTTGGCGAGTGCCGCGTTTCCTGCTTGGATAAACTCCGGGATGGCGCCCAGCGGGACGGAGATGTCGTGGGAACTGATCGACCCGATCCGGCGGTTGGCCTCCGGGATGGTTTTGCGCACGGCCCAGAGTTCCGCCCGCTGCGCCTCGGATTGGGCGATGATGCCGTCGGTCACCAGCCCGGCCTCATGGGCATCTTCGAACAAGGCCTCTAACGCGGTGGCAGGATCGAGGCCCCGGGCAAGGCCGATATCAATGAGAACCATCCATTCCGGCGCGTTTTCAAAGGGTTGTTTGACGTCTGGCATGGTCTCGGACAGGAAATCGCTGCCCATCCGGTGCATCAGTTCAAAGGCGCTGATCCCCTCGCCCATGTGGTCCCGCGCCATGGCAAGCAAGGACAGCGCCGCCTCCGGCCCCCGCACAGACATTACCGCCGTGCCTTCGCCCGCGGGTTTGGGATGCAGCATCAGGGAGGCGGCGGTGATCACGCCCAATGTGCCCTCGGACCCGATCAGCAGGTTGCGCAGGTCGTAGCCCATATTGTCTTTGCGCAGCCGCCGCAGCCCGTTCCAGATCTGGCCGTCAGGCAGCACAGCCTCCAGCCCCAGGCAGAGATCACGCGCATTGCCATAGCGCAGGACGTTCACGCCGCCTGCATTGGTGGCCAAAAGCCCGCCCACCCGCGCGCTGCCTTTGGCGGCGATGGTCAGGGGATAAAGGCGGTCGGCGGCGTCGGCGGCATCATGAATGTCCGCTAGGATCGCGCCCGCCTCAGCAATCAGGATGTTTTCCTGTCGGTAGACCGCGCGGATGCGCGTCATGCGTTCCAGGCTAAGCAGGATCGGCGCGGGCCCGTCACTGGCGATCTGACCACCCACGAGGCCAGTGCCGCCGCCATAGGGCACGACGGGCACGCGCGCCTGATGGGCAATGCGGATGATCTGCGCCACCTCTTCGGTGTTTGCAGGCGCCAACAGAACGCCCGCCTGCCCGGCCCAGCGGCCACGGGGCTCTTCAAGATAACCGGGCGTGGCGTCCCGAAACGTGGCGGGTGGCAGAGCACCCTGAAGATCTGCGATCAGGTCGGCATCAACGGCGTTCAAAGACATGAGAAATGTGCGCTCAAGGTATTGGAATCAGTCAAAAAGGCTTCTGAGACCCTTCAAGGCCTCATCCTCGATGGCATCGCGCACGGCGTCTTCCAGATCCTGGCCTTCCTCCACATCCACGCCCAGCTCTTTGCCCACGGCGCGGCGCAGTTCTTCTTCGGCCTGATCCTCCAGCTTCTCGACTTCCCCGGCGAGGTTCATCTCAAGCGCCTTTTCAAGATCGGGCACGATGCTTGGGTTGTCCCATGACCCCCGAATCCGCACAGGGATGGCAAGGCCGGTATTGCTTTCACCTTCCAGCAGCTTGGGCGTAAAAAGGTAGTCAATGTCGCGCGCGCCGAGCCCAATGCGGCCTTCGCCATCGGCTTTGGCCAAAGGCAATTCCATCCGCAGATCAGTGTTGAAGAGGTTGCCGTTGTTCATGGTGAACGTGGCGCCCATCGTGTCGAAAATGGTGGTGCCGCCCGACACGTCGCCCGAGCGCATCAGCCGGTCAAGGTCGATCCCGTTGATCACGCCCCGGCCCATACTGACCCGTCCGTCGCCACTCAGCGAGTTCATGATCGCGTGCTGGGATTGACCCACGCCCAGGAAGTTTACCGACGCATCAGCCGCGCCCGAGAGGCGGTCGATATCGGCGGCGGCGGTTAAAAAGCTTTCAAGATCAATGCCTTTCACATCCATCTGACCACCCACCGACAGGCCGGATCGGTTGTTCATCACAAATTGGCCCGTGATGGTGCCCGCGTAGGCCTGCACGTTTTGCACCTCAAACACCATGCGGGATCGATCCAGCCGCATCCGGGTTTGCGTGGCACCCACCTGCAGATCACCCAAATCGATGCTGCTGGCCGTGAGCGCGATATCGGCATTGGCGAGGCCAAGGGCGGAGGCATCGATGGGATCCTTCGACCAGCCATCGCTGTCGGGGCTTTGAGCTGTGGAGGATTGCCCGCCCGTGCCCGCGCTGTCGCTGCTGTTCAAGGCGGTCAGATCGAGGGCGCCGGCATCCAACTTCGCCGTGACATTGGGGCGCTCACCGGCCAGCGCGACGTCAACGGCGCCGGTCAGGCGGTTGCCACCCAAATCAAGGGTCAGATCGCGCAGGGACAGGTTTTGGTCGGCTGTGAAGGTCACCTGGGTGCTGATATCGACCGCGCGCCCGAACCCTGCCGGCAGGTCCGCGGGTGGTTGGCCCAACGCGAGCATGGCACGGTTTGTGTCATCGATTTTCGCGGTCAGATTGCCTTCGGCGGCGCCATCTGCGCTGGCACGCCCCTGAAACGCGATGGTGCTGCCGGGCATGGTGATTTCGGCGGACACATCACTGACCGCGCCGTCGATGAAATCGCCCACCCGGTCGAGATAGCCAGAGATTTGAACGTCTTCTTCTGCGGGTCGCAGCGTGGCCTCAAAACTGGCGCGGCCTTCATATTCCGGCCAGCGCAGGTCAAAGCGCATGCCGGTCATTTCGGTGCGTTCCCCAGTGCTTTGGTCGTCGAAGATGAAAGTGGCGTTTTCAATGAGGGCGCGATCCAGTGTGAGTGCGAGGCGGGAGGATTGCGCAGGTGCAGCCCCCTCCCCTGTCTGACCAGAAGGCGCGACCCCCTCAACACCCAGTTCCCAGTTTACTCGGCCATCGGCGGCACGCTCCAGATGAACACGCGGGCTTTGCGCCTCAAGGCCCGTGATCCGGATGTCCCCGCCCCAAAGGGCCTGCGGCTCTACCCCGATCTTGAGGCTGTCGGCCTGAAACATGGGACCGTTATCCGACCAATCGGCGTTGGCGATGCTGACGGCACCGGTGCTGACGCCAAGAATGGGATAGAAACTGATCGTGGTCTCACCTGACATAATCACTTCGCGCCCCGTCAAGTTGGAGATCTGATCCGAAGCCAGACGCGCGATGCGCTCCCCCGGGAGCATAAGGACCGTTGCGACAAGACCTATGCCCAAAATAACGACGAGAAGAATGGCCCGGATGATCCACCGCATGATACACCTCTATTTTGATTGGTTCGCGTGCCTTCGACTGAAGATTATCGTGTTTCAGGTGGGACGTGTATCACATATTTAACAGGTGGCGGGCCACCGCTGCGCAACACATGTTCTTGTGCTCATCACGCGCCATCGGCAAAGCCTCGGACAGGCGCATGTCGTACTTAGGATTTTTTGATTGGAAATCGGATTCTATCTATTATTGATTTAAATCTGTGGATAAGTATCAAATTAAGAGCAGAATTACAAAATTCAGGTTTTTGCAATGCCTCTTTTAATTCTTCCGTTTGCACAGCTTATCCAAACGACTTGATGGCCGTTTTTTCTCAAGATCAACGCGCAAGCCACTGTATAATAATGAAATATACCCCCTCGCCATCAGCACGCTTTTTGCGATGTCAGAAGGTCAATTGCAGGCCAAAATCCACCGCGCCGAGAAGCCACCTCAAGCGCCGTGCACAAGGTGCGGAAAATTAACATAGTTTTGTCTATCATCCGTCATATCCCCAACGACCTGTCATGCCATCAAACCGGATGAAAGGTGGTCAATATGTCGTACCCAAATTACACCCGCGCCGAACGCGTCGCTGACGGTGTGGTGCATATCCTTGGGGTCACCAGCGCAATGGTGGGGGTGTCGATCATTTTCTGGCTCTTCAGCGATCGCATGGAGTGGCCTATCTTTCTGGGCACCGCAATCTACGCGATTGCGCTGCTGGGTATGCTGAGCGCATCGGCGGCATATCACATGGCTGCCCATACCTCTGCGAGGCCCATACTACGGCGGATCGATCACGCCGCGATCTATGTCAAAATCGCAGGCACCTTCACGCCACTGGCGATCTTGTTGAATTCCGTTTTCGGCTACGGTGTGTTGATCCTCGTCTGGACGCTGGCGTTGATCGGCGCGGTGGCCAAATTGCTGGCCGCGCGGGGCAAAATGACCACTGGCTGGATACCCCAGGTTGCGCTGGGCTGGATCGGGGTTGGGTTATTCATACCGCTTTTCGGACATCTGCCCAGCGCCAGTGTCTGGTTTATCATCGTGGGTGGCCTGACCTATACGGGCGCGGTGATCTTCTACACCTGGGAAAGCCTGCCTTTTGCCAACGCCATCTGGCATGCCTTCGTGCTGCTTGCCACGGGATGCCTGTTCATGGGAATTTCCACAGCTTTGGCCGCCGCGCTAACAGCCTAGAGCCCGGCGGCTGTCCGCCTGACCGTTTCAATCCGCTGCGCATTGGGGGGATGCGTTCCGAGGAACACGTCACCCGGATCGGGGATCTGGTTGAAGAATTCCGCCCCGCGCACCGGGTCATAGCCCGCGCGTTTGGCAATAATCGTGCCCAACGCGTCGGCCTCCAATTCAAACTCTTTGGAATAGGTGCGCGCGCCCACGCCCGCGCCCAGGTCTGCGGCAGATTGCACCGTGTTGGAGCCCGCCCCCACGATGGCCGCCAGACCGCCCAACAAGATCGCACCGGTCGCCGCCGTTTCACGTGTTTTGGGAATATGCCCGGCAATATGATGTGCGGCTTCGTGGCTGAAGACAAAGGCCAATTCATCTGCATTTCGGACAGATGCCAACAGCGCCAGATTGAACGCCAAGATCGGGCGACCATCGCGCGTCAAGGTCTGGAATGCGTTGGGCGGCTGGCCCGGACGCTCATCCACCTGGATCAGAAAATCACAATTCCCGCCCGGCAGTTCTGCGCGGCAAATCCGTTCGGCCACAGGCTCAGCCCGGGCCACAACTTGTTGAAATCGCGCCATATCCGCGCTGTTAGGTGTCGGAGTTTGCCTGATCTGGCGATTGTCCTGCGGGGCCTGCGTGGTCGTCACGCACCCGCTCAATACTATGGCTGCTATCAAAACACGAAGACGCATTCACCCGCCCCTACATCACTGTATGGACCACGACTGTAGGCGGCGTTTTTGCCAATCACCACCCCAAATGTCGCCGCTTGCATAAACTCGCCCAGCCAGTAGGTTGACCCCATGTTTTCAATTGAGCATGAATTTGATTGCACCATCGTGACCTTGGTGGATGACGGGGCAGAGCCGCTGGGCGAGGATGTGAAAATCCACGCGTTCGAGGAATGCGTAACGTTAGAGCAGTACGATCCACGCACTGACCGTGTGGACAAGATAACCCTGACGACCAGCCAATTGCGCGATCTGTCGGCGGCGCTGAATTTGCCCGAAGGGGTCTACACGCTGGAGAAAATATCCCCTACATCCAAGGCGTAACCACGCAAGGGCCGCCCACGCACAGGACGCGATGACGCCCCAGCCGCTTTAGGATGAGGATGTTTGATATGCCCCCGAAAAACCCCGACGCGCTGGAGTTTCTGCTGACCCGCCGGTCGCGCCCTGCGAAAACCCTGACGACGCCCGTGCCGGATCGCACCACAGTGGAAACGATCCTGACCGCCGCCGCCCGCACGCCCGATCATGGCAAGCTGGAGCCTTGGCGCTTCATCGTTCTGGAGCGTGCCGCGCTTGTGCGGCTGGCCGACCTGGTGGAACCCCATGGCGCGCGGTTGGGCAGGAACGACTTCGATATCGCCAAGGCGCGCAAACAGTATGACGATGCGCATCTGGCCGTCGCGGTCGTTGAGGTGCAAAAACCCTCTGAAAAGATCCCGGCACTGGAACAAACCTATTCGGCGGGCGCGGTATGCCTCGCGCTTTTGAACGCCGCGCTGGCCTCGGGCTGGGGCGCCAATTGGCTGAGCGGATGGCCCAGCCATGACCGTGGGTTTGTGAAGGAAGGCTTTGGCCTGGCGGACAATGAACGCATCGCGGGGCTCATCCACTTAGGCAGTGAGACCATGACCCCGCCGGATCGTCCACGCCCGGATATGGCTGCGATCACCACCTGGGTCGCGACGTGATTTTTGCCGCTTTCTTCAAAGCCATCGGTCAGATCGGCGACCCGCGCTTTCGCAAGGTGCTGCTGTTGGGCATCGGTCTGACAATCGCGTTGCTGGTGGGCGCCTATGCGGGGCTTTTGTGGCTGATCGAGGCGCTCACGGGCGACAGCACGCAAATCTTTGGCTATGAAATCACTTGGCTGGGCGACCTGCTGGGTTGGGGGTCGCTTTTCCTGATGCTGATCCTGTCGGCCTTCCTGATGGTGCCCGTGGCCTCGGCCATCACATCGATGTTCCTCGATGAGGTGGCGCAGGCGGTGGAGGACCGCCACTATGCCACCCTGCCCGCTGCCACCCGCGTGCCGTTCTTTGAAGGTCTGCGCGATACGGTGAATTTTCTGGGTATCATCATAGCGGCGAACCTTCTGGCCTTCATTCTCTACGCCCTCGTCACCCCCGCCGCGCCCTTCATTTTCTACGCGCTGAACGGTTATTTGCTGGGTATGGAATACATCACCCTTGTCGCGACCCGGCGCATTGGTCGCAAAGCCGCCAAGGCGTTCCGCCGCAAACATCTGGGCACGGTATGGTTTGCCGGTATCCTTATGGCGATCCCGCTGTCGATCCCCTTGGTAAACCTGCTGATCCCGATCCTGGGGGCGGCCACGTTCACCCATATTTATCACGGGCTTACGGCACGCCGATAACGCGCCCGGCCTTCTTTCTGGCCAGAAATACTCCCGCCGGAGGCATGAAACTACCCCAGCGAGGTCACCCAC
>JBCCCZ010000115.1:0-8883 GCA_039033255.1 Pseudomonadota bacterium
CCCGAACTGCGGTTCCAGTACATCCAGGAAAACGCGCGGTTCGTGGAGGAGTTGGATGTTTGATGAGGACCAAAATGAGTGGTCCCGCTTCTGAACTTCCTGCTCAATTCTTACAGGATCTCGGCACTTACCTGCACCTTTGCTCACGAATAGAGGATCTGGCAAGCAAATCCATTTGCAAGATGAACGGCATCCAAGAAGGTTCTGCAGAATGGGATGCAGAGTACGTCAGGCTTCGTTTTCTTGGTACTTCGAAGTTGATTTCCGCATTCAGCACATCAGCGAACACTTTGCCCACAGACTGTTCTTGGAAAGCACGCTTTCAGGACCTTAGTGGCTGGCTGCATAAATTCTCCAACAACAGGCACCGAGCCGTACACGGTGTATTTTCATTCGACGGCCAAATTAAGCTCGAGTACGTCGATAAAAAAACTCAAAAGACGGTCAGTGAACGCGTGCCTCCAGAAGAAATTCGGACCATTGTCTTTGACGCTGGAAGGATAGCGCAAATGTTATCTGAATACGTGAACACGTAAGAAGGTTGCTATCTCCACTGCGCCTTATTAAAACGAACTCCACAAGAGCCGCGCCATCGACAGGCCGCGGAGTGGCGATCCACCCTCCGAACAAAGCACTTTATCCCCCAACCCCGGACGACATACCCAAGGCAGCCCTAACCCAACCCAATCGCCAGTCCGGGGGGCGGCCTGGCGATGGCGCGGCGGCCTACGGCCTTGATTCCGCGCCCTGCTCTGCAACCCAACACTCTGAAAACAAAACGAACGCCAACACGTCCCACCCGACAAGCGCCGGCGTCCCTCTCCGCGATGGCAAGACGCACCGCGCCCTTAATCCCAAGCCCTGCCCTACAACCCAACAGGTCCAAAAAAAGTAGGCCGGGGTTCACCCCGGCCCAACCAATCTCACAAATCCAAGCCCCTCACTGAGGGATCCGCAACCGCTGCCCCGGGTAAATCTTGTCCGGGTCGCTCAGCATCGGCTTGTTGGCCTCAAATATCTCCGGATAGCGCGATCCATCCCCCATCGCCTTCTGCGCAATCGCCCAGAGCGTATCGCCGCTGACCACCTCGTGGAACACCGGGTCAGACCCTCCTGCATTATCCTCAACCCCCGCGACACCCGCCGCATTGCCCACGGCCATCAGGATCTTCTCTTTGGTTTCCTGATCCGCAGCGGTGCCAGACACCTTCACCACGTCCCCCTCAACTTCCAGATCAAGCCCGGCCATGTTCAGCCCCAGATCCTCCACGTCCTTCTTCAGCGCCTCCGCTTCCGGCGCCTCATCCTCGTCCTTCTTCCAAAATGTCCAAAACCCCATCTGTCCCTCCAATGATCTTGATGTGCTTATCCCGACACCCTGCCAAATCCCCTGTCCAAGGAAAACCCCCGTCCGCCCGGTTAACCACGCCGCGCGTCCAAACCTGCACCGACGCAATACCGACGGGATACCGACGCAATACCGACAGGCCAAAATCGCCCCAACCCCCTGCGTTAACACACGATTCGCGTCCCAAACCCCGATTGCGCCCGATTGCCGCTACACGCGCGCCGAACTCCCTGTTAACGTCCATGACATGCGATGGCTCACTCTCCTCTCTCTCCTCCTGCTGACGGCCTGCGCCCGGCCCCTGACGCCGGAGGAAAAAAGCTTCGCCACCCAGATCCACGGCAACACCATTGACGTCACCCGCATCCGCGTCCGCAATGGCGCTCTGGTGGGCGAAACCACCTTCCAACGCAAGAAACGCCCGCGCCTCGCCTGCCGCGAACGCATCCTGCCGGAGCGGGAGGAGGCGATCGTCACCGTCTCCCCCGCAGCACTCGTGCTCTACAACGATGTCTTCTACGCCCGCGACTGGTATGAACCCAATTTCCTTCCCGAATACCCAGAGGCTATGAGCCTCTTTCACGTCATGCTCTTTGCCCACGAAATCACCCATGTCTGGCAATGGCAGAACCGGGCCGCGACCGGCTACACCCCGATCAAATCCGCGTCTGAGCACACGCGCTCAGACGACCCCTATCTCTTTGATCTGAAAACCAGTTCCCGCTTCCTCGACTATGGCTTTGAACAGCAAGCCTCCATCGTCGAAGAATATGTCTGCTGCAAGGCGCTCGACCCAACAGCCCCCCGCACGGAACGCCTCGCTCAGATGTTGCGCGGTGCATTTCCGTTGGGCGATCTGCGGATCCCCCAAACCGTGATCTTGCCCTGGGACAAGGCTGAAACCAAAGGCATCTGCCGGATCTGACCTGGCAGCGGGATCGCGTATTTTCAGCCCAAAAGAAGGACAAACGCGGCTTCTTTTTGGCCACAAATACTCCCGCCGGAGGCCTCAATCCGGCAGCAGTTCCCCGGCCAGCGCGCGATCGATCAGCGCGATTGTTTCTTCGACCCCGTAAAGCGCAATGAACCCGCCAAAGCGCGGACCCTGAGAGGCCCCAAGCAGCACCTCATAGATCGCCTTGAACCAGTCGCGCAGCGGATCGAACCGGTCACGCCCAACCGCGTAAACCACTGATTGCAAAACCTCATCATCCAATGGCCCGTCATAGGCGGCTAAGTGATCGCGCAGCTCTACCAGCGCCTCCCGCTCCTGCTCTGTCGGCGCGCGGCAGACCCGAGTGGGAGCCACGAAATCCTTGTAATACCGCACTGCAAACCCAGCAGCGGCATCCAGATCAGGATGCGTCTCCGGGCTCGCCTCGGGCGCATAGCGCTGCATGAACCCCCAGAGCTTGTTTTTGTCTTCAGCAGATGCCACTGACGCCAGATTGAGCAGCATCGCGAAGGGCACCACCATCTTGCTTTCGGGCACGTCGCCTGCGTGAATATGGAAGACCGGATTGTTCGCCTGCGCCGCCGCATCCTGACCGGGATAGGCGCGCAATTGCTGGTGATATTCATCAACCGCACGCGGGATCACGTCGAAGTAAAGCCGCTTCGCCGTCTTGGGCTTTTGATACATGAAGTAGCTGAGGGATTCCGTTGACGCATAGCTCAGCCACTCATCCATCGAAATCCCGTTGCCCGAAGACTTCGAAATCTTCTGACCCTGATCATCGAGGAACAGCTCATAGGAAAAATGCTCCGGCGGCCGGGCGCCCAGCGTCCGGCAGATGGCGTCGTAGATCTTCTCATTCGTGGCATGTTCCTTGCCATACATTTCAAAATCCACGCCAAGTGCAGCCCAACGCGCGCCAAAATCCGGCTTCCATTGCAGCTTCACATTCCCGCCCGTCACCGGCACGGTCCATTCGCGGCCCGTTTCATCATCGAAAGTCACCGTGCCCTCGCCCGCATCCACATGCTTCATCGGCACATACATCACGCGGCCCGTTTCCGGGTGCAGCGGCAGGAAGATGGAATAGCTCTGCTGCCGCTCTTCGCGGAGCGATTTCAGCATGATCTTCATCAGATCATCGTATTTTTCAACGCAGCGCAGCAGGATCTCATCGAACTGACCCGACCGGTAGAATTCCCGCGCCGAGATAAATTCATAGTCAAACCCGAACGTATCCAGAAACCGCCGCAGCATGGCGTTGTTGTAATGGCCGAAGCTTTCATATTCGCCGAATGGGTCCGGCACGTCCGTCAGGGGACGTTGCAGGTGCTGCTCCAATATCTCCGGATTCGGCACGTTGGAGGGCACTTTGCGCAAACCATCCAGATCGTCGGAAAAGCACACCAGCTTCGTTGGGATATCACTGATCACCTCAAAGGCCCGGCGCACCATCGTGGTCCGCAGCACCTCCCCAAAGGTCCCGATATGCGGCAGTCCAGAGGGGCCGTAGCCTGTTTCAAACAGCACATAGCCCTTCTCGGGCGCGTCCTTTTCATACCGTTTGACCAACCGGCGCGCTTCTTCGAACGGCCAGGCCTTGGAAGACAGGGCGGCATCGCGCAGCTGAGACATGCATAAACTCCGGGTGGTGCGAACTCGTGAAGTGGACACCTATTGCCGAGGGCGCGGACAGTCAATATTCTGCACCGCAACAAAGCCCAAAGGACGACGCCCTTGTCTGACACAGAACACCCCCTCAGCCCCGAAGACTGCCTTGTGGCGGTGATGATTGCCGTATCGGCCTCTGACGAGAATATCGGCACCGCGGAGCTGGTCAAAATCCAGAGCCTCGTGAACAACCTGCCGGTTTTTGCCAACTATGATGCGGATCGGCTGGGCGTCGTATCCCGCATCGTGTTCGATTTGTTCGATGAAGAAGACGGGCTGGACGCGCTCTTTGGCCTTGTGCGGGACAACCTGCCCGAGCGGCTGAATGAAACAGCCTATGCGCTCGCATGCGATGTGGCTGCCGCTGACGGGTCGCTGGCAGAGACAGAACTGCGCATGCTGGGTGAAATCCGGGTTGAACTGAATATCGACAGGTTGCATGCCGCAGCCATCGAACGGGGCGCGCGGGCGCGCTACATGACACTCTGAGGGGGCCGATATGCGCTGCGTTTTCGTCAATATCCGCTGCAAGCCCGGCACATCCTATCGTGTAGCCGAGGAGATCGCATTGCGGGAAATCCATTCGGAGCTCTATTCCACCTCCGGGCCCTTTGACCTGCTGCTAAAGCTCTACATCCCGGACACCGAAGATGTGGGCCATTTCATCAATGAACGGCTCCTCGATATCGACGGAATTGAGCGCACAGAAACCACACTGACGTTCAAGGCGTTCTGACGCATTTGTCGCGGCTTTTTTGGCCCCTTGGCCCGTGCTAGTGTGGCGCAGACCAGGGCAGACAAGCGCGACAGGAACCATGACAGCCAAAGACAGGCGCGACGACAAAGAGGTCCTCGTGGTGGATCTGGACGGGACATTGATCCGGTCCGATACGCTGTACGAATGCTTCTGGCAGGCGTTGTCACAGTCCTGGCGGGCGATCCCCGTCGCGGTGACTGGCCTGTCTGGCGGGCGTGCCGTGCTGAAGACGAAACTGGCCGCGCTTGCCGATATCGACGCGGAGTTTCTGCCCTATAACGAAGAGGTGCTGGCCTATATCGCCCGCTGGCGCGAGGCGGGCGGCAAGGTGATCCTCGTGACCGCCGCCGACCAAACCATCGCCGACAAGGTTGCTGCCCATACCCAGCTTTTTGATGAGGCCATCGGATCGGACGGCGCGACCAATCTCAAAGGTGAGGAAAAGGCCCGCCTGCTGCGGGATCGCTTTGCCGACGAAACCTACGCCTATATGGGCGACAGCCGTGCCGATTTGCCGGTATGGCAAGGCGCGAAAACGGCGATTGCGGTCAGTCCAGCGCCTGCGGTGGCCGCGCAAGTCAAGGCGATGACGGGCAGTGAGATTTTGGGCGACGCCCCGGCGCGCGGCGCTTACGTCAAGGCGTTGCGCCCTCACCAGTGGCTCAAGAACATCCTCGTTTTCCTGCCTCTGGTCGCCGCGCAGCAATATGGTTTGGTGACGATCATCAATGCGCTCCTGGCTTTTGCCGCCTTCAGCATGGTCAGTTCGTCGGGCTACGTGTTCAACGATCTGATGGACCTGCGCGCCGACCGCGCCCATCCGCGCAAGCAGAAACGCCCCTTTGCATCCGGCCGCGTGCCCATCGCGCACGGCACGGCCATGGTACCCATTTTGCTGATAGCAGGATTGATCCTGGCCGCCCTCGCCAATTGGCAAACGTTCTGGATCATCGCGCTCTATTTCGTGATGACGTCGCTCTATTCGCTCTACATCAAACGCCGCGCCATCGCCGATATCTGTACCCTCGCGGGCCTCTACACCCTGCGCATCATCGCGGGCGGTCTGGCCACCGGGGTGGCGCTATCCGTCTGGCTGCTCGCGTTTTCGATGTTCTTCTTCTTCGCGCTGGCGGCGGTGAAACGACAAGCCGAACTCGTCGACCTGACCGGACGCGGCATCCAGACGGCAAGCAGGCGGGGCTACACCATCGACGACCTGCCGATGATTTCTCAGCTCACATTGTCGTCGGGGTTCGTCTCCGTTCTCGTGATGGCGCTCTACATCAACTCCCCCGGCGTGCAGGATCTCTATTCCGCCCCATGGCTTCTTTGGGGCATCTGCCTGATGCTGCTCTACTGGATCAGCCGCATCGCGCTGAAGGCGCATCGCGGCAAGATGGATGACGACCCGATCATCTATGCGCTCCGCGACAAAACGAGCCTCGCTTGCATCGCCATCATGATCTTCTGCGCCATCGGGGCCGCAGTCCTGTGAGCGGGTGGACCCTCGCCTTTCGCTACACGGCCTTCGCGGTGGTGGCCGTGTTGGTCAATCTGGCCACGCAGCGCGTTGTGTTAGCTTGGAACTGGCAGAGCGAAGGCTTGGCGCTTGCCACGGCCATCGCCGCCGGAACCATCACCGGCCTTTTGGTAAAATACGTGCTGGATAAACGCTGGATCTTCTATGACGACACGGCAGGCGCGCAGGCCCAATCCAAGCAATTCGCGCTCTATTCCGCGATGGGGCTCGTGACCACGGCGATCTTCTGGGGAACAGAGACGCTATTCTGGGCGATCTGGCGCACCGACCTCATGCGCGAGTTGGGCGCGGTGATCGGGTTGACCATCGGCTATGTCACCAAATACCAGCTCGACAAACGCTTCGTCTTCGCGCCGAGGGTCGCCTCATGAAGCTGAGCGGTTGGGGTAGATATTCATCCGTGGACTGCAGCGTCACCGCCCCCCGGACGGACGCGGAATTCGCGCGCGCCATCGCCCGCTGCCCTGCCATCGCGCGCGGCAATGGGCGGGCCTATGGCGACAGTGCCTTGAACGAAGACAACACCATCTCCACCCGCCACCTGAACCGCATGATCGCGTTCAACGAAAAAACCGGCGTGTTGGAGGCCGAAGCGGGCGTGCTGCTTGGTGACGTCATCGAGGCCTACCTCCCCCGCGGCTGGTTCCCCGCCGTCACGCCCGGGACCAAATTCGTCACGCTGGGCGGGATGGCCGCGGCAGATGTGCATGGCAAGAACCATCATGTCGATGGCGGCTTTGGCAATTTCATCGACTGGGTGGATGTGATGGGGCCAGATGGTGCCGTCACACGCGCCTCGCGAAAGACAAACAAGGACCTCTTTCACTGGACCATCGGGGGCATGGGCCTGACCGGTGTGATCCTGCGTGTCGGCCTGCGCCTGCGCCCGGTGGAAACAGGCTGGATCCAGCAACGCACCATCGCCGCGCCCAATCTTGACGCCGCGATGGAAGGGTTTGAGGCCCACCACGACGCACCCTATTCCGTCGCCTGGATCGATTGCCTCAGCACAGGCGCGTCTCTGGGCCGCTCGCTGATCATGGTTGGTGATCACGCGCCTCTGACGGGCCTGCCCAACAAATTCCGCCAAATCCCCTTTGGCCCGCCCCCGGCCAAGAAACGCAGCATTCCCTTCAACGCGCCGGGATTTGCGCTCAATCGCTACACAGTGAAGGCCTTCAACGCCGCCTATTACCACATGGGCGCGCGCAAGACGGGCACGGATTACGTGCCTTGGGACACATATTTCTACCCGCTGGATTCCATCCTTGGCTGGAACAAGATCTACGGCAGGCGCGGGTTTGTGCAGTTCCAATGCGTGCTGCCCGATGACAGCGCCCGTGCGGGGCTCGAGGCGCTTCTGACCCGTGTGTCAGCGGCGGGCCAAGGCTCCTTCCTCGCCGTGCTGAAGAAACTCGGCGCAGACAAAAACGGGTTCTCCTTCCCCATGGAAGGCTACACGCTCGCGCTTGATTTCCCGGTGTCCGACAAGGTGCTTTCACTGATGACGGAACTCGACGCGGTGACGCTGGATCATGGCGGCCGGTTCTACCTCGCCAAGGACGCGCGGATGACGGACACAACCCTGCGGGCGTCAGACCCGCGTACCGAAGGATTTACGGCGATGCGATCTGCGACAGGCGCAGGTGCTGCCTTTTCCTCGGTTCAATCAGAAAGGCTGAAACTATGAGCGGTGGTGCAGTTTTAATCCTTGGCGGGCGGTCCGATATCGGGCTGGCCATCGGCAAGGTCTACGCAAGCGAAGGCCATGCCGTGCAGCTGGCCGCGCGCAATGCAGAGACGCTGGAGGCGGAGAAGACGGACATCGCGCTGCGACACGGCGTCGATGTCTCCTTGCATGAATTCGACGCGCTGGATGTCGACAGCCACGAGGCGTTTGTCGCGGGCCTGCCCGCCCTGCCTGAAACGGTGGTCTGCGCCGTGGGCGCTTTGGGCGTGCAGGAGGACAGCGAACGCGATCACGCCACCGCGCGCATGGTGATGCGGTCAAATTTCGAAGGACCTGTGAACATCCTCGCCGTGCTGGCCAACGCGTTTGAAGAGCGTGGCTCGGGCGTCATCATCGGGATCAGCTCCGTCGCGGGCGATCGCGGACGGGCGACGAACTACATCTACGGCGCAGGGAAGGCCGGGTTCACGGCCTACCTGGCGGGGATGCGGAATCGGCTGGCCGAGAAAGGCGTGCACGTGCTGACGGTTAAGCCGGGGTTCGTGGCGACGCGCATGACGGAAGGCATGGACACGCCTGAGAAGCTGACAACCGATCCCGACACGCTGGCCCGGGCGGTGTTCAAGGCGGCCAAAAGGCGGCGCAATGAGGTCTACCTGAAACCCATCTGGTGGCTCGTGATGCTGATCATCCGCACCATCCCGGAGATGGTGTTCAAGAAACTGAAAATCTGAAGACCAACAGAGCGCTTTCGCCTGGCCCCGGTCTGGCGATCCAAGCCTTTGGCAAGCAGAACTTTATCGGTCAATCCCGCCGAACATCTGAGCAATGCGCTGACCCAACACATTCGCCAGGCCCTGGGTGGGGCCAGGCGAAGGCGCGGCGCGCTACGCGCTTGATTCCGCGCCGGGTCACAACTGAA
>JBCCCZ010000116.1:0-8801 GCA_039033255.1 Pseudomonadota bacterium
CAAAATCAGATTGTGAATGTGCCGGGCATAGACATCCTTGGGCGGCGCGGCGGCCAAGCGGAACGCAATCTCATCCTCGCCAAACCCGAAGGTTTCCCAGCTGTGCAGAGTTTCGATTTTCGTCTCTACATCAGGGTTGGCGGCCGTGAAACGGTGCAGGTTTGGCAAAAGCCAGCTGCGAATGATCATGCCAGCGGCATAGACACTAAGATGCTGCGCATGTCCGGGCCGCACGTCGTCGACCGCTTGGCGCAGTTTGAGAAAGCTGTCGGTGACCGTGGGCTGGAGCTGCCGCCCTTGTCGGGTCAGCTCAATGGCGCGGGTTTTCCGAATGAAAAGATCGACGCCCAGATCGGCCTCAAGCGCCTTAATTTGCTGGCTGACAGCGCCCGGCGTCACCGCCAATTCCGATGCAGCCTCTTTGATAGACCCCCGTCGCGCGGCGGCCTCAAAGGCGCGCAGGCTCAGCAAAGACGGCAGGCGAGACATCGGCATGGCGGCACAGACTCACAGTTTAGTATGACTAAACCATACCCGCAGAACTTCTGCTTTGTCGAGGTCGAAAAACCGCACATCTGCCTTCCCGACAGGATCAGGAGAGATGCGACATGACACTGATGAGACAGAAAACTGGGCGTCTGCCGGGTGCCATGCGCGTGCTGCAGCACGCTTTGATCGGGCTCGAAACGCAGTTTGTCAAAATCTGGAAAACAAAAATCAGAATTCAGAAGAGGCCGCTGGATCTGATCCTCATATCGGCCAGCAAGAACTCCGAACACGACACCCAAGGAGCAAACCTATGACTTGGCAACCTTACCTTATCTCCCTCGCCGCCGGGTTGGGCATCGGGGTCATTTATGGCCTTATCGCCGTCCGGTCCCCGGCGCCGCCCATCATCGCGCTGCTTGGCCTTCTGGGCATGTTGGCAGGCGAAGCCGCGGTGCAATGGATCCGTGGGCATTCTGATGTCGTGGCCAACGCCCTGCACATGAAGTCTTTCGCCGTTTCACAGCAGACGGCGGCGGATACCCCCAAACCCCCTCAAACCTGATCAAAAAAAGGAGCTAAACCAATGTCCAAACATGAAATGATCACTCCCGAAAACGCTGCTCTCGTGCTGATTGATTATCAGCCCGCGATGTACCAAGGCGTGGAAAGCCATGACCGGCTGTCCGTGATGCACAACGTGCAGATCCTTGCGAAAGGGGCGAAGCTTTTCGGCTTGCCGACGGTGATTTCGACCGTCGCAAAAGACAGCTTCTCCGGCCCATTCATGCCCGAAGTGACAGATCTTTTCCCCGATCATGAGGTGGTGGACCGCACCTCGATCAACTCCTGGCTGGATGAAAACTTCCGCAAGGCCGTGGAGGCCACGGGGCGCAAGAAAATCGTCCTGGCCGGTCTTTGGACAGAAGCTTGCGTGATGTTCCCCACGCTTGACCTGCTGCGCGAAGGGTATGAGGTCTATATCCCCGCGGATGCCTGTGGAGACATCACGCCTGAGGCGCACGAGCGCGCGATGGACCGTCTGGTTCAGGCAGGCGCCGTGCCGATGACATCGCTGCAATATGGCTTTGAGCTGCAGCAGGATTGGGCGCGCGGCGAAACCTATGACGGTGTCATGGACATCCTCAAGACGCACAGCCCCTACGGCATCCAGGTCCGGTTCTCCAAGTGGGCACTGGGCGAACATGCCTCTGAGGCAGGCCCCGTCGCCGCCGAGTAAGCCTTTGGCCGGAGCCTCTTATGGCTCCGGCACCCGCTCTCATTGACAAGGATCGCCCCCATGAACGTCACACGTAGAACCGCCCTTTTGTCCACAAGCGCTGCCATCGGCGCTTTCTTGGCCTCCGCCCAGACGGGCATCGCGCAAGCTGGCGATCCGGCCGATATCGTTTTGATCAACGCGCGCATCACCACGATGGATGACGCGCGCCCCGAGGCCACCGCACTTGCCGCGCGTGATGGTGTGTTCGTGGCCGTGGGCAGCCAGGAAGATGTGGCAGGCCTCATTGGCCCGTTCACGCAGGTCATTGATGCAGGTGGCAAGCGGACGATCCCCGGCCTGATTGACAGTCACACCCACTCCATCCGCGGCGGCGTGAATTACAACCTTGAGGTTCGCTGGGACACGGTCGACAGCCTGGAAGAGGCGCTGCACCTTCTCCGCGAACAGGCGGATCGAACGCCGGAAGGGCAATTCGTGCGCGTAGCGGGTGGGTTCTCGGAATTCCAGTTCAAGGAAAAGCGTCTGCCCACGGTGGCCGAGCTCGACAGCGTGGCCCCCAATCATCCGGTCCTGATCCATTACCTCTACCGTGAGACGCTGCTCAACACGAAGGCGATTGAATATTTCGGCTATGATAAGCCTGACCACGTCACCTATCCCGGCGGCACCATCGAGAAAGACGCCGATGGCAATTCCACAGGCCGTTTGCTCGCCACGCCCTCGGGGCTTTTGATGTACCGCACGCTGGCCTCCGCGCCGAAGCTGTCCATCACCGACCAGATCAATTCGTCGATGCAGTACATGGATGAGTTGAACGGCCTCGGCATCACGTCCGTCTCTGATGCAGGCGGCGGCGGTATGGAGTTCCCCGACAGTGACCCCTACCAGGTGGTTCGATGGATGCATGAGCGCGATCTTTTGACCACCCGGATCGGCTATCACTCTTTCCCGCAGGTGAAGGGCGAGGAGCTGAGCAATTACGAGGATTGGACCAAGACCATCCGCGCGGGCAGCGGCGATGACATGCTCAAATTTGTGGGCGCGGGCGAAAACCTGGCCTGGGCCACCTATGACTACGAGATTTTCAAGGAAGCCCGGCCCGATATTGACCCCGACGCCGAGGAGATCCTCGAGAAGGTGATGACCGTGTTGGGCGAGGCCGAATGGCCCTTCCGACAGCATGTGACCTATAATGAAACAGGCGACCGCTTGCTGCCCGTCTATGAGAAAATCGCGGCGGGTCCGGGCCTCACGAATGGCTGGTTCATCGACCATGTGGAGACGTTCTCAGAGCGTAATCTGGAGCGGATCGCGGAGCTGGGGGGGGGAATTGCCTTACAGAACCGCCTGCAATTCCAGGCCGAAGACTTCGCCGCGCTTTATGGCCAGGAGGCCCTTGGCAAGACCCCCAACTTCCGCGCCATTCTCGACCTTGGTGTACCAGTGGGCGGCGGCACGGATGCCACGCGCGTCACCTCTTACAACCCGTGGTTTTCGATCCAATGGATGTCCACAGGCCTCTCCCGAGGGGGCATGCGGATGTATGGGGATGACAACCTTCTGACCCGCGAAGAAGCGCTGCGGGTCTGGACGACAGGAGCGGCCGGGTTCACTGGCGACGCTGGCCGCAGAGGCGCGATCATGCCCGGGCAGTTGGCCGATTTCGCGGTGCTGGATCGCGATTACTTCGCCGTGACGGATGCTGAGATCGCCAAGCTGCAATCCGAGCTCACTGTGCTCGGTGGTGAGGTGGTCCATGCCAAGGGCGGCTTTGCCCATCACGATCTTAAGCACATCCCGCCGATCAGCCCCGATTGGTCCCCCGTGATCTATGAGGACGGCTGAATGATCACTTGATGCGGCTCCTCCTCCCTCTTCCGCCGCATCCCCGGCGGCACGCACCCCTCGCGTGCCGCCCCCAAACCCCAGATGAAGGATACGCAAGATGGCTGACAAAATTCTCTTTAATGGCAAGATCACAACGATGGATAAGGACATGCCCGAGGCAACGGCCGTGGCCATTTCGGGCGATCAGATCACGGCCGTTGGAACGGACAAATACATCATCGCACTGGCAGGCTCCGGCACCGAAAAGATTGATCTGGGCGGACAACGGGTGATCCCGGGCCTCATCGACAGCCACACCCACATCATCCGCCAGGGCAACAATTTCGCCATGGAGCTGCGCTGGGATCATGTGCCCTCACTCGCCGACGGGCTGCGCATGTTGAAAGCCCAGGCAGAGCGCACCCCGGCGGGCCAGTGGATCCGCGTTGTGGGCGGCTGGTCAGTCGATCAGTTTGCCGAACGCCGCCTGCCCACGATTGATGAGATCAACGCGGTGGCCCCTGATGTGCCCGTTTACGTGCTGCATCTCTATGACCGTGCGTGGCTGAACAAGGCGGCCCTGCGCGCGCTCGGGATCGACAAGCATTTCTACGAGCCATTCGTCTCGGGCCGTCTGGAGCGAGATGACAATGGCAACCCGACGGGGCTGGCCATGGCTCGCCCGAATGCGCAGCCACTTTATGCGCTGCTCGATATGGCGCCGAAGCTTGATTTCGAGCAGCAGATCACGTCTACGAAGCACTATTTTAAAGCGCTCAACGGCCTCGGCCTGACCTCCGCGCTCGACTGTGCTGGTGGGTTTCTGAACTATCCCGATGATTACGGTGTGATCACCGAGCTTAACAAACGCGGCGAGCAGACCGTGCGCATCGGCTATCAACTTTTCGCCCAGCGCCCGCTCTTTGAGCTCGATGACTTCAAGCGCTGGAATGACGTGGTGAAGCCGGATGAGGGCAATGACTACCTCAAATGCGTGGGCGCGGGTGAGATGCTGGTGGCCTCCGCCTATGACTTTGAGGATTTCAGCTACCCCCGCCCCGAGCTGCCCAAGCGGATGGAAAGCGATCTGCGCCCGGTGCTGGAGTTTCTCTTTGAAAATCGTTGGCCCATCCGCTTCCACTGCACCTATGAGGAAAGCGCCCACCGGTTGCTCAGCCTCATCGAAGAGGTAGGCCAAAACAAAGGCCTCGAAGAGCTCAATTGGATCTTCGACCACGGCGAGACGATTTCCGAAGGCACGATGGAATGGGTGGCCCGGATGGGTGGCGGAATCAGCTACCAAAACCGCATCGCCTTCCAGACGACGGCCTATCGCGCGCGGTACGGCGAAGACGCGCTGCGCGAAGTGATGCCGGTTAAAAAGATGATGGCCTCCGGCGCGCCGCTGGCGGCAGGGACGGATGCGACGCGCGTCTCCTCCTACAACCCCTGGCTCGCGATTCACTGGGCCGTCAGCGGCAAGGGCCGGGGCGGAGATGCGATCTGGGACGCGGCGAACCGTCTGGACCGACACGATGCCCTGCGTCATTGGACCGCCGCTGGCGCTTGGTTCAGCCGCGAGCAAGGCAAGAAAGGTCAGATCAAGCCCGGGCAACTGGCCGATATTGCCGTGCTCGACCGCGATTACTTCACCGTTGCTGAGGATCAGATCACCGAGATTGAAGCGGATATGACGCTGGTGGGCGGCAAGATTGTCTATGCCAAGGCGGGCTTTGCGGCGCATGCGCCTGCACCGCTGCCCGAGCTACCCGATTGGTCGCCCGTGCCTATCTTCGGGGCACCCGGCGCTGCGGCGCATGGGCCCAATGATATGGCGGCGGAGTGATCCCATGCTGGACCAATCTGGCCTAAAGATCACCTTTAGCGAAAGCGACACCAAGGGCCGCTACGGCGCGTCCTTAGCCGGTGTGCTGAGCGAGGCAGATTTGACGATTTCCAAAGTGTCACCGAGCCTTGTTATCGCCGATCACACCTACGTGCCGGACGAAATGCGTGGACGCGGGGTGGCGCAGGCCCTGGCGGCTCAACTGGTGGCGGACGCACGCGAAAAGGGGCAGCGGATCGTCCCGCTCTGCCCCTTTGTGCGGGCCTATGCCGAAAAGCACAGAAAGGATCTGGTCGATGTCATCCAGTGGTAGTGTTGCGGCCCCCGCGCCCGCAAATTCCGCCTGGGCGCCCTTCCGCTATCGCGCCTTCGCGCTTTTGTGGACGGCCACGCTGATCTCCAATGTCGGCACGTGGATGCACGATGTGGGCGCGGGCTGGCTGATGACGACGCTCAATTCGTCACCCGCCGTGGTGTCGCTTGTGCAGGCTGCAACGACACTGCCCGTCTTTCTCTTCGCGCTCTATGCGGGCACGCTGGCAGATCGGCTGGACAAGCGAAAGATGCTGATCACGGTGAACGTTCTGTTGCTGGTGCTGATTTCCGTGCTCACCGTTCTGGTGCATCTGGGCATGATGACACCCCTGCTTCTGATCCTTTTCACCCTGGCTATCGGCACAGGCACCGCCTTTATGGCACCGGCCTGGCAGGCGATCGTACCCGCCCTTGTGCCGCGTGACGCGCTTCAGCCGGCCATCGCGCTCAATTCCATGGGCATCAATATCAGTCGTGCGATTGGTCCCGCACTCGCCGGAGTTCTAATCGCATCCGTCAGCCTGTCTGCGCCATTTGCCGTTAATGCGGCCAGCCACATCGTGATCATCGCCGCACTTTTGCTATGGAGATATGAAGGCGGCAGCACCAAGACCTCTCAGCCTGTGTTCAACGCCATGCTGACCGGTCTGCGCCATGTCGGTCACAACCGCGCGCTCAAGCACACGCTGGTCCGGTCATTCGCCTTCTTCATCTTCGCTTCCGCCTACTGGGCGCTTTTGCCCCTCGTGGTGCGGGGGATCGACGAAGGTGGAGCCCGGCTTTACGGAATGCTTCTGACGCTGATTGGCACTGGCGCGGTCCTTGGCGCGCTTACCTTGCCGAAATTCCGCGCGAAGCTCGACGCAAGCGCCATGGCGGCCAGCGGCACGGTCGGCACCGCCTTGGCCATGGCCGTTTTAGCCACGGCGACCACACCCTGGCTGGCCTATATCGCGGCCCTTCTGGGTGGGTTCAGCTGGATCGCGGTGCTGACCACATTCAACGTCTCGGCGCAAACGTCCCTGCCCAATTGGGTCCGGGCGCGGGGGCTTGCCGTGAACCTGATGGTCTTTTTCGGGTCCATGGCCTTTGGCTCTGCGATGTGGGGGCAAGTGGCCACTTTCACATCCACGCCCGTCGCGTTGCTGATCGCCGCTCTTGGCCTGCTGCTGGGTCTCGCCCTCACCCGTGGCTTCCAACTTGGGCAAGGTGAAAGCCTGGATCTGACCCCGTCCATGCACTGGCCTGCCCCCGATGTGGCACTTGACCCAGACGGGCTTGGAAGCCGCGGCCCTGTCATGGTCGAAGTGGAGTATCGTATCCGCACAACCGATGAGGCTGAGTTTTTAGAGGCTATGCAGGAATGGTCGGGTGAGCGGTGGCGCAACGGTGCCTATGAGTGGCACGTTTTCCAAAGTACCGAGGATCCCGAGCTCTGGGTGGAGGCCTTCATGCTCTCCTCTTGGGAAGAGCATTTGGCACAGCATGAGCGCGTCTCCCAAGAAGACAAGCGCCTGCAAGATAAGGTCCGCAGCTTCGACATCCGTGAGAGTGGCCCAGTCATCAGGCACCTCATCGCGCCATGACCCGAACAACAGGACATGTGTCTGGCTGGTTCGCAAGAGCTGCCGCCTGCGTTTTCGTGGCCGCAACGCTGTCGACGCAGTCATCGTGGGCTGAGGTCCCGGCGATCGAGACCACCTACTATGGTCAACTGAATTTCGGTGCCCTTCAGGTCGATAACGGCGGAGGCCGAGAACACTACATCGCCGAAAATCCCAGCGTGCCGAGCCGGGTTGGCGTCAGCTGGTTTGTCCCGCTCGAAAATGCGGCAACGCTGACCATCCAGTTCGAAACGGGTCTGGGCCTCACAAACCTGAGCGAAGTTTCCGCGGCCAATGACAGGCTTCGGTTTGATTTCCAACGCTCCGATCTGCGCCGGTTCGAACTCATTTACGCTTCGGACGCGTGGGGCCGTCTGTCACTTGGGCAGGGAAGCATGGCCTCCGACGGCGCGTCGGGGGCAGATCTGTCGCGCACGAGCCATGCCTTGGGTCCAGCCATCAGCGATTTAGGTGGAAGCACGCAATTCCTTATGCCAGACGGGTCAGGTTCAGGCGTCTTCGTGGAAGATGTGTTCGATGATCTGTCGGGGTTGCGACGATTTCGGGCGCGCTACGATACGCCTAGCTGGAATGGGCTTACCCTGTCTATCGCCCATGGCACTGACATTCTGCGGCGCGGGGCAAACTTGGACTTCACCGACATCGCGGTGAGCTACAGCTTGGACAAAGAGGCTGTCGCTCTTGAGGCCATCGCCAGCTACGAATGGGTCGACGGTCTGGAAGAACGCGTGGTGGCGTCTGCGTCACTATTTCACAAGAAAACCGGCCTCAATGCCACTTTCGCAACCGGGGCAAATCAGCGGGGGGATGGCGGCTATGTCTACGCAAAACTGGGATTGGTGAGCGATGTGAACCACCTTGGACCAAGCGCCATCGCGGTGGAATACTATGATGGCAATGACCTAGGTTTCTTGGACAGCCGTTCCAAGGCCCTTGGTGTGGGCTTTACACAGAACGTCGATGCGTGGAACCTAGATCTCGTTGCGGCAATGCGCCGGTATCGGGTCATATCGCCGTCGCAAACGTTTCAGAGGGTGGATGCCCTATTGATCGGCGCAAGATGGAGATTTTAGACCGCAACGAAAACAGTCCCAGATAGATCCGAGATTAATTCAGAACGCAGGATATTCTGCGGGATGCGATCATTCCAGATACAATTTGACCTGAAGGTTTTACAAACAATCTCTTCGATCACGCCTGGCTTCCTATGCAACGGTCCAGACCGGTTTGGCCAGTAGCGTTACATAATTGGATTTGCGCGACAAGCAGGGATGCTCTGGGATGAGTATCACCCGTTTGATCTCGGGAAACTGCGTGAAAGCTAAATGGATCGAAACTATTGCTTTTTTTGGAACGTCCTCTCGGCGGCCAAAGTCGGCTTGTGGCACGTAGCAGCTATTTGCGCAAACTGCAGCATTTGAGAGGTATGGGGTGATTGTGTTGAAAAACTCCGGTTTTC
>JBCCCZ010000117.1:0-8733 GCA_039033255.1 Pseudomonadota bacterium
CTTGCGCGACACCTCCGTGTACCTGACCTTCGGCCAGCATCGGATTGATCATATTGCCAAAATCGTCTGTGACCGAATAGCGATCAACGGTGACTTGCCCGGTCTCGGGGTCGATCTCTACCTCAGCAATATGCGCGCCGTTCGGGAAGGAACGATCGCTCAGACGAAATTGCTCCTGAATATCAAGCAGATCGCTGCGCCCATCAACGCGCGCCATTTCAGCCACCTCAAGCATCGTTGGTGTTTCGTTTGAGCCAGACAGGCGGAATCGCTCGTCATCAAACTCGACATCGCGCGCGTCAAATTTCTCGCCCAGATAGGCGCTAAACCGTTCAACAATCGTGCCAACAGTCTGCAACGTCGCCCCCGATTGCATGGTGACCGACCGCGAGCCGCCCGTGCCGCCGCCCGTCGCAATCAGATCACTGTCGCCCTGAATGATCCGTATCGCCTCGACAGGAATGCCGCTGTGATCCGCGAGAAAACTGGCATAAACCGTCTCATGCCCCTGCCCGTTGGATTGCGTTCCAACATAAAGGCTCACCGTGCCATCGTCTACCAGCATCGCATACCGCTTGGAGCGGTCCACGAACCCCACAGGCGGGGCGGAGAAGTTCATGCCAACCGCCTTGGTGAAGGTCGATTCCGCATCCGACAGCATGGTAATCCCGGCATCAGACGCACCAGAGGCCTTACCCCAGGTTTGCATGATGAACGGGTCGTTGACGGCCACGCAGATGATCTCCTCCACGCCTTTGTCCTTCAGCGCGTCTTTTACGCGAATGAAGCTCGGCACATGGGCCGAATGACAGGTGGGCGTAAACGCGCCGGGCACAGCGAAAATCACCACTTTGCGGCCCTTTGTCTTGTCGGACAGGCTGACCTCTTCGGGGCCGCCTTCGCCCATCACGATGAAAGTGGCTTCTGGCAGGGTGTCGCCTTGGGAAATTGTCATAACGCGTGCCTTATCAATTGTGTTTCGCCTGGCCGTAGATATAGGGTCGCGCGAAGAATGCACCATGAAAAAAGACTTGGGAGGGGCGCATATGCCGGGCATCGTTGTTGTTGGGGGCGGACAGGCCGGGGCCTCTGTTGTCGCGAAACTGCGCGCGCTGGAATACACCGGGCAGATCACTTTGATCGGTGAAGAAGCAGCCCCCCCTTATCAGCGCCCGCCGCTCAGCAAGAAGTATCTTCTGGGGGAGTTGGAACTGGAACGCATGTATTTGCGGCCGGAAAGCTTTTACGCGGAGAACGACATTGATCTTCGGCTGAATGAGCAGGTCACCTCTATCGTGCCGGGCGCGAAGGAGGTCACGACCCCGGATCACACCATTCACTACGACCACCTCGTATTGGCCACTGGGTCCGTGCCGCGCCGCCTGCCTGCCGCGATGGGCGGTAATCTGGAGGGCGTCTATCTTGTGCGTGGGCTGCCGGATGTGGACGCCATGGCGCCTGAATTCCGCGAGGGCGCGCATGTGTTGATCGTGGGCGGCGGCTACATTGGGCTGGAGGCCGCGGCAGTGGCAGCCAAGAAGGGGCTCAAGGTCACGCTGATTGAGATGGCCGATCGGATTTTGAAGCGCGTGGCGTCACCCGAGACGTCGGATTACTTCCGAGATCTGCACCAAGGGTACGGCGTGGATATTCGCGAAAACACCGGGTTGGAGCGGCTGGTGGGTGACACCCGCGTGACCGGCGCACATCTGGCGGATGGCGAAGAACTGGACGTGGATTTCGTGATCGTGGGTGTCGGTATTGATCCTGCGACTGATCTTGCGGCCATGGCGAAGCTTGAGATTGATAACGGCATCAAAACCGATGAACACTGCCGCACGTCGGACCCGCATATCTGGGCGGCAGGCGATTGCGCGTCTTTTCCCTATCGCGGGGATCGCGTGCGGTTGGAAAGCGTGCCAAATGCGCATGATATGGCGGAATGTGTGGCGGAGAACATCATGGGGGCGGGCAAAACTTATGTCGCGCAGCCGTGGTTCTGGTCGGATCAGTATGACATCAAGCTGCAGATCACGGGCCTCAATGCGGGCTACAACAACGTCATTTCGCGGCCTGATGGGAAGGGCAAGGGCATGTCGTTCTGGTATTTCCGGGACGCCGAATTGCTGGCGGTCGATGCGGTGAATGAACCGCGCGCCTATATGGTGGGCAAGCGCCTGATTGATGCGGGCAAATCGCCCACGCCGGAGCAGATTGCCGACATGGGGCTGGAGCTGAAGACCCTGCTCAAGGCGTGAGGATTATCGGCGGCGCATTTCGAGGCCGCCGCCTGGCCTCGGTGGGCAAAGGCGATGCGGCCGCCCATCTTCGCCCCACCTCGGACCGCGTGCGTGAGAGCCTGTTCAACATCGTTGAGAGCAACCACGCGAGCGCGCTTTATGATGCCCGGGTCCTCGACGTGTTCGCAGGCACCGGCGCGCTGGGCCTCGAGGCGCTGTCGCGGGGTGCGGCCCACGTCACTTTCATCGACCAGGGCCGCGCCGCATTGAAGCTTTTGCGCGCCAACATCGCCACATGCGGGGCCGCAGCACTTACCCAGGTCATTGCAAAAGACGCCCGCAAGCCGGGCCTTTCCAAGACAACCGCGTCTCTCATCTTCCTCGATCCGCCCTACGGGAAGACGTTGGGTGAAACGGCGCTGACCGCCCTCATCAACGCCAACTGGCTCGCCCCCGGCGCACTGGTCATCTGGGAGGAAAACGCGCCCGTCACCGCGCCACCGTCATTCAAGCCGCTTGACGAGCGCCGCTATGGCGACACCATGATCAGGATGTACGAACACCGCCCCTGATCCCCTTTATTCATCTTTCCGGAAATACTCCTGGGGGTGTGGGGGGCTGGCCCCCCAAGTGTTGTGAGGTGCGGGGGGCTGGCCCCCAAGTGTCAGGGCTTCATCAAATCCGGCAGGTCGCCGGACAGCCCTGCGGCCTCTCGCATCATGCCACGCCGCAAGCCGGGTAGCGCGTTGATCATGCCCATGCCAAGGCCCCGTGCGGCCCTCAAAAGCCCGTTTTCGTTAGAAAAGAGCCGGTTCGTGCCGTCCGTCACCATTGCCAGTGCCGTGATGTCAAAGCGCCGCCACCGGGCATAGCGTTCCAGGACAGCCTCGGTGCCAAAATCCTCCCCTCGGCGGGCGGCGTCCTTCAAGACTTGCACCAAAGCGGCGGCGTCGCGGAGCCCGGCATTGAGGCCCTGACCGGCCAGAGGATGCACGCCATGCGCGGAGTCCCCCACCAGCGCCAGTCGGTCTGATACCAATTTTTGCGCGATGCTCAGGCCCAAAGGATAGGTGTAGCGCTTGCCCTTGATCGCGATGTCGCCGAGGAAGTCGCCAAAGCGCGGGCGCAGGACCTTGAGGAAGTCTTCATTGGACAGGGCCGCGAACTGGGCGGCGGTGTCTTCCGTTTCGCTCCAGACAATAGAGCTGCGGTTGCCGGGCAGGGGCAGGATGGCGAGCGGCCCTTGCGGCATGAAAAACTGATGCGCGACGCCGTTATGGGGGTGTTCGTGTTCGACGGCGGCCACCAGCGCGGTCTGGCCGTAGCCCCAGCCGGTGCGCTTGATGCCTGCGCGCGTGGCTGTGCCTGACCCGCGCCCGTCGCAGCCGACCAGCATGCGGCCGGTCAGGGTTGTGCCGGAGGCGAGGTCCAATGTCACGCTTGCCGGTGCCACGGATTGGTGAACCACCTGATCTTCAACCACGGTGATCCGGTCGTCCTCTGCCACCGCATCAAGCAGGGCGCGGCGCAGGAAGCGATCCTCGCACATGTGACCCATGGGGCCTTCTTCCAGCTCGGCGTGATCGAAATGCAGGAAAAACGGGCCCGACCCTTCGCCCGCGCGGCCTTGGGAGACTTTGATTTCCAGCATGGGTTGGGCTTTGTCGGCAATTCGGTCCCAAATGCCGATGCCTTTGAGCAACCGCACGGAGGTCAGTGCCAGCGCGTAGGACCGGCCGTCAAATCCTGCATTGCGGCGCACGGGTTCGGGCACGGCGTCGATCACCGTCACGCTACGCCCGCTTTGCGCGAGGCCGAGGGCGAGGACCGATCCATTGATCCCGCCGCCGACGATCAGAATATCGCTGTCAAAATCCATGCCCTTCCATATGGGCGGTCGGACGGGATTGTCCATGCGCTTTGCTGCCGCTACGGTCGCGAGCGAAAGAGCCGAAGGAGAGGCCAAGATGACCGATTTGAGAGATCAATCCGCCGCTGATCTGGGCCGGGCTATCGGGACGGGGGAGGTTGATCCGGTTACGCTCACGGAGAGCTTTCTTAAGGCTATTGATGGCCACCCCTCACGCGATGAGATTTATTCGGCCGTGACGCCGGATCGTGCCATGGCGGAGGCGGAAGCGGCGAAGGCGCGGGCGGAAATGAAGCAACGGCTGGGGCCGCTTGATGGCGTGCCGATCAGTTGGAAGGACCTGTTTGACAGTGCGGGGACAGAAACGGCGGCGGGGTCTCGGCTGTTGGAGGGCCGTGTGCCTGAGACGGACGCGCGGGTGCTGGCCAATGCGATGAAGGCGGGGCTTATCTGTTTGGGCAAGACACATATGAGTGAGCTGGCGTTTTCGGGGCTTGGGCTCAATCCGATGACGGCGACACCGCCCAATGTGAATGATGCAGCACTCGTGCCTGGGGGGTCGTCCTCAGGTGCGGCGGCGAGTGTGGCCTTTGGGCTGGCGGCCTGTGGGATTGGCAGTGATACGGGCGGGTCGGTGCGCATTCCGTCGGCGTGGAATGATCTTGTGGGGCTGAAGACCACCCATGGTCGGGTGTCGAATGACGGAGTGGTGCCGCTTTGTGCGCGGTTTGACACGGTGGGGCCGCTGTCACGGACGGTGGAGGATTGCGCGCTGGTCCTGGCCGCGCTGGAAGGCGGGAAGGCGGCGGATTTGCGGGGTGTGTCGCTGAAGGGCAAGCGTTTCGGCGTCGTTCAGAATGTGGCCTTTGATGACATCCGCGATTCGCCGCTGAAGGCGTTTGAAGACGCGGTGGAGCGGTTCAGGGATGCGGGCGCGGAGATTGTGCCGTTTGAGGCGCCGGAGCTGTCAGAGGCGATGCCGTTTTCGGGGATTTTGTTTACGGCGGAAGCCTACGGGCAATGGTCTGAGGTTATTGAGGCCGCGCCGGATAAGATGTTCCCGGCCATTCTGGAACGCTTCCGGTCTGGCGAGAAATTCGCGGCGCATGACTATGTCGCGGGGTGGTTTAAACTGGAGGAACTGCGAGCTGCTTGGCACGCCCGCACGAAGGGGTTTGATGCCGTCATTTGCCCCACCGCTCCGATCCTTCCGCCGGACCGTGATCGGCTGCTGACGGACAATGAGTATTACGTCACCGAGAACCTGCTGGCGCTGCGAAATACGCGCATTGGCAACTTGATGGGGCTCTGCGGGGTCAGCCTGCCTACGGGCAAGGCCAGTTGCGGTGTGATGCTGCTTGGCGCGCCCTATGCAGAAGAGCGGCTTTTGCGGGTGGCGAAGGCGGCAGAAGACGTGCTTTGAGGGCATTCCTCTAACCCTCTGCGAAAATGCCACAAATTCGCCCTACGCGGTGGGTTTTTCTGGACGTGTCAGATCAAACTGAGTACCCTAAGCGCAACTCGGGACGCCAATGATCCCGAAGAACGAGGCAGTTTCTGATGTTTCCCGAGCGGTTTTCGAACCTTCCGGAATATGCGTTTCCGCGTTTGCGGGCGTTGTTGGACGTGCATGCGCCCGGCGGGGAACCCATTGCCATGACGATTGGTGAGCCGCGCCACGACTTTCCGCCGTGGATCCGGGATATCTTGGCGGAGACGGCGGGTGAGTTCTCGAAATACCCCATAAATGAAGGCTCTCCTGAGTTACGGGGGGCGATCGCGGACTGGGTCGGGCGGCGCTACGGTGTCTCGCTTGATGCGGATAAAAACGTGATGGCGCTGTGTGGGACGCGAGAAGGGCTTTACAATGCGATGATGGCGCTTTGCCCTGAGACGAAGGGCGGCAAGCGGCCCAAGGTGCTGATCCCGAACCCGTTTTATCAGGTCTACATGGTGGCCGCGCTCAGTGTTGCGGCGGAGCCTGTGTTCTTGGATGCGACGCGCGAGACAGGGTATTTGCCGGATTTCGATGCGGTGTCGGCCAAGGTTTTGGATGAGACGGCGGTGGTTTACCTGTGTTCGCCGTCGAACCCGCAGGGCGCCGTGGCGTCGAAAGCGTATTGGGCGCAGCTGATTGCGCTGGCTGAAAAGCACGATTTCAAGATTTTCGCCGATGAGTGTTATTCCGAGATTTACCGCAATGCCGAACCCGTCGGCGCGTTGAGCGTGGCCCATGAGGTGGGCGCGGACCCCGAGCGCGTGGTGCTGTTCAATTCGCTCTCAAAACGGTCGAACCTGCCCGGTCTGCGGTCAGGCCTTGTGGCCACCGGGCCGGAGAGCATCGCGCGGATGAAGACATTGCGGAACTATGCGGGCAGTCCGTTGCCCATGCCGTTGCAGCGTGTGGCGGAGAAGGTCTGGGCGGAAGAAACCCATGTGACCGAGAACCGCGCGCTTTATCAGGAGAAATACGCGCTGGCCGATGAGATCCTGGGCAGTGTGCCGGGCTATCAGGGGCCGGAGGCGGGGTTTTTCCTGTGGCTGCCCGTGGACGATGGCGAGGCGGCCGCATTGAAGCTTTGGACCGAGACAGGCGTGCGGGTTCTGCCCGGCGCGTATCTGGGTCGTGACGGAGCGGGTGATAACCCCGGCAAGAAATACATCCGGGCCGCGTTGGTGGCCCCAAAAGATCAAACGGCAGAGGGGCTGACGGCCCTTCGAGACTGTTTGTATGCATAAAAGGACGAGGCGAGACATGGCATATCAGACACGCGGACGCGATCCCCTGCTGGACAGTTCAATGGCGCAGGCCATCGAAAAACGGGGCAAGGAGCTGTTTGGGCTTGTTCTGCTCTGTCTGGCGGCGATCGCGGGGGCGATGGCCTTTTCCTATCACCCCGATGACCCCAGCTGGATGTCGGCCACGGACGCGCCTGTCAACAACCTGATGGGGCAGGTGGGGGCGTCGGTTGCGGCCACCGTCTTTATGGTCATTGGTTGGGCTGCGGCGGGGTTTGCCGTGTTGCTGGCGGTCTGGGGCCTGCGGTTTACGTTCCATGACGGCACGGACCGTGCGCTGAGCCGGTTGATTTTCGCGCCGATTTGGCTGGCGATCGTGTCGCTTTATGCGTCCTCGATGACGCCCGGCCCGGTTTGGGCGGCGGCGCACAGTTATGGGTTGGGCGGGTTGTTTGGCGATACGGTTTTGGCGGCGCTCATTGGGGTTTTGCCGTTCGGCACGGCCTTTGGGCTGAAAATCCTGTCTTTCGTTTTGGGCCTTGCGGCCTTGGCCGTTGGCCTCTTTGTTTTTGGCGCGACGCGGGATGATGTGACGCGCGCTTTGAAATTCGGTCTGGTCGGCGTGATCATGACCTATGCTGGCGTCCGTGCAGCACTCGGCTATGGCGCGAAGAGTGCTTTGTCGGCCTCCATGGGGCTGTCTTCCGGCATTTCGGCAGGTGTCCACGGCCAGATGCGCAAGCGGGCAGAACGGCGTGAAGCCGCAGCTTTGGAGCGGGAGACCCACGCAGACACGGTGGTGGAAGAGCCGCCGCTGCATCGACGTGTGGCACGTGTCGTGGTGGAGGAGCCTGCGGAAGCGAGCGTGATGCCGCAGCCCTTCGTGAAGGAAAAGACCGGACTTCTGGCGCGTATGCCGTCGCTCATCCGCCGCCCGGATCCGGAACCCGAGGCAGAGCTGGTCACACAGCAATTCGAGGGTGATGCGCCTGAGGCATCAACGCCTGACAGTGTGCGCGACAAAATCGCCGCCGCGATCCGCAATCGTAGCCCGCGCGCGGAGCCCGAAGTGGCGCCCATCCCTGAGGACAAGCCGCTGACCAAAGGTCGTGGCCGGGGTCCTGACCCTTTGGTGCTGAACACCGGCACGCATCTGCCGCCGGAGCCGCCTTTGACGGCCGGTCAGATGCACATTCCCGCAGCGCCCGCCTGGGACGAGGATGCGCCACTGGTGGATGACATTCCCGAAGATGTGCCCCCGATGCCCGAGGCCTATGCCGATGCGCCGATCCCCGTGGCTGAGCCGCGCAAGGTGGTGCAGCACACGGCCCGCAAAGCGCCTGCACCCTCTGCGCAAGCCAAGGCCGAGGCGCAACCGGCCCTGCAATTCGAAGAACGCCCCCGCCCGGCGTTTGAGTTGCCGGAGCTTTCCCTGCTGACCAACCCGGTCACGATCCAGCGCCATCACCTGAGTGACGATGCGCTCGAGGAAAACGCGCGGATGCTGGAAAACGTGCTGGATGATTACGGCGTGAAGGGGGAAATCGTGTCGGTCCGCCCCGGCCCTGTGGTCACGATGTATGAGTTGGAACCGGCACCCGGTTTGAAGGCGAGCCGCGTCATTGGTCTGGCCGATGATATTGCGCGTTCGATGAGCGCGCTGTCGGCGCGTGTGTCCACAGTTCCGGGCCGGTCTGTGATCGGGATCGAATTGCCCAATGACAACCGCGAAATGGTGGTGCTGCGCGAATTGCTGTCGGCCCGTGATTTCGGGGATACGAACATGCGCCTTCCGCTGGCCCTGGGCAAGGACATTGGTGGCGATCCTGTGGTGTCGAACCTGGCGAAGATGCCCCACCTGCTGATCGCGGGGACGACGGGTTC
>JBCCCZ010000118.1:0-8627 GCA_039033255.1 Pseudomonadota bacterium
CGCGATGACGTGGTCCGCGCCGTGTTGCAAAACGGCGGCATGATGGGGTTTTCGATCTATCCTCATCACCTCAAGGGCGGCACGGAATGTACCGTGGACAGCTTTTGCGAGATGATAGCGCGGGCGGCAGAGATGTTCGGCGCAGAACATTTTGGGATTGGCTCTGACCTGTGCCAAGATCAACCCGACAGCGTGGTGGAGTGGATGCGCGTGGGACGGTGGAGCAAAGAGATCGACTATGGCGAGGGCAGCGCGGCGGCCCCCGGCTTCCCGCCGCAGCCCGATTGGTTCCGCGACAACCGCGATTTCGGCAATATCGAAGCTGGTCTGCGCGCCATCGGCTTCAACGAAACAGAGGTCGCAGGGCTGATGGGCAACAATTGGCTGGCCTTTTACGACGCCAATTTCGGACCCGCGGCATGACAGAGCGCATCCCCCTCCGATCCCCTGACAAGGTGATGAAGCTGGCCCGCATGGGGTCCTTCCACCAATCGCGCCTGTCCTTCATGCGCCAGTTGTTGCGCCGCTTGGCCCGCGAAAACTGGCGCTTTGAAACCACTGTTTTTGACATCGACGCACACGGGGTGGGCCACGCCGTCTATACAGCCCACGGCCCCGAACGCAGCTATTCGCTGATCGCCTTTGCCCATGATCTGCCGCCCGAGGCCCGCTCCGACCGCGTGATCGCCACCGCGTGGGACGCGACATTCGCGCTCTACGATGGGATGCCGGAGGCCGCCGATATCGAAAGACTGCGCGCCAACGTCCCCCTGCAGGAAGAAGGCCGCGTCAGCGGATCCGAACTGACCCTCAGCCGCGCAAACCGGTCCGTCCGGCTTTGGCATCACGTGGTGGAGCGGCTGGCAGCAGGCCAACAACCCGATGCCGCATTGGTGGATGAAGTGGGCTACCTGATGCGCACCACCGCTGTCTACGGGTCCGGCAAATTCGGCGCGGCGGACCGCGAAGTGATCTCTGACCGCCCCGAATGCCACGCGCCCTTCCAGGTGGAGATGCTGACGGTCTACCTGATCCGCACCTTCGTGATGGACCTCGTCGAACACATGGCCCGTGCGAGAGCGCCGGACACCGCCATCGCGCTCGACCCTCAGATGCGCCGCCGCTTCGGCATTGGCAATTCCACGGGGCTCGGCATGGCGCCCTTCCTGGTCACACATCCCACCCTCCTGCACGCATGGATCGCCGCACGCGAAGACGCACTGTCTCGCGTCCGTTCCTTGCCGCACGCCGCGCTTTCTGAGGCTGAAACCTTCCGCGCCGCCTGCGCCCGCGCCCGGCTGCACGCCCATTCATGGCACTCTGCCCACCCCTTGCAAATCGCCAAACTGGACGCCTTGCGCGCGGACATGGACCGCCTTTGCGCGAAGTTGGAAACCACAGACCTCACAGGCAACCAGCCCTGGAACACGCTTTACCTTTGGGGCGAAGAGGCGCTGAGCCTTGAGGGTCAGGAAATGCTGGTGTCTCTGCTGCTCGAACCCCATGCCCCGTTGGTCGATGCCCTTTGCACGGAAATGTCCGCCGACGAAACAGCGACGTGGCGCATCGACGGAACGATGGGCACGGGCGTGCTACGCTGCGTTCTTGAAGACGTCTACGATTGGGCGCTAAAGATTGATTGGGAGGCGCAGGCCCCTCAGGCCCGTGTGTGGTATGTGTCTGAAAACAAACTGGAACCGCGTATGGGTGAACGGTTCGAGGAGCCTTTGGAACCCTTTGAGCAACCCCTCTGCCCCGGGCGGGATGCGGCGCGGCTCCATGCGGATCTGACGACCGATGAACCGCTTGCGGCGTTCCTTCTGCGCCATCCTGAACATCGCCACATGGCCCGCCGCGCGCAGATTGCCGCCCGCCTGCCCTATTCGGAAATCCGCGACAACACGATTGACGCCGCCATGCTGCCCATCGACATGCTGCGCATGAAGCTCAGCTTCTTTGGGGCAAGCGAGTTCGACCCCCGGTCCGACCGCTGGGTGCGCATCACAATGTTCCAGCACGCGCCCTTCCCGGATGAATTGGCCCGCGATACGGATGACTGGGCCCTGCCACCCCTGCCTGAGGCCGCCGAGTGACCTATTCCCTGGGTGAGGTCGAAGCGCTCTGCCGCAAGGCGGCGCGCGGGGCCGGGTTCAGCTGGGGCATGGCGGATGAGGCGGGCAAAACGGCGCGCTGGCTGTGCAAGCATGACCTGCCGGGGGCCGCGGCTTTGGCAGGATACCTTGATACCAGACAAGACGCATGCGGGCCGGATGATCCCGCGCTGCCGGATTGGGCGGCGAACGGGCCTCTTTGCCCGTTGGTCTGCGGCACGTTGCTAAGCGATATGGGCGCGCGGTCGATGGAACGGCGTTTGCACAACCTCGCCTGGCCGGTGTTGCTTTTGCCGCATGTCGGGGGCGACATGGAGCTGCGCATCGGGCCGGACAAGCGATCACAGGATGACCCGATGATCCCCTTGGCCCCGCTGGCGACAGTGCAGTCGAAACAAGACAGCACGGGTTCCAACCGCCCTCCCACCACTCGGGCAACGATCGCGACAGACGATCTGGAGATCCTGACCCGCTTTGCGGCACGCACCTATGCGCCGGAAACCGACGCCAGCAAGCTCTCCGGCGCAGGGGCCGGGCTGAAAGACGAGGACTAGGGCGTGCGCAGCAAGATCCTCCTCAACGCCGTGGAAGTGCATGCCGAGGGCGAACCGGGCCGGGTCATCACCGGCGGCCTGCCTGATATCCCCGGCGCCTCCGTCTTTGAAAAAATGCAGTGGATGGAGGGCAACGCCGATCACATCCGCAAGCTGATCCTGCGCGAACCGCGTGGCTATCCCGGGCTTTGCGCCAACCTGATCGTGCCCCCCTGCGACCCGCGCGCCGATGCAGGCTTCATCATCATGGAGCAGACAGAATACCCGCCGATGTCGGGCTCCAACGCGATGTGCGTAGCAACCGTGTTGCTGGAGACCGGCATCGTCCCAATGCAGGAACCGGTGACGGAACTGGTTATGGAAAGCCCCGCCGGGTTGATCCACGTGCGGGCAGATTGCGCGGCGGGCAAAGTCACCCGTGTGCATCTGCGCAATGTGCCCGCCTTCGTGATGGAACTCGACGCGGATTTGACCGTGGATGGGTTGGGCAAGATCAAGGTCGATATCGCTTGGGGTGGCATGTTTTTCGTCATGGCCAATGCCGATGATCTGGGCATCAGCCTTGCGGCTGAGAATGGCGCTCAGGTGGTGCGCGCGTCCGAGCGCATTCTGGCCGCAGCGCAAGCCCAGTTGCCTGTGACCCACCCCGAAAACCCCGCCATTACGGGCCCCACAATCACCAACCTATGGGGCGCACCCACGGCACCCGGCACCCATGGTCGCGGCGCGATCACCGTATCGTCGGGCGGCTATGACCCGGCGCGGCCCGAAGCCATCCCCGGCGCGCTGGATCGCTGCCCCTGCGGCACGGGAACCTGTGCGAAGATGGCCGTTCTACACGCGCGCGGGCTTCTGGAGGTGGGGGAGGACTACGTGAACGCAGGTCCGCTGGGCACCACGTTCACCGGCCGGATAGAAGAGGTGACAGAGGTCGCAGGCCGCCCCGCCATCGTGCCGAGCTTGTCAGGACAGGCATGGATCTATGGCACCAGCCAATACATGCTGGATCCGACAGATCCTTTCCCGGAAGGCTTCACCATCGGGGACATCTGGGCCTGAGATAGTCACGCCCAAAGCACGCCACAGCCCCGGCATCTGCCCCAAAAATTCCACGTTTCGACCCGGCGCAGGCCTATTTCCTCTGACATTCAGACAAAAAAGAGCAGGCATGAGGGGCAGGCCATGGTGATGCAAGCCGACATAGCGGACAGACGTTCCGCCATTCTTCCCGCAATGTGGCGCAATCGCGCGCTGATGGCGCTTGTGGGGCTGCATTTCATCGCTGTTTACGCCATTTGCCTGCTGCTCGGGCGCGATTTCGGGTCCGGTACGGCCACCACGCTGATCAGTCTTTTGAAGGTTCAGGTGCCGGTCTTCCTGGTCATCCTGTTCCTCTGGCGGCTTGGCTGGGTCGCCGTGAAGGTGCGTCCGAAAAAGCCGCTCCAGTATGTCGTGGCTGATCTCAAAAGCATCGTGTTCGACCGCGACCGCATCTTTTGCGGCGCGATTGCCTTTGTGACCATGTGCCTCTTCGCGGGCTCATTCACCGTGGCCAAGGATCTGATCCCCGTGATCCACCCCTTTGCCTGGGATGAAACGTTCGCGCTGTGGGATCGGGCGCTGCATTTCGGATCCGATCCGTGGCAGATCATCTGGCCTGTCACAGGCACGCCGCAGATCACCACCGCGATCAATGCGGCCTATCACCTGTGGCTGATGCTGGCCTATTTCCTGATTTTCGTGGCCTGTTTCAACGTCTCCCGCCATGACAAGCACCGCACTTATCTGCTGGCGGATGTCACCTGCTGGATCGTGGGCGGCAATATCCTTGCGACCATCTTTTCCTCCGTCGGCCCCGTATACTACGAGGCGATGGGCTACGGCACCGATTTCCGCCCGCTGATGGATGAGCTTTACGCCTTCAATGAGGTGAGCCCCGTCTGGGCCCTGCCCCTGCAGGAAATGCTGATCGATGGCTACATGAATGACGGCCCTGTCAAAGGCATCTCCGCGATGCCCAGCATGCATGTGGCGAGCACCGTTATGATGACGCTTTACGCCTTCTCGGTATCTCGTGTCTGGGGCTGGATCATGACCGGCTTCGCTGCGGTCATCCTGATGGGCTCGGTTCAGCTGGGCTGGCACTATGCGATCGACGGCTATGTCTCCATCGCGCTGGCACTTGGCATCTATTGGCTGGCGCGGCGGGTCGTTCGTGCGCTCTCCCGCGCAGAGCAGGCCACATAGAAGAACGCCCCGGAAACGTCCGGGGCGCGCCTTTCAATTCCCAACACAGATCAACCCAGATGGGCGCTCAGCAACCAAGCAAATTTCTCGTGGGTTTGACCGCGCCCGATGCAGAGATCCTCTGTCAGCAGATCACCATGGCCGCTGGCAACGGCTGCGGCTGCCGCCATGGTGGATGCCACGGTGCGCTGCGCCTCGGCGAGCGTTTTGATCATGTCCTCGGCAGATGCGTGGCCATCATGCTCGTCCACCTTGGAGGCCGCGACCATGTCCGACAACTTGCCATTGGCATGCCCGCCCAGCGCCTTCACGCGCTCAGCCAGATCATCCTGCGCCTCGAAGTGATCTTCATAGATTTTCTGGAACAACGCGTGCAGCGGCCCAAAGGCCATGCCCGTCACATTCCAATGGAAGTTTTGCGCCAGCATCGTCGTGACGACCGTTTCAGCAACGGATTGGTTCAACGCCTCTACGATTTCAGTCTGCGCGTCGGTGGTCAGAGATTTAGCTGTTTGTGTCATGGCTGTCTCCAGATGTCCTATGTTCGTGTCCGCTAGTTTAGAGTAATTCTAAGTTCATTGCACAGATAGCGGGAGCCCACGCGCATTTCAACCAAAACACGCATAAATATCTGTTTTTCTTTGGTAAATTACTGACTTAATCCGTCAGGAATTTCGCAATCCCGGACAGCAAAAGCCCGAAAATCCTGCGTTTTGAAGGTTCTATGCGTCGACAAATCAGAAACGCAAAGCTGTCTTCATCTCCGGCCGCTTTTGCCGAAAGTGCTGCAATCAGCCAACGTTCGTCAAAACTGGTCTTCTCTTCGCCCGGACGAAGGAACACGGCCTCTTGACCAAGCGCCTGGCCCAGAACCCGCAAAAGGGTTTTGACCTGGGCCTCTTCGGCGCGGTCCTCATCGGGGTCAAGCATGGCGCAGGCCGCATGAATATCGAGATAGGCAGAGGCCCGGCACGTGGTGGCAGAGAACCGCAGTTTATTGAGAAACGACCGCATGTGGCCCGGGACCTGAGGCTCCGGACGGTCATTGTGGACAGGCAGTTTAAGCAATGCGCTCATGGATCAAACCGCAGCAAAGTGCCGAGCGAGTCAGCACGGTATGTGACTGAAATAGTCAGAAATTCCGCCGAATGATAGAGGGATCACGAAATTTTTGCCGCGTCGCTTAACACCCGCGCCCGTCCAGAGAGGCCACTGCCCCATAAAGATCAGGTCGCCGATCCCGGAAAACACCCCAGTTCACCCGGTACTTTGCAGCTTCATCCAGATCGACCGTGGCAGTCAGCACGGTTTCTTCCGCACGATCGGCCTCTGCCAGAATTTCACCGGTGTAACCTGCGATGAAGGACGTGCCGTAGAAATCCATCGCCACGTTGCCCGTGGCCTCATGGCCCACGCGGTTGGAGGCGACCAGAGGCATGATATTGGCGGCCGCGTGGCCTTGCATCGTACGCCGCCAATGGCCTGCGCTATCAAGATCGGGCACTGCGGGCTCTGACCCGATGGCCGTGGGGAAAAGCAGCACCTCCGCGCCCTTCAACGCCATGGCGCGGGACGCTTCCGGAAACCATTGATCCCAACAGATGCCGCAGCCCAGCTTGCCGAACCGCGTCTCCACGACCTGAAAACCCGTATCACCGGGGGAGAAATAGAACTTCTCCTCGTAGCCGGGGAACTGAGGGATGTGGCTTTTGCGATAGGTAAATAGATGGCTGCCATCGGCATCGAATGTGGCCAGCGAATTGAACCGTGCCGTGCCTGCAGCCTCAAAGAACGACATAGGTAGCACAACGCCCAACTCCTTCGCCAAAGCGCCAAAATGTGAGGTGACACGGCTGTCCTCAACGGTCTTGGCCATGTGCAGGTGGTCATAATCTTGCGTGATGCAGAAATAGGGCGTCTCAAACAGCTCCTGCAGCAGGATGACCTGCGCGCCCGCCTCAGCCGCTTCACGTACCAAACCTTCGGCCCGGGCAATGTTGTCATCAATGTCCCAGCTGCAGGACATTTGCGTTGCGGCAAGAGTGACAGGGCGCATGGGGCTTCCTTTCGCTTTGCTCTGAGTTTGACACGAACGCAATTGGCCGACAATCCGCTGCACCGGCCGGAAATGTGCCGCTGCGTCACTTCTGTTGCACGTTTTCCTAAGGTAAAGAATCCGCTACTCCCGTTTGGGACATGAGGAGGAGGGACACGAGAATGGTAGATGAAAATCGGCCATGGCAAGCATATTACGGTGCCCATGTACGGCCCGTGCTGGACCAGGCCACATACCGCAACATCCCCGATATGATCCGCAGCGTGGCGGACACCTATGGCAAAGCCAAGGCCTTCACCACGGTTCTGCCCAACGGGATGAACGGCACCCTGACCTTCAAACAGGTTGATGAAATGTCGGATGCCATGGCCGTCTACCTGCGTGACGTGGCCGGGCTGGCAGCGGGGGACCGCGTGGCGGTGCAACTGCCCAACTGCCTTGGCTTTCCGATTGCCGCTTTCGGCATCCTCAAAGCGGGCTGCGTGCTGGTCAATGTGAACCCAATGTACACGTCCGAGGAGATGGCCAAGCAGTTCGAAGATGCCGAGCCGCACGCGCTGATCACCATCGACATGTTCGCCGACAAGGTGCTGGAGGCCACGCGCGGCCATCCCATCCCCAATATCATCGTCACCCGCGTGGCGGAGTTTTTCCCTAGCCTACCCAAGGGCATCGTGGGCCTGGTGCAGAAATACTGGGACAAGGCGCTGCCCAAAATCGAAGTGCCCCATATTCGGCTGCCCGCCGCGCTTCAAGCCGGACGCGAGCGTATCAAGACAGCCCATATTGAGGCCGATCAGTACCACCAGAACACGACGCTGGATGACATCGCGGTGCTGCAATACACCGGTGGCACGACTGGCGTGGCCAAAGGCGCGATGCTGACCCATGGCAACCTGATCATGAACATGGAACAGGCGATGGAATTGCTCGCCGGGGATATGAAGAAAGGGGAAGAGGTGATCCTGACCGCCCTGCCCCTCTATCACATCTTCGCCTTCACGGTGAACATGCTGTCTTTCTACTGGCTCGGCGCGCGCAACATCCTGATCCCGAACCCGCGCCCCCTGTCGAACCTCAAGCGGTCGTTCGAGAACTACAAGATCACCTGGATGAGCGGTGTGAACACGCTGTTCAACGGCCTCAACAATGAGGTCTGGTTCCGTCATTCCCCGCCCAAGCACATGAAGTTTGCCGGTGCCGGTGGCATGGCCTTGCAAGGGGCCGTCGCCCAACGCTGGCGCGAAGTGACAGGATGCGATGTGCTGCAAGGCTATGGCCTGACGGAAACCTCCCCTGTGCTGACTTTTGAACCCGTGGGCAAGGCGCGCGAAGGCACCATTGGTATACCTGTCCCCTCCACGGATGTGGCCGTGTTTGACGACGAAGGCAACCCACTGCCCATCGGTGAGGTCGGAGAGATTGGCGCCCGTGGCCCGCAGATCATGAAGGGCTATTGGAAGAAACCCGAAGAGACTTCCAAGGTCATGGTCGGCGAATGGTTCCTCACAGGCGATATCGGCGTGATGGAAGACGACGGCTACATCCGCATCGTGGACCGCAAGAAAGACATGGTCGTGGTGTCGGGTTTCAACGTCTATCCCAACGATGTGGAAGACGTGATCGTGACCCATCCGGGCGTTCTGGAAGTGGCTGTGA
>JBCCCZ010000119.1:0-8451 GCA_039033255.1 Pseudomonadota bacterium
CATCTTCCTTATGAAGGGTCCTTGGAACAAAGCTTCTCAGAGGTGACCGAATTTGGTGGCGATGCGCGTTTCAAACTGTTGTCTGCAGTCAAACCCAAACATCGGCCCAAATCCGGCAATCGTACACGGTCCGGTTAGTCCCACCCAATTTTCCTGCAAAGAGAGGTAAGACATGTCGTTTTCCATCGATGGAAAAACTGCGATTGTGACGGGCGGTGCCAATGGTATCGGGCTGGCGATAGGTCGACACTTTGCCGACAAAGGCGCCAATGTGATGTTCGCCGATATCGATGAGGAGCATCTCAAGGAAGAGCTGGGCGAGAACGAGGAGGGCTCTTCCACGCGGTACTTTGCGGGCGATCTGCGGGAAAAGCTGACGCTGGCCAATCTGCTGTCGGCGACGATCGATGCGTTTGAACGGGTCGATATCCTGATCAATGGGTCGAGGCAGTTGGTGCCCTCGGACCCGCTGAACCCCGATGATGATGCGGTGGAATTGCTGTTGCAGCAGAACCTTCTGACAGCGCTGCGCACCTCGCAATTGGTGGCCAAACGGATGATCAAGCAGGCCGAAGAGGCGGGCGATGAAGAGGGGTTTGCAGGCACCATCGTGAACCTGTCGTCGATTGCCGCGCGGCGCACGCATCCCGATTTGCTGGCCTATTCTGTGTCCACGGCCGCGCTCGATCAGATGACGCGCAGCCTGGCCGTGGCGCTGGCACCGCACCGGATTCGCGTCAATGCCGTTGCGTTCGGATCGGTGATGAGCGCGTCTTTGAAAGACACGCTGCAGGACCATGCAGACTTCCGAGAGGACATTGAAGAGCACACCCCACTGGGGCGAATTGCCTCAGCCGCGGAACTGGCCGAAGCCGTGCAATACTTGGCCTGCGACAGCTCCGGCTTCATGACAGGGCAGATCATGACGGTGGATGGCGGACGGACTTTGCTTGACCCGGTGGCGGCCCCAGCGCATTAATGGTGTAAACTTTAGTTTACATTTAAGGTGATCCGATGGCGAAGGATATGACGTCCGATATGGAACAACAGAAACGCCAAGCTGCCACCTGGTTCCGCGCTTTGCGCGACCAGATCGTGGCCGCCTTTGAAGGGCTGGAAGACAGCCACGACACCGGACCTCTGGCCGATGCTGCGCCGGGCCGGTTCGAAGTGAAAAAGACAACGCGCGCCAGTGATGACGGATCAGACGCCGGCGGTGGTTTGATGAGCGTGATGCGCGGGGGCCGCGTGTTTGAGAAAGTCGGCGTGAATGTGTCCGAGGTGTACGGCACGCTCGCCCCGCCTGCGCAAAAGGCGATGGCCGCGCGCGGGGTGCCGGGGATGGAAGATGATCCTCGGTTTTGGGCATCCGGGATTTCGCTGGTTGCGCATATGCAGAACCCGCATTCCCCGGCGGTGCATATGAATACGCGCATGTTCTGGACGCCGAACGCGTGGTGGTTTGGTGGGGGGTCGGACCTGAACCCCTGTATTGAGTATGACGAGGATACCGCGCATTTCCACGCCACGCAGAAGGCGCATCTCGATCCCCACGGGGAGGAGCATTATCCCAAGCTGAAAGAGTGGGCGGATGAATATTTCTACGTCCCGCACCGCCATCGGGCACGGGGTGTGGGTGGTATTTTCATGGATGACCGCAACAGCGGTGATTGGGCCGCGGATTTTGCCCTGACGCAGGATATTGGCCGGGCGTTTCTGCCGGCCTATGTGCCGCTTGTGGAAAAACGCCGGGTGCAGGATTGGTCAGAGGCGGACAAGGACGCGCAGCTGGTCCATCGCGGGCTCTATGCGGAGTATAATCTGGTCTATGACCGGGGGACGAAGTTTGGGTTGGCGACGGGCCATGATGCGGATGCGGTGCTGATGAGCCTGCCGCCATTGGCGAAGTGGGTTTGACGCAGGCCCGCATTTTCTTCGAAGAAAATGCCCAAGAAAATTCGAATTTTCTTGGGCAGAATTTTGCAAAATTCTGAGCCGCTTTACCGGGTCTGATCCCGGTTCTGGGGCAAGACAATGATTGACAGCATCAGCAGGCCGAAGACCAGCTCATAGACCTCCCACTTTCGGCTTTGATCCATCGCGGCAATCACAAGACTGCCCGCAATGGCGAGCGCCGTGTGGCGCAGACCAGGCACCGGGATCGCGAATTTGTCGGCCAGCCGCTGGATCAGCCCCACACGCGGATAAAGCAGGGGCAGTGCCACGAGGTAGAGCAGGATGACCGTGGTCAGGCCGGTGCCAAAGACGGTCTTGGCCAGATGCCAATCCCCCACCACCAGATTGTGCAGGTTGGTTTCGTACTGCTTGTTGTTTTCCATGAAAAATTCGCCGGATTCCCAGCCGAAGATGCGCTGCCCCCAGGAGACCTCTTCGCCCGCGCCCATGAAGAACAGGAGGCCGTAGAAAGCGGTACAGATGGCGGCCAGGATCATGCCCCGACGCCGAAGCGTGCCTGCGTGGGAGACGAAGGTCATGGAACAAAAGAGCAGCGCGAAGGCGGTCGCGTATTCCACCGCGCCGTCTTCATTGGCGAATTGCAGGCTGAAGACATCCACATCGTAAAGATGCACGCCGATGGAGATGATGAGAACCAGCACAAGGCCCCCCAAGAGCACCCGGTCGATTATCTGTGCTGCTGTCATGTCTTTGCCCGTGCTGCCATTCCCCCGGGCCCAGATATGCGACGGGGGAAGGGGGGGCAAGGGGCATGGGTTTTGTTGGGCTGAATTACGCTTTGACTTGTGGGTACAGTTTCTGAGAGCGCGTGGCAGTCCCGGGGTAGCGTTCTCTTCGGCAAGCGGACCCAACTGCGGGTAACGGGCCCCGAGGTGTTCGAGATGTGACGGGGCCGTGCGGGTCGCCGAGGCGACGCGGATTATGTCAGACCACAGCGACGGCCACCTAAAAGAAGCCGCCGCGCGGTTTCCGCGCGGCGGCCTTTGCTGATGTGATCAAATGGCCTTATTCGGCGGCCACTTTGGTAACTGTGTTTTGTTCGCGCTCACGCTTGTTGCGATAGTAGCCCGGCTCTGCTGGCATCGGGTTGCGCGATCCGACGGCCTCTTCAATAGATTTGAACCCGTCGGCTTTCAGCATTTTCACCAGACCGCGGTTGATTTCACCCATGACCTGAGGACCGTCGAAGATCATTGCGGTGATCATGTGGAGCAGGTTGGCGCCGGAGGTGATTTTCTCATAGGCGTCACGCGCATTAAACACGCCACCCACACCGATGATGGTGATTTCCCCGCCGGTGTAGCGATAGACATCGCGGATCATGGTCGTGGCCAGGCGTTGCACGGGAAGGCCGCTCATGCCGCCTTTGTGGTAGGCCAGATCGCCCTTGATCTCATGTTTTCCTTCGCCCGATGGTTTGGCGAGGTTGGTCAGCACGACCCCTTGAATGACGTCCTTGTTTTCCATCACCACATCGAGCGTTTCCTCAAGCTCTTCGCGGCTGAGGTCAGCGGCCAGTTTCACGTAGACAGGTTTGCCTTCGATGTAGTTGGCGCGGATCGCATCAAAGAGCGGACGCAGGTTTTCACGTTCTGCGAACGGCTCCCCGTCCCGGGTGTTGGGGCAGGAGATGTTGATCGTGGTGTAGTCCCCGATATCGGCGAAGGCCAGATAAGTCTTGAGGTAGTCGTCAATGGAGTCCTGCAACACGAAGTCCGGGGTGACATTGGATTTGGCAGCGGAAATACCGATTGGAATGCGGAATTTCACCTTTGACAACCGGGCTGCGATTTTTTCGGCACCCTGGTTGTTGAGGCCATACCACACGAGGATGGATTTGGATTTCTTCATCCGGAAAAGGCGCCTCCCGGGGTTGCCGGCGGTCACATCGCCGGTGAAAGATCCAAGTTCCGCCAGGCCAAAGCCCAGTTCGGGGTAGATTGATGTCAATTCCCCATCCTTGTCAAAGCCCGCCGACAGGCCCACAGGGTTGGGATAGGCCACGCCATCCACGGTCGTGTTGAGCGACTTGTGCTGGTAGTTGAACAGCAGAGCCGTCAACTTTCGGGTCAGTAGATTGGACCCCAGAAGTTTGCCCATAGCTTTCATTTTTGCGTGCGCTTCCTCCGGCTCCCAGAGGAAAATGATGGGTTTGGCAACAGCAACGTAGAGAAGGCGCAGAATTCGATTACGCCAGCCAACAACAAAGCTCAGCATTGCTCAGCTCCTTCCAGTTTGAGTTTGATTGAAACCTTCCTGGATGCGTCGACGAGGGCCTGGCCCCTGTGCGTGTCCGATAGTAGGTGCGGCAAGGCAACACCATTACTGCATGGCAACGCCCCGCAGCGTAACAATAGTGTATTTTTTCGTCAGAGTCAGCAGTCAATCATGGGAGATTTACACTGTTTTCGCCGAATTCTCATGATTTCAGGGGCCAAATCGGCGATTGTGATCACAAACCTTCGTCAAACGAAAAATGTCTGCCAGGCTGCGAGCGCTACCACCGTTACCAGTGCTGCGGCCATGGCGAAATTGATCTTGCGCTGGGTCCTTTGCGGCAGATCCAGCCTGCGGATCGCCGCCCCGAACCACAGCCACGCGCTGTGCGAGACGAGCCAGATCGCGTTGAAGATCACCAGTTTTACAATCGCTTCGCGGATGAAATCATCCTCAAACAAGGGGAAACTTGCAAAGATGGCTGTGCTGACGGCGTAGGCTTTGGGGTTTATCGCTTGCAAGGCAAGCCCGCCGGCAAATCCCGGGGGCGACATTTTTTCCACGAATGCGATCCGTGTTCCAGCGGTTGCAATGCGAAATGCTAGCCACAGGAAGTAGCCCGTCACCGCAGTCGCCAGGAATGTACGGATCTGCGGGTTCGCGAGCACCGCTGCGGCCAGTCCTGTGATCACAAAAATTGAAATTAGGTTGTGGCCTACAAAAAGACCGGCCAGAAGCTTCAGTCCGCTGCGAAATCCAAAGGCTGCACCGACGCCCGCCAAGGTCAGCACCCCGGGGCCGGGCGTGCCGATCAGAAGAATGACGGAGACGATGAAATTCAGCATGTCATGACGGCGGCCACATATTCACCGCGCGAAGAACAGACCGGGGCAAATGCCTGCCCCAAGCCTTTTTCACCGTCACAGTCACAGTCACAGTCAGCGATGCGTGGTGATGCGTCCGAAGGTGGACTTCGTGCCCCAGATGCCGCGACGCAGGCATTCCAGTTGCACGATTTGGCTGTGATCGATGAACATGTTCACGTCAATGCCGTAGTTCTTGATGTACCACTGGAACACTTCCGGGTCTGCCGCCTCGAACATCACATTGTCCATGCCCACCTGTTTCATGATCTTGGCGGCCACGTCCGTGCGCCAGGGATCGGCGTTTTCGGTGATGCCCTCGCTTTCGATCATGATGATGTCCGCGCCCGCATTGAGGCATTCATTGGCCGTGTCGATCAGGATCTGCGGATCGCGCGTGCCTTCGGCCTCCAGTTCCGCCTGAGACGTGTCCCCGCCTGCACCGAACTGAATGCCAATCTCCGGCTTGGGTTTCAGCCCCGCCTTTTTCACCTTCTGAATGAGTGTGATCAGATCGGGCACCGGCAATTGAATGAACCCGGTGGACAGCTCAATCATGTCAAATTCCAGCCGTTTGCATTCTTCGATGTATTCGTCGATGTGGTTCGGTGCGCGGGCCAGCACGTTTTCGATCCAGCCCCCGGTGGAGACATAGACGCCGTGATCATGGCAGATGCGGTTGAGCTTGATCACCTCATCGGCGGGCATCAGCGAAAAGGACCCGCCCGCGTATTTGTAGCCGTCCACATGTTCGCCCATCAGGCGCAGCAATTCATCGGTGTAGGAGTGCGGCGTGACGGCGTAATACGGCCCGCGAATTTCCGTGATCGATTTCGTGCGTGGTTTTGGATCGCGATCGTTCATCGGCACGTAAGGGAAGCTGCGGTTCTTCCAGACGTCGGATTGTTCGCGTTTTTCATTCGGTTTCATATCCAGCATGGGATGTCCTTTCTGACGTTAAACGGTGAGATTGCCGAGGATCGCGGCCAATTCGCGGGCCGGGACCTCTTCGATGTTTTTGACGGCGTCGACGATGGCAACGCGCGTGCGCTCTGATGTGAAGGGGGTGGCGAGGTTGGTGAACTTGGCCTCTACCGTGTCCCACGACATGGGCCGCGTGTTGAACCCTTCGTAGTCCCTCTTGGTCATCTTGTGCACGGTGCCATCCTTCAGCGTGATGGCCAGATCAGTGCAGACCTCTTGGGGGAAGCGATCCGTGTATTCCTGCTTGGGTTTGACAGTGAAGCGCTGCAGTAGCGATTGGATATCATCGCGCGTCACCCGGTCGCCTTCATACTGAGCGGGCAGGACATTGCCGTCGATCAGCGCCACGCCCACCATGTATTGCAGGCTGTGATCGGCCTCTTCCTTGGTCCGGATGATGGTTTTGTCACCCTCTTCGCCGCCACCGATGATGTGGAAGGCCACGTCGAAGATGTCGATGCCGATATGGTCAATCTGATCCCAGGTGAACCCATGTTCCGCCTGCAGTTCCAGCGCGCCCTCGATGGAGGACTGGGAATGGATCTCTGCGTTGTATTTCTTGATGATGGAGTTCTTGACGTTCTCGAGATCCTCTTTGGCCCAGTCGATGGTAAATTCACCCGCGATGGCGTCCTTGAAACCCTTGTTGCCTTCAAACACCTCTTCGGGGCCGGTGATGCCCCGCATCGCGAGGAAGGCGGCATGGCTGCCTACAAACCCTGTGTTGGGGTAGGCCAGTCCTTTCCAATGGCTCAGACTGCCGGTCCGGGTGCATCGCAATGCATTGTTGCACGTGCCCGATATGGCCACCGCCATGGCCGTCTTTTCGGCATCCAGACCCAGCGCCCGGGCCACGCCTGCGGCTGAGGCATAGGCCCCCTGCACGGTGTGGTCGAAGCCTTTGTGACGCACCGGGGCTTCATCGCAAAGGCGACCCTGCACCTGGTAGGCCGCCGCCATCGCCGTCAGGAATTCATCGCCCGAGGCATCGCGGTATTCTGCGGCCGCCAGGACCGCACCGAAGTTGTCCGATTGGTGACAGGTTTCCCCTTTGGCGAGGTAGCTGTCCATGAAATCGAGGTATCGGCTCAGTGCTCCGTTGTAGAATCCGACGCGATCCGGTGCGCCCTTGCCGCCGCCGATGAAGGTGCAAAGGTCCTTGCCGCCGAAATCTTCGTTATGTTCGCGGATCATCTTGATCGGTTCGCCATCCAGCGCGCCGATGGCCACGCCGATGGTGTCGAGGATCCGCTTCTTCAGCTCTTCACGGGCGTCATGGCTCATCGTTTTATGGTCGGCTTCAGAAACGAAGCGCCCCAGTTGGCGGACAATCGTGTCGGGCAGAACGTTGGGATCGTGATGGGTCATGCGCACTCCTTTGCATCGCCGATGTGGCGATGCGGTGATGATGTAAATCTGAGGATTTGTGCGGTTGGCTTGCCTGCCGCGGCGTGGTGGGAGCGAAGTTCTTCGGCACCTGGCATAGTTGGAATGTCATAAATTCGGAGCAACGTCAAGATATGGTATACTGTCGTATACCAAAGGATGCGCGGCTTTGCATTGCCCTTTCAATCAAGATCAAAGAAGCTTCTGTCAGTTCGGTCGCGCACGCCACCCAAATCCCCAACCTCAAGGAGGCAACCCCGTGCGAGAGCCAGACCGCGAGCCACTTGGATTTTCTGACCTGACGGAAGACGAGAGCTTTTTGATCATTCTCTTTCGCGATTGGCAGCGACGCGGGGCAACACGCGCCTTGGCCGAACACGCCATCGCACGGGACTTGAGAAGGGACAAATTCTATCCTCTGCTTGATGCGATCTTTATCAGTTTTCGCAGTGAAGGGCCGGGCGACAGGGTGACAGACGCAGATGGCGTCATCCTTACAGAAGCCGAAGAAACCTTGCTGACGCGGCTATCTTCCATGTCAGCGCGACACCCAGACGGTCCTGCCGCGGATGCGCCCCTCGCCATTCGACCCGCCTCCCAGATCGTGCGATCTGGTCGAGACAGAGTGCTGGGCGATCTGAACCGCCTCTATTGGAGGACGGCGGCGGCCATGGTGCTTGGCCACACGTCCGGCCGTTGATGCGTGTTTCTTTCGGGCCGGGTTTGCCCAAGACATGAAAAACCCCCAAGGCCAGGCCACGGGGGTGTCTCAATCATCTTAATGTCGCGTTGGCTTCAGAGGAGCCCTTCGCGTTGCGCTTTCTTGCGTGCGAGTTTGCGGGCGCGGCGGATGGCCTCGGCCTTTTCGCGGGCACGCTTTTCGGACGGTTTTTCGAAATGCTGCCGAAGCTTCATTTCCCGAAACACGCCTTCGCGCTGCAGCTTCTTTTTCAGGGCACGAAGCGCCTGATCGACATTGTTGTCGCGAACACTGACCTGCATGTGGTGTCACCACCTTTCTAGG
>JBCCCZ010000120.1:0-8426 GCA_039033255.1 Pseudomonadota bacterium
AACCCGGATTGGTCGCGCGATCAGATCGAAGAAGAACTGATGGAGGCCTTGGGCGCGGAGAAGGTGATCTGGCTGCCTGGCAATGTGGAAGAGACGGAAACCGACGGTCATGTGGATGGCGTGGCGGTGTTTGCCGCGCCGGGCGTGGTGCTGATCCAGAGCGATGAAGACCCCGACCATTACTGGCGCCATATCCACGAGGCCAATGTGGCCGCACTTGAGAGGCAGGTGGATGCCAAGGGGCGCGAGATCAAGCTGATCAAAATGCCCGATGCATGGAAGTTGCAGACGGGTGTTGAGGGTGAAGAGTTTTGCGACAGCTACGTCAATTTCTACATCTGCAATGGCGGCGTGATCATGCCGCATTATGGTATTCGAGAGGACGGTCTGGTGGCGGAGATGCTGCAAGAGGCCTTCCCGGGTCGGCGGATCTCACAGGTTCCGATCCCTGACATCGCAGGCGGCGGGGGCGGTATTCACTGCATCACCCAGCAGGAACCAAAAGCGGGTCTTTGAGCAAAGCTCGCCCCGCCCCGGACGTGATCCGGGGCCTCTGGTGCCTTCAATCGCCGCAAATTGAGGTCCCGGGTCAAGCCCGGGACGGGTTGTCTCTTAAAAAGACTTATCCACAGTTTCCCCACGCCGTTCCGCGGAGCGCATTGCGTTCAACTCCGCCTGGGCCTGCGCGATCTGTGCACTGGCCATGGCCGCCACGCTGCGATCGGCGGATGAAGGTTCTGCAGGGGCCAAGGCCGCGGCCTTGACGATCATCATCTTGTCGATGGTTGCGCCGGGATCGCCGGGGATGGGGGAGGCATCAATTTGCACCTGCCCGCCCACTGCATAGCGCTGACCATCCGGCCCGGTTTGGTATTCATAGCTGGGCGCGGAGGCATACGGCCCGCCCACGCGCTTATGGGCCTGTTCGTGATCGCGCACTTCGCGGTCACGGGCGCGAAGTTGCTCGACGACGCGCTGTTCTTCCTCGCTCAACCCATTGGCGCTGCGCTTTTTGTCGCTGGTGGTGTTGTCCGTATCGGCTGCCTTGGCCTCACCGACCTTGTTCGCGCCATGTTCCTGCGCGCGCGCCGCGATTTCGGCCTGACGCGCTTTGACCAAACCAAAGATCGCGCTTTCCTGGGGCGCTCTGACGAGGATATCGGCATCAATGTCCATAACACCGACGGGGCTATCACCCACGCCTTAACAGTCGGTTGAAGCGCGTCTTCACGAAAGAGCGAGGCGCGCCCGTAAGGGAGCGATGAGCGGCGCCTCACAAGCTGCAAAATGCCGCATCAAGACCCTCGGCCACCTGATCCACATCCTCCATCGACAGGCACAAGGGTGGCACCATGCGGAGTGTGGATTGGAATGGCCCGGATTTCGACAGGATCAGGCCTGCATCCCGGCAGGCCTCAAACACGGCTGCGGTCGTGTCGCGGTCGGGCGTTTTGGCGTCACGGTCGCTGACCATCTCAATCGCCAGCATCAAACCCTTGCCGCGCACGTCGCCAATGGCCCGATGCCGCGATTTCAACTCCTCCAGGCGCTCCAGAAGCGCCGCGCCCACGGTGCGGGCATTCTCTTGCAAACCTTCATCGCGCATCACCGCCAGCACGGCCCGAGCCGCAGCCGCTGAGGTCGGGTTCGCGCCGTAGGTGTGGAACATGAAACGCTCCGCCATGGGCTCCGCAATCGCCTTGCGGGCCACCACAGCCCCGATGGGAAAACCATTGCCCAGCCCTTTGGCCATCACGACGATATCCGGCACGACGCCATCGGCCTCGAACCCCCAGAAATGCGCGCCGGTGCGGCCGAAACCCGATTGCACCTCGTCGGCGATGTAAAGCCCGCCTGCCGCTCGGACCCGTTCTGCGGCACCCGACATGTAGCCCGGTGGCATTTCGATGATGCCGCCATAGCCCTGCACGCTTTCCACGAACATACCAGCCACCTGGCCGGAGGTGGCGGAGGCGATCACGCGGTCAATCTCATCCAGATAGGGCTGCGTGCCCGGCCCGAAGACGCCGCGATATTGGTTGGGTTCGGCGACGAAAGCGACATTGCCGGGCATGCCGGGATGACGCCAACTGGCGATCCCCGTGATCGATTGCGCCGCCGCAGTCGGCCCGTGATAGGCGGTGCGCAGCGCCAGCAGATCGAGGTTGCCCGTATAAGTCCGCGCCATGGTCATCGCCAGGTCAATGGCCTCGGACCCGGAATTGGTCAGATGCACCACCCAGTCTTCGCCCGCAGGCATGGTCGCCGCCAGTTCTTCGGCCAGATGGGCTGGTGTGGGGTGATAGAACATGGTCGTGCAATGGGTCAGTTCGCGCGCCTGCGCCATCGCGGCTTCGACCACGCGGGGGTGGGAATGGCCGACGGAGATGCAGACATTCATGCCCAGAAGATCGGTGAACCGACGGTTGCCCGTGTCCCACAGATACTGCCCCCGCCCGCGTTTGAAGACGATGGGGTCGCGGAACGGGATGAACTTCTTGAGAGACGCCGAATAATACTGATCCCGCCGCGCGGCAGTGCCATCAAAGCTCCAGTCGGTATGCAAAGGATGCTCATTCATGTCCTGATCTCCTGTTCTTTGAGACGGAGGTTGCCGGGGTCATAGGGCACCTCCTCCAAAATCACGGCTGCACGTTTGTCGCCTAACAGGGACACGCTGAGTCCGTCCTTCGCGCCCGGATCGCGCAGATAGGCCATGGCAAGGGTTTTGCCGGTGCGATGGCCGTGCGCGCCGGAGGTCACGATCCCTACCGGGCGGTCGCCCTGCCAGACGGTGTGGGCTGAGACGGGGTCGACCTCCCCCGGCACAATCTCCAGCAGCACGAGCCGCCAGGGGTCTTTGCGCATCAGTGCGACGCTTTCGCGGACAAAGGCCCCGAGCCCGGCTTCAAGCGGGCTGCGTTCCGAGGTCAGATCTGCGCCCCAGGCGGGGTAGCCTTTTTCGAGGCGCATGGCATTGGCGGCAAAGGCACCGTAATAGCCGATGTGATGCATGGTGCCTGCAGTCTCCAACGTCAGGAAGACGCGCGCTGTGTTCTCGGCTGCGACGTGCAGTTCCCAGCCGGGTTCGCCGATATAGGACATGCGCAGGGCGAGGCAGCGTTTGCCGGCGATCATGATTTCCCGATGGGAAAGCCATGGGAAATCAATAGAATCGTCGCAGACATGGCCCAGAACCTTGGCCGCGCGGGGACCCATCAGGCCGATGACGCCGATCTCTTCGGTGACATTGGTGACCGTGACATCGTGACCCTCAGCCACGCGGGTGAGCTGGTCAAAATCCATCTCCTCGGCGGCGGCCGCAGACGTCAGATAGGCCCCGCCATCGCCCAGCCGCACCACAGTGAATTCCGACAGGACCCCGCCTGCGGGCGTGACCGCATGGGTCAACCGGATGCGTCCCGGTTTTGGTGCGCGATTGGTGCCGACAGCCTCCAGAAAGTCTTCGGTTCCCGGACCGGTTATGCGGAATTTTGAGAAGACCGAAAGGTCCGCCATCGCCACAACCTCTGACACGGTGCGGCATTCGCGGCGGACATGGGTGAACCAGTTGGGTCGGGTGAAGCTCAGCTCTGCGGTATCTCCCTGTTTGTCGGAAAACCAGTTGGGCCGTTCCCAGCCATGGGCCACCCCCATCACTGCGCCGCGTTCCAGCATCAGGTGGTGAATGGGGGAGTGTCGGATGTTGCGCGCGGCGGGGCGTTCCTCATGGGGGTAATGCACGCCGAACTGAAGCCCGAAGCATTCCACGGCTTTGGCCACGCGGTAGTCGCGGTCGGCCCATGCGCCGAAGCGGCGCGGGTCCACGGCCATCGCATCCATGGGCGGCGCGCCGTGGGTCATCCAATGGGCGAGAAACCACCCCGCGCCGCCGCCTTCCATGACACCCATGGACGAGCCGGTCAGCAGCCACGCGTTTTGTAGACCGTGGGCGGGACCGATCAGAGGGTTGGCGTCGGGGGTGAAGGTGATGGGGCCGTTGATCACGGATTTCACGCCGCCTTTGGCAAGGGCTGGGATGCGGGCAATGGCGGCCTCGATAATGTGCTCCACGCGGTCGAGATCAGGCGGCATCAGGTCTGCGCCAAATTCCGGCGGGACCCCATCGACCGACCAGACTTGGGCGTCTTTCTCATAGGGCCCCAGGATCAGCCCGTCGCGTTCCTGACGCACATACCAGCTTTCTTCGGGGTCGCGGATGATCGGGAGTTCGGGTTTGCCTTCTGCTATGCGGGTGGCCACGTCCTCGACGGTGTCGGTGACCAGATACTGGTGCAGCACCGGAACAGAGGGGATATTCAGGCCCATCATCGCGCCGATTTCCCAGCCCCATGTGCCGGCGGCGTTGACGATGTGCTGTGTGCGGATAGAGCCGTTGTCCAGATGCACCCGCCAGGCGTCGCCGTCGCGCGCGATGGCTTTAACTGGGCTGAAGCGCTTAATGGTGGCGCCTGCGCTTTGGGCCACTTGCGCCATGGCATTGGTGGCGAGTGTGGGGTCGACGTGGCCGTCGTCAGGTTCGTAGATCCCGCCCAGCAGGCCATCGAGTTCTGCAAGGGGGTGCAGGTCTGCGATCCGCTCGGGCGTCAGGATTTCCAATGGATAGCCGGTGAAATCCGACAGACCCGCCACGTGGCGAAACTCATCCATGCGGTCGGGGTTACGGGTGATGCGCATGGCGCCTGAGGGATGAAAGCCGCAGCTTTGGCCGGTCTCCTTCGGCAAGGTATCGCGGTAAAGTCGGACGGAGGTGGCGCGCAGTTCCTGAATGGTGGGGTTGTGGGCGAAATGGGTGCACAGGCCCGCGGCATGCCAGGTGGAGCCATGGGTCAGGTCGTTCTTTTCGACCAGTAGCACATCCGACCAACCCATCTTGGTCAGGTGGTAAAGAAGCGACACGCCCATCGCCCCGCCGCCAATGATGACAACCTGTGCGTCTGTCATGCACGCATCCTTTCGCCACCCGGGTCAAACGGGGCGCGGCTGAGCGGTTTTGCAGGGTAGTCCAGTCCGGCAACCCGCACGGTGAACTGGCGGGCGCAAGTCTCATCCAGTGTTTCACCACGCTGGGTGCGTACCAGCCCAAATGCGAGATTGAGCCCGGTGCGCGGCCCGCGCGCGCCGGAGGTTGTCAGACCCACATGGGTCTGGCCTTCATAGATCGGTTCGTCATGAAGCATCAGCGCCTCACCCTCAATTTGCAGCAGAATGAGTCGCTGCGTGATGCCGTTCTTGCGCTGTTTCAGCAGCGCGCCCTTGCCGGTGAAATCCTTGCTCCAATCGACGGTAAAGCCAAGGCCCGCTTCCAGCGGTGTGACCTCTGGGCCGAGATCATGGCCCCAGTGTTTGAAGCCTTTCTCGATCCGGCAACCATCCAGCGCGAAATGGCCCATGGGCCGCGCGCCGGTGGCAATAAGGGCATCGAATACTGTCTCCGCGCTATCATTGCCAACGGTCAATTCATAGCCAAGCTCGCCGACGAAACTGATCCGCGTGGCCCGGACGGTCTGGCCAGAGACGTCGACTTCTGTGCTGTGACCGAAGGCGAGGTCAGGCAACGCCGAGACGAGGGAACCAAGAATATCGCGGCTCGCCGCCCCCATCAGGCCGATGGTGCAATAGCGTTCGGTCACATCCTTGACCGCCCCCAGATGCCGTTTCAGATACGCCAGATCGCGGGCGCGTGTGGCCGCGCCTGACGTGATCTCAAAGAGGTCGGACGAAAGTCGGGTCACAGTGACATCCATCTCAATGCCACCACGTGGATTTAGCATCTGGCAATAGATCGCGCGGCCAACAGGTTGGTCTATCTGGGCCGTGGTTACCTTATTGAGCGCCTTTAAACCTTCGGTCCGGACTTTTGAAAACGGGCTCAGGTCCAGAAGCGCCGCGCCGTGCTCCATTTCGGCTGCCTCGCGTTGGGCGATGGGCCACCACGGCTGTGCGGTCACGGTGTAAGGGAGGTCGCGTTCGGAGGCGTCTCGCGCATACCAAAGCCCGCGCTCCCACCCGGCGGTGAGGCCGAATTGAGCGCCTTGCCCTGCCCATTGATCCTGCAGGGCGGATCGGCGCAAGCCGCGCCCTGCTTTGGGTTGTTTGTAGGGCCAGTGCATGGCGAAGAGGTCGGCCACGGCCTCCTCCATGCGCGCTTCCATATGGGCGGGCGCGGCGGTGAGGGGATCGACGCGCGCCACGTCAACTTCCCACATGTCCATGGGAGGCGCGCCATCCATGACCCAATCGGCCAGCGCCCGCCCGATGCCTGCCGACGACATGATGCCGACGGAATTCATACCAGCGGCTACATAGAGACCTGTGACCTGAGGCGTCTCGCCCACCAAAGGCCGCGTGTCATTGGTGAAGCTTTCGGGGCCGTTCATGAAATGCTGGATGCCGACCTCCGCGAGGCCCGGCATCAGATCGAGCGCGGCTTTCATAAAGGGGGTGAATTGGTCCCAGTCTTCGGGCAGTTCCAGAAAAGGACTTGACCCTTCGGGAGCGTATGGATCCCAGCATTTGGCATTGGGTTCAAACCCGCCGATCACCAGCTTGCCCGCATCACCCTTGATGTAGATGCCCCGATCAAGATCGCGCAGCACGGGCACTGGGTCGGGCAGGTCTGCTATGGGTTCTGTGACCACATACATATGCTCCACCGCCTGTAGAGGCAGGAGGACGCCTGCGGTGGCGGCCAGTTCCCGGCTCCAGGCACCGGTGGCGAGGATGATTGTGTCAGCTTCGACTTTGGTGCCATCGCGGAGGGCGACCCCGGTGGCGTGACCATCATTCGTCAGAAGCTGCGCCACCTCTACGTTTTCGCGTATGTCCACGCCGCCCGCTTTCGCTGCGCGGGCATAGGCCATGCAGAGGTCGACGGGATTCACGTTGCCGTCCTCTGGCACATAGAGCGCGCCGACATGGTTTGTCAGGTCGATGCCCGGCATGGCCACGTCATCCGTGCTGATCATTTGGGGGGTGAGGCCCTGGGTGATGCCCAGATCGGTGATGCGGCGCAGCTCATCAGTCCTGGCGGACTGCCTCGCCAGCCAGTACCCGCCGGTGCGTTTGTAGCCGGTGGTAAGGCCGGTTTCGGCCTCAAGCCGGGGGAAGAGATCGAGCGCATAGCTTGCCAGCCGCGTCATGTTGGGGGTGGCGCGCAGGGGCCCGACGATCCCTGCGGCGTGCCATGAGGTGCCGGAGGTGAGTTGATTGCGTTCGAGCAGCACCACGTCCTGTGCGCCGCGTTTTGCCAGATGGTAGGCGATAGAAAGTCCGATGGCGCCGCCGCCGATGATGAGGATGCGGCCCATCAGAAGTAATCCCTGTCAGGCTGTTCGGACTTGCGCAGGGCGATGTAGTCTTGAAGCTCGGCGTCGATATCGGGATCCAGCCCCGGGTCATCATAGCCAGCGAGCTGTTCCTTCCAGCGGGTGTTGGCGCGGGTGGCGGCATCCTGCCCGCCCTCGGACTGCCATTGCTCGAAGGAGGCATCATCGGCCATCCAGGGGCGGAAGAGGGCGGACATGAAATTGGCTTGGGTGTGCTCGGAGCCGAGGAAGTGACTGCCGGGGCCGGTGCTGGCGATGGCCTCCATGGCTTGGGCGTTTTCGCTAAGGTCGATGCCGCGGAAAAACCGGGCGAGCTTGCCGCAGAGGTCATGATCCAGCATGGTTTTTTCGAACGATGTGACCAGGCCGCCTTCAAGCCAGCCGGTTGCGTGGTTAACAATGTTGGCGCCTGCAAAAAGCGACATCATCAAGCCCCAGGCGGCCTCCTGCTGGCTTTGCCCGTCGGGGAGTTTGGAGGATGACAGCGTGCCCACCGTGTGCAGCGGCACGCCGAGACGCCGCGCCAGTTGGCCCGCGCCCAGTACCATGAGACCCGCCTCTGGTGTGCCAAAGGTCGGTGCGCCGGTTTGCATCGACATGGTGGAGGCGAATGACCCCATGAGACACGGCGCGCCGGGGTTGATGAGTTGCACGAGGGTGAGCGTGGCCAGCGCCTCGGCCAGCACTTGGGCGAGGGTACCTGCGACGGTGGTGGGGGACATGGCACCGGTCAGGACCCAAGGTGTGCAGGCCACTGGCTGACCTGCGCGGGCGTAGACCTTGAGCGAGCCGGACATATTGGCGTCCATCACCAAGGGCGCGTTGGTGTTGCAGACGGCGTAGAGCGTGGGGCTATCCGTCTCGCCGAACACAATCCGCGCCATATCCACGGCGTGGCCCGCGCGTTCCTCGCCGATGAAGGCACCCATGAAGCAGCGGTCGGACCAGCGGATATGGGCATAGAGCATATCCAGATGGCGTTTGTTGGCGGGCAGGTCGACAGGTTCGCAGACAACGCCGCCGGAGTGATGCAGCCAGGGCAGGGTTTGGTGCAGCTTCACCAGCCGGGTGAAATCG
>JBCCCZ010000121.1:0-8290 GCA_039033255.1 Pseudomonadota bacterium
CCTCTTGTATTCTTCACTGCCCGATTGGGCGCAAAATTTAGGTGTGGCGTTTTCCATCATGTTGATAGCACCATCGTGGGGCGGTATGATCAACGGACTTTTAACTTTGCGTGGGGCGTGGGATAAAGTCCGTACCGACCCCACCTTGAAATTCATGGTTGTCGCCATAACAGGTTACGGTATGGCAACTTTTGAAGGCCCCATGCTGTCATTAAAAAACGTGAACGCCATCGCACACTTCAGTGACTGGATTATTGCTCATGTACATTTAGGAGCATTAGCTTGGAATGGCTTTTTGACGTTTGGAATGATCTATTGGCTCATACCCAGAATGGGTAAGACCAAACTATACTCCGTCGGATTGGCTAATGCCCACTTTTGGATAGCGACCTTGGGGATAATACTCTATGCCTTGCCTATGTATGTAGCTGGATTTACCCAGGCCTTAATGTGGGAGGATTTTAACCCTGATGGCACTTTGGTCTATGGTAACTTTTTGGAAACTGTGAACGAAATAATTCCGATGTATTGGATGCGTGCGATCGGCGGAAGCATGTACATTTTTGGAACAATCGTAATGCTGTATAACATTGTCAAAACCATTCGTTCGGGTCAAGCCGTAAAAGACGAGCTCGCAGAGGCCCCGGCATTGACACGAGTTTAAAAAATAAGAACGGCTGGGGAAACTTTTCACACTCCCGCCATGGCCGAAGATGTGCGCCTCGTACCCACATTCTGGGCAGTGAAAGAGCGACATGTTTTCTATCAGGCCGAGGATCGGCGTCTTGAGCGTGTTGAACATGTCCATCGCCTTGCGCGCATCAATCAACGCCACGTCCTGCGGGGTGGACACCACCAACGCGCCGGTGGGTTGTGCACGCTGGCACAGCGTCAGCTGCACATCGCCTGTCCCCGGTGGCAGGTCGACGATCAGCACATCCAGATCACCCCAGTTCACCTGAGAGATCATCTGCTGCAAGGCCCCCATCAGCATCGGCCCACGCCAGACAACCGCCTTGTCGGGGTCCAGCATCAATCCAATCGACATGAACGTCACCCCATGGGCGTGGAGCGGTTCGATGATCTTGCCATCGGGGCTGGCGGGGCGGTCAGATTTGCCCATCATGCGCGGCTGGCTGGGGCCATAGATATCAGCATCCAATAGCCCGGTTTTGCGACCCAGCCGCGCAAGCGCCACAGCGAGATTGGAAGACACGGTCGATTTGCCAACCCCGCCCTTACCAGAGGCCACTGCTATGATGGACCGGACCGATGCAGGGCGGATCGAACTTTGTCCTCCTTGCGGGTGCCCACCCACCTTGAGCGAAGGGGCCTCCCCTTTTGGCGGCGGGGCCTTGGCCGCCGGGGCATGGGCCGTCAGCGCGACCGTTGCCTGATCCACGCCGTCCACTGACAGGGCGGCGCGTTCGGCCGCGGCGCGCAGAGGCTCCATCTGACGGGCCATTTCTGGCGTCGGGGCCTCGATGACGAATCGCACCTGACCATCAGCGATCCCGAGCGCCCGCACCATATCGCGAGAGACAAGGTCACCGCCGTCAGGCAGTTCCAGCTTTGCCAATTCGGCAAGAACCTTGTCGCGCGTGTCATTCATGCCGCTTCTCCGATCTCTGCTGCTTCATTACGTGGCAGAAAATTCCCAAGGTGCAAGGGTCGTCGGAAAAATCACCGAAAACGCAATGCTTTGCCCAAAATTCATGCAGTTGTTTCATATGCATTTGCTGCATAGCAGCATTGAGGAAATATACATTGTGCAGTTGCAGCATGACCTTATCTTGGATGACATAACAAGGGGCGAACACTGCCTCTGTTTCAGGAAATACAGTTCAGACGTCCCTCTCCTCCTCCCTTGGGCTCCGTCTGTTACGGCGGCGACACACTCCTCCTCCCAGTGTCGCCGCCCTTAAATACCGGGGCGAGAGCCTCGCACAGAACCGAAGGCCCTCTCCTCCTCCCTTGGGCTGGACGTGATGAAACGGCGGCACCGCTTCCTCCCATAGGTGCCGCCGTTTTTTATTGAAGCCGGACCTGAATTCACGGCAGTCTGTCCCTTAAGCGCAGACGAGGCCGCCACACCCATGCAAGACCACGACCAGATTGCCGATCTTTTCATAATCGGCGGCGGCATCAATGGCTGCGGTATTGCGCGGGATGCGGCAGGGCGGGGGTTGTCCGTGACACTCGCAGAAAAGGATGATCTGGCGCAGGCAACCTCCTCGGCCTCTACGAAGCTGTTTCACGGCGGGCTGCGGTATCTGGAGTTCTTTGAGTTCCGCCTTGTGCGGGAGGCGCTGGAGGAACGCGAGACACTCTTGCGGGCTATGCCGCACATCAGTTGGCCCATGCGGTTCGTGCTGCCCATCGACCCGGACATGCGGTTTGACGCGGAAACGCCCACCTCCCGGATCCTCAATACCTTCATGCCCTGGGCGAAGGGGCGCCGCCCGGCCTGGCTCATTCGCTTGGGCCTCATGCTGTATGATCGTTTGGGTGGACGGAAGATTTTACCGGCCACAAGATCTGTGGCCCTTAGAAACAGCCCCGAGGGCGCGCCGCTCAAACCGCATTTGACCCGGGCGTTCGAGTATTCCGATTGCTGGGTGGAGGATTCGCGGCTGGTGGCGCTGAACGCCCGCGATGCCGCTGAGCGAGGCGCGCGGGTGATGACGCAGACGAAGGTTCTGTCCGCGCGTCGTGGCACGGACCTTTGGCTGATTGAGGTAGAAGATCGCAGCACGGGCAAAACCCGGACGGAACGGGCCCGGATGCTGATCAATGCAGGTGGCCCGTGGGTGGGGCATCTCATCCAGAACGTGGCTGGGATCAATTCCTCTGAAACGGTCCGCCTTGTGCGCGGCAGCCATATTGTGACACGCCGGCTTTTTGATCACGACAAATGCTATTTCTTCCAAGGCCCCGATGGACGTATCATTTTCGCTATTCCCTATGAGACGGATTTCACGCTGATCGGCACGACAGATGCCGACCACGAAGAACCGTTCGTCGATCCCGCCTGCACGCCGGAGGAGCGCGACTATCTGCTGGAATTTGCGTCAAAGTATTTTGCAACACCAGTCACCAAGGATGATATCGTCTGGACCTATTCCGGTGTGCGTCCGCTCTATGATGATGGGGCGAAATCCGCCACGGCGGCGACACGCGACTACGTCTTGTCAATGGACACGCAGGGCCCCGCCATGCTCAACGTATTCGGCGGCAAGATCACAACATATCGGCGTCTGGCTGAAAGTGCGATGAAAGAGGTTTCCAGCCAATTCCCAAAGCTGAGCGGACCCTGGACAGCAGGCGTCACGCTGCCGGGTGGGGATTTCGCCGTGGATGGATTTGAGGCACTGGTCGCGCAACTGCACGAACACCATCCCTATCTGAATGCACCATGGGCACGCCGGTTGGTGCGCGCCTATGGCACGGATGCGGCCAGGATGTTGGACGGAGCGAAGGCCGCGAACGATCTGGGGCGTGATTTCGGGGCAACTCTGACAGAACGCGAAGTGCGCTGGTTGATTGACCACGAATTCGCAAAGCGCGCCGATGACGTCATCTGGCGACGCTCGAAACTTGGCCTCAGGTTGAGTGAAGACGAGATCGCGGCGCTGGACGCATGGATGAGGGAGGCCATCACATGACCCACATTCTGGCGATTGATCAGGGCACCACGTCGAGCCGCGCAATCCTCTTTGACGCCGACATGCGCGTGACTGCCTCGGCGCAAGAGGAATTCACGCAGCATTTCCCCGCCTCAGGCTGGGTCGAACACGACCCGGAAGAAATATGGACCACCACGATCAGCACGTGCACCAAGGCCATAACGGGCGCGGGCAGCGTGGCCGGCATCGGCATCACCAACCAACGCGAAACCACGATTGTCTGGGATCGCAAGACAGGCCGCGCAGTGCATAATGCGATTGTCTGGCAGGATCGGCGCACGGCGGACACCTGCCAGGCGATGCGCGACGCAGGCCACAAAGCCCTTGTGACCGACCAGACAGGCCTGCTGCTGGACCCATATTTCTCGGGCACCAAACTGGCCTGGATTCTGGATAATGTAGATGGCGCACGGGCAGCCGCAGAGAGCGGTGATCTGCTGTTTGGAACCGTGGATTGCTATCTCATCTGGCGGCTGACGGGTGGCCGCGTCCATGCCACCGATGCCACCAACGCCGCGCGCACCCTGCTTTACGACATCAAACGCGGGCAATGGAGCGCGGAGATTTGCGAGATCCTCGGCGTGCCGATGTCGATGCTGCCTGAGGTGAAGGATTGCGCCGCTGATTTTGGCGTGACCGACAAAACCGTACTTGGTGCCGAGATCCCGATCCTCGGCGTGGCAGGCGATCAGCAGGCCGCCACCGTGGGACAGGCCTGTTTCGCACCCGGCATGATGAAATCCACCTATGGAACGGGCTGTTTTGCCCTTCTGAACACCGGCGATGCGCCTGTGGCCTCCTCCAACCGTTTGCTCACCACAATTGCATATCAGTTGGACGGCAAGCCTACCTATGCGTTGGAAGGGTCCATTTTCATCGCAGGTGCCGTGGTGCAATGGCTGCGGGACGGTTTGAAAATCATTGCGTCGGCCAACCAAACCCAAGGCTTAGCCGAAACAGCCGATCCCACCCAAAACGTGATCATGGTGCCAGCCTTCACCGGTCTCGGCGCGCCCTATTGGCAACCTGATTGCCGCGGCGCCGTTTTTGGCCTGACGCGCAACACCGGCCCTGCTGAACTGGCGCGCGCCGCCCTTGAAAGCGTGGGCTTCCAGACCCGCGACCTGATGGAGGCAATGCAGGCCGATTGGGGATCTTCGGGCGATCAGGTCTTGCGCGTCGATGGCGGGATGAGCGCGTCTGACTGGACCATGCAATTCCTCTCCGACATCATCGGCGCGCCGGTGGACCGGCCAGAGGTGTTGGAAACCACAGCCATGGGCGCAGCTTGGCTCGCGGGCATGCAAGCAGGCATCTACCCGGATATGGAAGGTTTCGCCAAAGGCTGGGCGTTGGAACGTCGCTTTGAACCGGCCATGACGACTGAGGATCGCGACGCCCGCTATGCCGCGTGGCAACGGGCCGTGGCCGCCGTGCAAACCGTCTGACGGTCGTTTTCGCTTGCAACTTGGATGAATTCAGAAATTCTGTAGACCAGATTGCAGAAATAAAGCCAACCTGAAATGGCCATCAAAATCGAAATGCTCCGCTGCTTTCGCGCCGTGGCGGATACAGGAAGCCTCGCCGAGGCCGCGACCAGCCTTGGCCGGACGCCCTCGGCCGTGTCCATGATGCTGCGCCAGTTCGAAGAACACATCGGCGCGCCGCTGTTTGAAACCGGGCGAAAATCCCATCTGACGCCCTTGGGCCAACTGATCCGGCAGGAAGCCACGCGGGAGCTAGCCCATTTCGAACGCACGGTTGCTGCCATCGAAGGGCTCGCAAAGGCCGAACAAGGGCATGTGCGCCTTGTGGCCACGCCCTCTGTCGTGCAGGTGGTCCTGCCGCCCATCCTGCGCAGTTTCATGGCCCGCCACCCAGAGGTGCAGATTGATCTGCGCGATGCAGATTCCATCGCGGTAGAAGAGGATCTGCGCAATGAACGCGTGGATATCGGGCTGGCCAGCATCGGACCTGTGGCAGGCTACGAACGGCAAAAGCTGCTATCCGATCCCTTCGGCGTGATCTGCCCGGCGGCGCACCCGCTGGCCGGGGAAAAGCGCCTCACATGGGACGCCCTGCGCGATCAGACCTTCATCGCCCACGGGCTTTGCCCCCTGATCGAAGACGAGGCGTTTCAGCCCATCCTTGAGAACGCAACACTGATGATGCACTCCACCGGGTCGATCCTCAATCTGGTGCGGGCAGGCGTTGGGCTGACGATCCTGCCGCGTCTGGCGATGTTGCCGCAAAGTGGCGATCTGGCCTTTGTGCCGCTCAACACCACGCCCGCAAGCCGGGATGTCTTTCTCTTCACGCCAGAGGCAAACCGCCAGACCCCCGCCACCCAGGCAATGGTTGCTGCAATCCTGGCGGCTGAAATTCAGAATTTCTGAAATTCAATTCAGAACTTTGCGTTTGACCTGAATTTCGCGCCGTGGCCTAGTCACGTCGCAGAATCTGAAAGGCGGGACCCATGACAGAGACCTACAAGAACTACATCGCAGGCGATTGGGTGGCGGGTGAAAGCACCGTCGAAAACCGCAATCCATCCGATCTCAGCGACGTGGTCGGCCACTACGCGCAGGCCTCCACCGCGCAACTGAATGACGCCATCGCCGCCTCCCGCGCCGCACAGATCGAATGGGCCGGCTACGGGATCGAACGCAAGCAGGCCGTCCTGATGGCCATCGGCAACGAAATGATGGCCCGTGCCGAAGAACTGGGCACGCTGCTCAGCCGCGAAGAGGGCAAGCCGCTGGCCGAGGGCAAAGGCGAGGTCTATCGCGCCGGGCAATTCTTCACCTACTACGCCCATGAAACCCTGCGCCAGCTCGGCGAAAACGCCGACAGCGTCCGCCCCGGCATCGAGGTGGATGTGCGCCGCGAACCCGTGGGCACGGTGGCGATCATCAGCCCCTGGAATTTCCCCACCGCGACGGCCAGCTGGAAAATCGCGCCCGCGCTGGCCTATGGCAACGCGGTGATCTGGAAACCCGCCAACATCACCCCCGCCTCCGCCGTGGCCCTGACGGAAATCATCGCGCGTCAGGATATCCCGGCGGGCCTGTTCAATCTGGTCATGGGTGCCGGCAGCAGCGTGGGTCAGGCGCTGGTCGAAAGCCCCAAGATCAACGCGATCTCCTTCACCGGGTCGGTGCCCGTGGGTCGCGGCATCGCGCAGGCCGCCGTGGGCAATTTCACCAAGCTGCAGATGGAAATGGGCTCCAAAAACGCCCTCGCCGTCATGGAGGATGGCGATCTGGACATCGCTGTCGCTGTGGCCCTTGGTGGCGCGTTCGGTGGATCGGGTCAGAAATGCACGGCCTCTTCCCGGCTGATCGTGCATGAAGGCGTGCATGATGTCTTCGTCGAAAAACTGGTGGCAGGCGCCAAGGCAATGAAAGTGGGCCACGCACTGGCCGAGGGCACACAGATGGGCCCGGTGGTGAGCCAGCAACAGCTGGATGAAAACCTCGCCTATGTGGACCTTGGCAAGTCTGAAGGCGCAGAGCTGGCCTGCGGCGGCGAACGGTTGGAGATGGAGACGGATGGCTTCTACATGTCGCCGGGCGTCTTCCTGAACACCACCAACGCCATGCGCATCAACCGCGAAGAAATGTTCGCGCCGCTGACGTCTGTCATCAAAGTGGGCAGCTATGACGAAGCGCTCGCCGTGGTGAATGACACCGAATTCGGCCTCACCTCCGGCATCGTCACCCGCGATCTGGCCCGCGCCACGCATTTCCGCCGCAACGCGGAGACGGGCGTGGTCACGGTGAACCTGCCAACCGCAGGCACCGATTACCACGTTCCCTTCGGCGGACGCGGTCAAAGCTCTTACGGCCCCCGCGAACAGGGCACCTATGCCAGTGAATTCTACACCACGGTCAAAACCGCCTACATCGCGGCGGGCGATCCAAAATGACCTACCGCATCGACAACCTGCAATACGCCAACTGGTCGGAAAAGATCTTCCGCCAGATGCGGGAAGGCGGGGTCGATGCGGTCCATGCCACCATCGCGTACCACGAAAATTTCCGCGAAACCGTGCTGAATATCGAAGCCTGGAACCGCTGGTTTGAACGCTTCCCCGAACTTATTTTCCATGGGCGCACAGGTGATGATGTGCGCCTTGCCCGCGAAACGGGCCGCACCGCAATTTTCTTCGGCTTCCAGAACCCCTCCCCCATCGAAGACGACATCGGATTGGTGGAAATCACCCACACCCTCGGCGCGCGCTTCATGCAGCTGAGCTACAACAACCAGTCCCTTCTGGCGACCGGCTGTTATGAGGCCGAAGATCCCGGCATCACCCGCATGGGCCGTCAGGTGATCAAGGAAATGAATCGCGTTGGCCTTGTGGTGGATATGAGCCACTCCGCCGATCGATCCACCATCGAAGCCGCAGAGATTTCCGAACGCCCCATCACCATCACTCACGCCAACCTGCACGCCTGGCACGCCGCCAAGCGCAACAAACGCGATGACGTGGTGCGCGCGGTGGTGGACAACGGCGGCATGATGGGGTTTTCAATCTATCCCCATCACCTCAAGGGCGGCACCGATTGCACTGTGGAGAGCTTTTGCGAAATGATCGCCCG
>JBCCCZ010000122.1:0-8092 GCA_039033255.1 Pseudomonadota bacterium
AAAACCCGCCATCAATAACGGGCTTTAATCCTGCTCGGAACTTGATTGCACCAAGGTGATCACGGATGGGCCAAGTGACTCGACGATCCGCGCCACGCCGTTGGCGTTGGGATGGATCCCGTCTGCCTGAAAGAACGGGCGCAGGTCAGCAGGGTCATCAGACCCCAACCCGCTGAAAAAGTTCTCGAAAAACAAGGTCTCGTAGATAGCGGCGAGGTCAGGGTAGAGGCTGTCGAACGCCTGCTTATAGTCCTGACCGTAGTTACCCGGTGCCTGCATGCCCACCAACAAGACAGTTACGTCCTGGGCGTCTGCCACCTGCAGGATTTTCGCCACATTGGCCCGCGCCTCAGTCGGATCAAGCCCGCGCAGCATGTCATTGCCACCCAGAGTTACGATCATCGCGTCGACCTCGGGCGTCAGGCTCCAGGCCACGCGCGCTGCCCCGCCAGCCGTGGTGTCGCCGGAAACGCCCCCGTTGATCAGCTGTGCCTCCACGCCTTGATCGTCCAGCCAGCGCTGCAATTGCGGCACGAACCCGTCCGCCTCAGGCAGGCCAAAGCCTTGGGTCAGGCTGTCACCCAAAGCCAGAACCGTCACCTCTTCCGCCATGACCGGCGTGGTCAGGAACATAACACAAGTCGCGATCCTGCCCGCCACCTTGCCCATGCGTGAAGCCACCCCATATGTCAGTTGCGCAATCAAAGAGCTTTCCATGTCCGATCCAGTTCTATCCCTTCAAGATGCCTCGCTGTCCCTGATGGGCAATGCGGGCCCCGTGTCGATACTTGATGCGATCTCGCTCGATGTCCACGGGCAGGAGACGGTTGGCTTGGTGGGGCCGTCCGGGTCCGGCAAATCTTCGCTGCTGATGCTGATGGGCGGGTTGGAGCAGGCGACGTCTGGCCAGGTCATGGCGCTGGGCCATGACCTGACTGCGATGTCGGAGGATGCGCTGGCACGGCTGAGGCGGGATCATTTTGGCGTGGTGTTTCAGAGCTTTCACCTGATCCCCACCATGACCGCACTGGAAAATGTGGCCGCGCCGCTGGAACTGGCCGGGCAGCGCGATGCCTATGATCGGGCCGAGGCGGAGTTGCAGGCTGTGGGGCTGGCGGATCGCGTGGGGCATTACCCATCGCAGATGTCAGGCGGGGAACAACAGCGTGTGGCGCTGGCCCGCGCGGCGGCACCGCGCCCCGATATCCTTCTGGCCGATGAACCCACGGGCAATCTGGATTCCGCCAATGGGGAGGCGATCATTGAACTGCTCTTTGGTCTGCGCGAACGGCATAAATCGACGCTTGTAATGGTCACCCACGCGCCTGATCTGGCAGCGCGCTGTGACCGTGTGATCACCCTCACCGACGGGCGCATTGCAGAGGCGAGCGCCTCCTCAGGGGCCGCTGCATGAGCCTGCGCATCGCTGCCCGATTTGCCGCGCGGGAATTGCGGGGCGGGTTGCGCGGGTTTCGCGTGTTCCTGGGCTGTGTGATCTTGGGCGTGGCGGCCATCGCCGCCGTGGGCACCGTGCGTGAAAGCATCACGGAAGGCCTGTCGCAAGAAGGCGCGCGCTTGTTGGGTGGTGATGCTGAAATTGAATTGACCTACCGTTTCGCCACCGAGGATGAACGCGCCTGGATGGAGGGAGCGGCCTCTCAAGTCTCAGAAATCGTTGATTTCCGGTCCATGGCCGTGGCCAAGAATGAAGAGCGTGGGCTGACGCAGGTGAAGGCTGTCGATGGCGCTTACCCGTTGGTCGGGCAAGTGGCGCTTAGCCCCGATATGCAACTGGAAGAGGCGCTGGCCGGGCGCGATGGTATGCCCGGCGCCATTGTGCATCCCCTGCTTTTGACGCGTTTGGATATCGCGCCCGGCGATACGATCCGTCTTGGCACGCAGGATTTCCGCGTGATGGCTGAACTCGTGGCGGAGCCTGACAATGTCACCGCCGGGTTCGCGCTGGGCCCGCGCACGATTGTGTCGACCACGGCGCTTGCCAATTCCGGCCTTCTGGCCCCGGGGACGCTTTTCACCACGCGCTACCGGCTGGATTTGCCGCCCGGCACGGATCTCGCCGCCACGCAGGCGCAGGCGGAGGCCGCCTTGGAAGATAGCGGTTTGAGGTGGTCTGACGCCCGCAACGGCGCGCCGGGGGCTGCGGATTTCGTGGACCGTTTGGGCGCGTTTCTGGTGCTTGTGGGGCTCAGCGGATTGGCCGTGGGTGGCGTTGGTATTTCAGCGGCCTTGCGCGGCTACTTGGCCGGTAAAACCCATGTCATCGCCACGCTGCGCACCTTGGGTGCCAGCCAAAGGGTTATTTTCCTGACATACTTTCTTCAGGTGGGCGCGCTTGCGATCCTTGGCATTGCCTTGGGGCTTTTGCTGGGCGTGGGTCTGCCCGTGGCGCTTGCCCCGGTGATTGAGGCACGCCTGCCTGTCCCGGCTGTCTTTAGCGCCTATCCCGGCCCGATGGCGGAGGCTGCGCTCTATTCGGTGCTGACGGTGCTCATCTTCACGCTTTGGCCGCTGGCTCGGGCACGCGATGTGCGTGCGGCTGCGCTTTACCGCGATGCGTTGGCCCAAGCGCGTGCCTTGCCAGCGCCAGTGTTTCTGGTCTGGACGGCGGCGTTGTTTCTGGTGCTGCTTTTGTCTGCATCCTATTTTTCCGGCACGCTTTGGTTGACGCTGTGGACAGCGGGCGGGATCCTTGGTGCGCTGTGCCTGCTGGTGCTGGCGGCGTTTGGCATTCAATCGCTGTCACGGGCGCTGCGCCCGCGGATGCGCGGCCGCCCAGCACTGGGGTGGGCCTTGGCGGCAATTGGCGGCCCGGGCAGCACAGCGGGGCCTGTGGTCTTGTCGCTGGGGCTGGGCCTGTCGGTGCTCGCCGCGATTGGCCAGGTGGATCAAAACCTGCGCGGCGCGATCGAACGGGATCTGCCGGATCAGGCGCCATCCTTCTTCTTCGTGGACATCCAGAAGGACCAGATGCCCGGTTTCATGGACCGGATGGAAAGTGATGCGGGCGTCACCCGCATTGATCAGGCCCCCATGCTGCGCGGCATCATCACGCGGATCAATGACCGACCGGCGGCGGAGGTCGTGGGCAACCACTGGGTCCTCGAAGGGGACCGGGGTGTCAGCTATGCCGCTGCCAAGCCCGACCGTGTGACGGTGACCGAAGGCGAGTGGTGGGATCCCGATCACGCAGGCGAACCATTGGTCAGCTTCTCGGCAGAGCAGGGCGCGGAGATGGGCCTCAAGATCGGCGATATGCTGACGGTCAATATTCTGGGTCGCGATGTGACGGCGCGATTGAGTTCCTTCCGCGATGTTGATTTTTCGACCGCCGGGATGGGGTTCATTCTGGTGATGAATGAGGCCGCGCTGGCCGGTGCCCCGCACACCTTTCTGGCCACGGTCTATTCCGATGCTGCATCAGAGGCGGCGATCTTCAAAGATGTCACACGCGCCTATCCCAATGTGACCGCTGTGCGCGTGCGCGACGCGATTGAGCAATTCAGCGGGCTTTTGGCGGGGCTGGCATCGGCCACGGCTTGGGGGGCGGCGATCACGTTGCTCACTGGATTCTTGGTCCTGATCGGGGCGGCGGCGGCGGATCAGAGGTCGCGCAGTTATGAGGCGGCGATCCTGAAAACGCTCGGTGCCACGCGCGCCCGCATTCTGGCTGGTTTGACTTTGCGCGCGGCGTTGCTGGGGGCCGCTGCCGGGTCAGTCGCCTTGGCCGCCGGGGTGGGCGGTGCTTGGGCCGTCAGCCGGTTCATCATGGAAACCAGTTTTGAGGTCGCCTGGGGCCCGGCCATCGGTGTTGTACTGGGCGGCGCGCTGATCTCATTGCTGGCGGGGTTGGGGTTCGCGCTTGGCCCGATGTCTGCCAAACCCGCGCGGGTCCTGCGCAGCGCGGATTGATTGGGGGCCGGCCCCCAAGCCCCCGGAGTGCTTGAAGCCCAAAAGAAGCCGAAGTGGTTCAGGCTTCTTTTGGGCCAAAAATACTCCCGCCGGAGGCTCCCGTTTGACCCGCCAAGCGCTACTCGGCCGCTTCCGCGTACTCCTCCATGGGCGGGCAGGTGCAAACCAGATGACGATCCCCATAGGCGTTGTCGACGCGGTTCACGGGCGGCCAGTATTTGTCCACCCGGAAGGCCCCGGGCGGGAAACAGGCCTGATCGCGGCTGTAGGGCCGATCCCAGTCGCGCACCAAGTCTTCCATCGTATGCGGTGCATTCTTGAGCGGATTGTTTTCGCGATCAATATGGCCATCTTCGATATCGCGGATCTCGGCGCGGATCGCCAACATGGCGTCGCAGAACCGGTCAAGCTCGGCCTTGGTTTCCGATTCCGTGGGCTCGATCATCAGCGTCCCGGCCACGGGCCAACTCATGGTTGGGGCATGAAAGCCGTTGTCGATGAGCCGCTTGGCGATGTCATCCACGCTGACCTGCGCGCTCTCCATGAAGGGTCGGGTGTCGATGATGCATTCATGGGCGACGCGTCCCTGCGTGCCGCGGTAGAGCACATCATACGCCCCTTCGAGACGCTTCGCGATGTAATTGGCATTGAGGATGGCCACGCGCGTCGCTTGCGTCAGCCCTTCACCGCCCATGAGCAGCGTGTAGGCATAGCTGATCGGCAAGATGGAGGGCGATCCGAACGGTGCCGCGGACACAGGACCTTCCGTGCCGCCTGTTTCTGGATGGCCGGGAAGGTGTGCTGCCAGGTGCGCCTTTACACCGATTGGCCCCATGCCGGGACCGCCGCCGCCATGGGGGATGCAGAAGGTTTTGTGAAGGTTCAAATGGCTCACGTCACCGCCCACATCGCCGGGGCGCGCCAGGCCCACCATGGCGTTGAGGTTCGCCCCATCGATATAGACCTGCCCGCCGTGGTCATGCACGATCTGGCAGACGTCCTTCACATGCTCCTCAAACACGCCATGGGTGGAGGGGTAGGTGATCATGCACCCCGCCAGGTTTTCAGAGTGCGCCTCTGCCTTCTCGCGGAAATCATCGAGGTCAATGTCGCCGTTCTCCGCTGACTTTACAGGGACAACTTTCCAACCCACCATCTGTGCACTGGCCGGATTGGTGCCGTGGGCGTTCATCGGAATGAGGCACACATTGCGGTGACCTTCCCCATTCGAACGATGATAGGCAGCGATGGTGAGCAGTCCTGCGTACTCGCCCTGCGCGCCAGAGTTTGGCTGCATAGAGATCGCATCATAGCCTGTGATAGAGCAGAGCTTGGCGTTCAGATCGTCGATCAGCTCCTTGTAGCCAAGTGCCTGATCCGCAGGACAGAATGGATGCAGGCGAGAGAACTCGCGCCAGCTCACAGGCATCATTTCCGCGGCGGAATTGAGCTTCATCGTGCACGATCCCAGCGGGATCATGGCGCGATCCAATGCCAGATCGCGATCGGCGAGCCGCCGCATGTAGCGCATCATTTCGGTCTCGGCTCGGTTCATGTGAAAGATCGGGTGGGTGAGGTAATCGGTCCGGCGGTGCATTCCGTCCGGGACGCGATACTCGGGCGCGAATTCACAGTCTGTTTTGGTCAATCCAAACGCGCGCCAGACCGCTTCGATGTTTTTCGGCCGGATAGACTCGTCTAGCGTGATACCCACGCGCGTTTCGCCCACGCGCCGCAGATTGACGCCCTCATCAACTGCTGATTTCAGCACAGCAGATTGCAGAGGCCCCACATCCACAGTGATCGTGTCAAAGAAGGATTTGGGATCGACCTTGAAGCCTGCCTCTTCGAGCCCGCGCGCCAGTCGAACCGTTTTCCGATGAATACGCTGCGCGATGGCCTTGAGCCCTTTCGGTCCATGGAACACCGCATACATCGATGCCATGACGGCCAAAAGCGCCTGCGCCGTGCAGACGTTGGACGTGGCCTTCTCGCGCCGGATGTGCTGTTCGCGGGTTTGCAGGGACAAACGGTAGGCGCGGTTGCCATGGCTGTCGATCGACACGCCGACAATGCGCCCGGGCATAGCGCGCTTCATTGCGTCTTTGCAGGCCATATAGGCCGCATGTGGGCCGCCATATCCCATCGGGACACCAAAGCGCTGCGTCGAGCCGACAGCGATGTCAGCGCCCATGGCGCCCGGCTCTTTGAGCAGTGTCAGCGCGAGGGGGTCGGCCGTGACAATGCCCACCGCTTTGTGTTCATGCAGCGCGCTTATGTGAGAGGTGAAATCACGCACGTGTCCATATGTTCCAGGGTATTGGAAGATCGCACCAAACACCTGGTCCGCGTTCATTTTGTCCGGACTGCCGACGATCACCTCGATCCCCAAGGGTGCGGCACGGGTCTTCATCACGGCGATGTTCTGAGGGTGACAATCACGATCGACGAAGAACTTGGTCGCTTTGGATTTCGACACGCGCTGCGCCATGGTCATGGCCTCGGCACAGGCGGTGGCCTCGTCCAGGAGTGAAGCATTGGCAATCTCAAGCCCTGTGAGATCGCTCACCATAGTCTGGAAATTCAAAAGCGCTTCCAGGCGGCCTTGGCTGATTTCAGGCTGATAGGGTGTGTAGGAGGTATACCAAGCGGGGTTTTCCAGAATGTTTCGCTGGATCGCGGGCGGCGTGACTGTGCCGTGATAGCCTTGGCCAATCATGTTCACGAGCACTCTGTTCTTGGACGCCGTCACGCGCATATAGTGCATCAGCTCTCGCTCAGACTTTGCCTTGCCGAAATCAAGCGGCTCTTTCTGGCGAATGGAGGCAGGGACCGTTTCATCGATCAACTGATCGAGGCTTTCGACACCAAGCTCAGTCAGCATGGCCTGCATTTCCTCGGGCGAGGGGCCGATATGTCGGCGATTGGCGAAGTCATAGGGAAGGTAGTCGGTGGGTTCAAAGGGCATGGGTCATCCTCCTTTGGAATGGGCCGCCGGCGCGTTCGGGCGGTGGAAAACAGGCAAGAAAGGCGCGTGCTCTGGGCAGCGCATCGTTGAGGAATTGGCCGGGCTCTCGCAGCCAAAGACCAGGATTGTTTTGGCTTTTGCCTCGCGGATCAACAGGTCCGTCGGCGGGTCAATCAGGCGAGCACGCCGCCCTGGCCACCATCTGCGTGCTTTAGCGTGCCTATGTGCCACAAGCCGATCGAAGAAGACGCAGCCGTGGCAGTCGAAGGCAAGTGTGCCGTGTGCGGCGACACTATGATGGCCGGTGTACCTTTCCACCGGCTTGGACCAGATCGCGTGAAATCCGGCGCTAGGGTAAGCTTTCAAGAACGCGTGAGCGAGGACGTGACAGGCCCTGCAGGCAAAGAACACGGGATCGGGCAGGGTCCATCTGGCCTCCGGATCGTGTTTCTTGTGCGGGGAAGGTCTGCACATGCCTAAGGTCTTCTTCTGGCTATAAATATCCCTGCCGGAGGCTTAAAATCTCTCCGGCAGTTTGCGTCACGCGATGAAGTCCTGATAGGCCGCTTCATCCATCATATCGTCCATCTGGCTGACATCGCTCGGTTTGATCTTGAAAAACCAAGCTTCGCCTTGGGGGTCCTCGTTCACCTTGCCGGGCTCATCCACGATGGCCTCGTTTACCTCGACGATCTCCCCATCCACCGGGGCAAGGATATCGGAGGCCGCTTTGACACTTTCTATGACAACGATCTCATCGTCCTTGCTGACACTGGCGCCCACGTCAGGCAGTTCGACAAAAACAATGTCGCCCAGTTCGTCGGCCGCGTGTTTGGTGATGCCAACGATCACTGTGTCGCCATCTTCGCGCAGCCATTCATGCTCCTCGGTAAATTTCATTTGTCCCTCCTTTTGAGCCTCTCATCTTTTGAACCGTGCAGGTGTAAAGGGCAGCGTGGCCACGCGCGCTGGCAGCCGCTTACCCCGGACCTCTCCAAAAACCAGTGTATCTACCTTGCTCAGCGCCCGAGGCAGGTAGCCCATCGACACCGGCGCGCCGATGGTCGGTCCAAAGGCCCCAGAGGTCACGTGACTCTATGGGCAGTGCTTTTAGGGCCGAAGCCCTTGTAGCTCTCAGCAATCCCAAGGCGATATTGACCTTTGCTGCCTTCTTTCCGCAGTTTGTCGCTGTCG